>NC_017542.1:937500-1239500 GCF_000237325.1 Paenibacillus polymyxa M1
GTTAAGGGGAGTGGTAAGCCTTCGGGCGAAGCTATGAACCGAAGCCCCAGTAAACGGCGGCCGTAACTATAACGGTCCTAAGGTAGCGAAATTCCTTGTCAGGTAAATTCTGACCCGCACGAATGGCGTAACGACTTGGGCGCTGTCTCAACGAGAGATCCGGTGAAATTTTAATACCTGTGAAGATGCAGGTTACCCGCGACAAGACGGAAAGACCCCATGGAGCTTTACTGCAGCTTGATATTGAATTTGGGTACGATCTGTACAGGATAGGTGGGAGCCGTTGAACCTTGAGCGCCAGCTTGAGGGGAGGCATCCTTGGGATACCACCCTGATCGTATCTAGGTTCTAACTTGGTACCGTGATCCGGTGCGAGGACAGTGTCAGGTGGGCAGTTTGACTGGGGCGGTCGCCTCCTAAAGAGTAACGGAGGCGCCCCAAGGTTCCCTCAGAATGGTTGGAAATCATTCGAAGAGTGCAAAGGCAGAAGGGAGCTTGACTGCGAGACCTACAAGTCGAGCAGGGACGAAAGTCGGGCTTAGTGATCCGGTGGTACCGCATGGAAGGGCCATCGCTCAACGGATAAAAGCTACCCTGGGGATAACAGGCTTATCTCCCCCAAGAGTCCACATCGACGGGGAGGTTTGGCACCTCGATGTCGGCTCATCGCATCCTGGGGCTGAAGTAGGTCCCAAGGGTTGGGCTGTTCGCCCATTAAAGCGGTACGCGAGCTGGGTTCAGAACGTCGTGAGACAGTTCGGTCCCTATCTGTCGTGGGCGTAGGAAATTTGAGAGGAGCTGTCCTTAGTACGAGAGGACCGGGATGGACGTACCGCTGGTGTACCAGTTGTTCCGCCAGGAGCACCGCTGGGTAGCTATGTACGGAAGGGATAAGCGCTGAAAGCATCTAAGCGTGAAGCCCCCCTCAAGATGAGATTTCCCAGTATGTAAGACCCCTTGAAGACGACGAGGTAGATAGGTTGGGGGTGGAAGTGCAGTAATGCATGGAGCTGACCAATACTAATCGGTCGAGGGCTTATCCTAAGATAAGGCGCAATGAAGTTTCGGATCCAGTTTTCAGGGTGTAACCTTGGAGTTAGAATTTGCGAGACAAATTCATGTTTGGTGGCGATAGCGGAGGGGTTCCACACGTACCCATCCCGAACACGACCGTTAAGCCCTCCAGCGCCGATGGTACTTGGACCGCAGGGTCCTGGGAGAGTAGGACGTTGCCAAGCAACAAGTAAAAAAGATCATGATCTCACTGAGATCATGATCTTTTTTTTGTGTTAAATTTCAGTAGTATTTTTTATTAGAGTAAGTTAGTTATAAGTTCGACTGAATATGTGGATATTAGCTAGTAAATAGATAGACATTTTTTTAAGAAAATTAGTACCAGGTATTAGTATCTGGTGTTATAATATGAATAAGAATTATAAAGGAGAGTGATCAGAATGTTGAATTCAAAAGCAAAGTTAACGGCCCTTGGCACTTATGTACCTGAACGGATTTTAACGAACGCCGACTTGGAGAAGCTTGTGGAAACTAGTGACGAGTGGATTGTACAACGAACGGGTATGCGGGAACGACGAATCGCGGCTGAAGATCAGTACGTATCTGATTTATGTATACAAGCTATTAAACGTATGGTTAACCTTTATAACGTAAATGTGAACGATGTTGACATGATCATTGTAGCGACAAGTACACCTGATTACTATTTTCCAAGTACGGCTTCCCGTATTCAGGCTTATTTTAATATTCCAAATACAGGATCAATGGATGTTAGTGCTGCATGCGCAGGCTTTGCCTATGGACTTCATTTGGCGAATGGTCTTATTACGGGTGGTCTACATCGTAAGGTTCTAGTGATTGGAGCAGAGACATTATCCAAAATTACAGATTATACCGACCGGACGACATGTGTTCTTTTTGGAGATGGAGCAGGAGTCGCACTTGTTGAATATGACGAGGATGAAGGATCATTTTTGACCGCAGATATAGGAACCTTTGGGCAAGGTGGAGCACATCTTTACCGCGCAGGATTATCTAACTATTTGGATGGAGAGAAGCTGCAAGATAATGGTTTTATTGCTCAAAATGGACGTGAGGTTTATAAATGGGCTGTACGCTCTGTTCCAGCTGGCATCGAAAGATTAATGGATAAGGCAAATATGGAGAAGGAAGATCTTGACTGGTTTGTACCTCATAGCGCTAATCTGAGAATGATTGAGTCCATATGTGAAAAAAGTACAGTACCTTTAGAAAAGACGCTGACAAGTGTAGAGTTTTATGGCAATACCTCGGCGGCGTCCATTCCGTTGGCTTTACAGTGTGGATTGGATGATGGGCGTTTAAGATATGGACAACATGTGGTGTTATATGGATTCGGGGGAGGCCTGACGTATGCGGGTCTGCTAATAAAATGGAGTGTGCCTGATTTGTAAGTTGGTCTAATTAATGCATAAGCAATAGTAATAGTAAGGAAAGATCATGTTGATAAAGAGACGTTGGTTGGCATTAGATTTATCGTAAGATGGTAGGATGGTATAATTAACATTATGAGAGAAAGGAGCGTAACATGAAGGTATTGGTATTGGCAGAAAAACCATCCGTGGCCAGAGAGATTGCACGTGTGATGGGCAGCCGAGAGAAGCATAAAAGTTATATAGAAGGACCTAAGTATGTAGTGACATGGGCTTTGGGTCATTTGGTCGGATTAGCAGAGCCTGAGGATTACGATTCTAAGTATGCGACTTGGAACTTGGAGGACTTGCCCATTCTTCCGAAGAACTCCAAGTTAAAGGTATTGCGGGAAAGTAATCATCAGTTCAAAGCTGTACAGCAGCTTATGAAACGACAGGACATTGGAGAACTTATCGTAGCAACAGATGCTGCTCGTGAAGGAGAACTGCTGGCACGATGGATTATACAAATGGCAAACTGGAAAAAGCCTTTCCGACGCTTATGGATTTCCTCGCAGACGGATAAGGCAATTAAGGCAGGTTTCGCGAAATTATTGCCTGGCCAGCAGTTTGATCGTTTATATGAATCGGCTCGCTGTAGGGCTGAAGCAGACTGGATGATTGGTCTCAATGTAACCCGCGCGTTAACGGTTCGTTATAACGCTCAGCTTTCGGCTGGAAGGGTACAGACACCGACACTGGGGATGATTATGGAACGTGAGAAAGAGATCACCCAGTTTCGTTCTCAGGAATATGATACTTTGACGGCTGATTTTGGCCATTTTCAGGCAACATGGCGGGCAGAAAATGGGGATTCACGTATGTTTGACCGTACTCAGGCAGAGACTTTGCGCCACAGGCTTGAGGGGGCCAAAGGTACAGTTGTGAGTGTTAAAAAGAGTGAAAAAAACGAGCCTCACCCGCTGGCGTATGACTTAACTGAGCTGCAACGAGATGCTAACCAGCGCTACGGCTTCTCAGCCAAACAGACGTCCAATGTCCTTCAGCGTCTGTATGAGCAGCATAAGCTGGTGACCTATCCGCGTACAGATAGCCGTTATCTTACATCCGATATGGTGGATTCACTTAAGGAAAGGCTCAGTAGCGTAGCAGTAGGTCCGTATGCTTCTTTAGCACGTCCGTTATTGCGTAACAAATTGCCAATCACAAAGCGAGTTGTGGATGATAGTAAAGTCACAGATCACCATGCGATTATACCTACTGAGCAGACATTATTGCTTAATCAGTTAAGCCCAGAGGAACGTAAGCTGTATGATCTGATTGCACGCCGTTTTATCAGTTTGTTCTACCCACCTGCACGTTATGATGCTGTAGCTGTATCGGTCATGGTGGGGCAGGAAACATTTCAGGTAAAAGGTACAACCATAAAAGATAGTGGTTGGCGTGCTGTATATGACGAAAGTCATTATGAATTGGACGATGAAGAGATAGATGATCGTGAAAATAATGGACGGGGCGTTATTTTGCCTGAGCTGAAAAAAGGAGACTCCGTCCAATTGCAGCGTTGTATTGTACGAGCTGGACGAACGATGCCGCCGAAGCGTTATACAGAAGCAGCCCTGCTCGCTCAGATGGAAAAGCACGGCCTGGGTACACCAGCTACTCGTGCAGATCTGATCGAGAAACTCGTCAGCTCGGATACGATAGAGCGCCAGGGGAACGTGATGCATCCAACTGGCAAAGGCAAGCAACTGATCGAATTGGCGGCTCCACAGCTACGAACGCCCGAATTGACGGCACGTTGGGAAGCGGAGTTGGAACGGATTGCCCGTGGTCAAGGACAACCTGAGCCATTTTTGAATTCTATCCGTGCTATGGCGAAAGAATTGGTTTCTACTGTGAAAAATAGCAGCGCGGAGTACAAACCCCATAACGTAACGAATAGCCATTGTCCGGATTGTGGTACAAAGTTGTTGGAGAAAAAAGGGAAGAAAGGCAAGTTCCTTGTATGTCCAAGTGCGGATTGTGGTTACCGTCGTTCAGGGGAAAAACGCTTGTCCAATCGACGTTGTCCACAGTGTCATAAAAAAATGGAAATGAAAGAGGGCAAAGCAGGTCTGTATGTAAGATGCTTACCCTGCGGCATTACGGAGACGCTGGATAAGGACAAGCAACGGGTAAACAAACGGGAACAGCAAAAGCTAGTAAAACAGTTTGAAAAGAAGGATTCCTTTGGCTCCAGTTTGGGGGATTTGTTAAAAGCAGCAATGGAGCAAAAGCAGGGCGAATAAAGATTGACCAGAACGTGCTATAAGCTACACAATTAGCAGGCGTATGTCGGTATAAAAAAGCTTACTCCTTGGCATGGTAATCCGAGGAGGTGAGTATTTATGCCCAAGCATAAGCCGCTTAAAATCAATAATCAGCAAAATAAATCAAGTATACTGGAGGAAGAAATCGCTGCTCATCTAGAGAAGCAAGCTAAATATCCTCCAAGCTTGAATGGGATTCCCAAACAGCAGTCTTGATGCTGCCTGTAAGGGGAAACGAATGGCTGTATAAGACCAGAACGATTGGAAACCAGATAAATTAGTTATCGGTCCCAGACTCTATTTTCTTGCATAAAAGAAGCAGCAGTACGGCGGTCAACCGTAACTGCTGCTTCTTTTTCATAATAAGGAAGTTGTATTTATTTGACTTGGAATGACTGCTCTTAGTATTCATTAAAGAAAGATTGAATTTGGTTCACATCGTGCGTTTGGGTCAAAGCGAGCATGAGCAAAATCCGTGCTTTTTGCGGATTGAGCGAATCAGTGGACACAAAGTTCGAAGCTGCGTCTTTTGTCGACGGAGACACAACTCCACTTCCTACGCGGGTAGAGCGGGCAATAATAACTCCTTTTTTACCTGCAGCCTCTGCGCCTTCTGAGGAGGTCTTGGACAAGGAACCATTACCGGAACCAGCGACCACTATACCCTTGGCACCAGCTGCTACGGCTGCGTCATACAGGTAGCGACCGTTGTTTTGATATTCGTATAAAATATCTACTTGTGGTAGCTGGGTGAGATTAGAGATATCGAATACAGAAGAAGTTGTGTGCTTATGAGTGGATTTGTTGTAGTAGTATACTTGATCGCCTACTACAGCTCCAAGGTATCCCTGCTCTACAGACTTGAACGTATCGACTGCTGTTGTGTTTGTTTTCGTGATATATCTTGCTGCACCGATGCGATCGTTCAGCAGTACGAGTACACCCTGGCCTTTAGAGGCCGAAGCACCGGCAACTTTTACAGCATTATAAAGGTTGAATGGACCATCGGCACTGATGGCAGTAGCTGGGCGCATAGAGCCAACAACAACTACAGGCTTATCGCTCTTAACGACAAGATTGAGGAAGTATGCCGTTTCTTCCAATGTATCTGTACCATGGGTAATGACAATACCATCTACATCATCTCTGGCAAGCAGTTCGTTGGTGCGTTTGGCAAGTTTTAAGAGGATTTCATTATTAACATCGGGGCTACCTACGTTAACCACTTGCTCACCACTGACATTTGCAATACTTTTCATCTCAGGAACGGCATTGATCAAGGTTTCAACACCTAATGCACCTGCTTTGTAGCCGGTTGTATCTGTGTTGACGGAGGATGACCCTGCAATGGTTCCTCCTGTGGCCAGTATTTTAATATTGGGCAAGTGATTAGTTTGTGGCTTATCAGATTTGTCCAAAGTTGTAGTGCTAGAAGTAGATAACGTTGTACTGGTTGTAGCTGCTGACGCTACGTTGGCGGTAACTCCACCACTCCATAAGGTACTTCCGAGAATAAAGCTGGCCAACAGGGGAATCATTGTCATTTTTTTCATGTTAGTCATATAAAGCTCCTCTCCAATCTGAAACCTCAAAATATTAATGATAGATTAGCTGACAAATATTTTGTCGAATAACGTTAATATCACGCATTATAGAGTGCTAAATCACCTTTAGTCAATATATATGTTAGATAATATGACCCTAAAACTCATCTTTATTATATGTAATCGCTTTAATTATACCTGGATGGAAAAGATTTGAAAACAAAAGCAACAAGCAGAAATCTCATAAGGAGTCTGCTTGTTGCTTTTGATAAAAGGTGAACAACTGAGTTTACCTACCTTTAATTTCATTGAATGAGAGTGACACGGTGAGTTGATGTCTTACGGTATTTACATGGTTCTACAGTTGAATACAGATCTCATGATCAGGGGTTTTTGCTATGCTGTTTTGTTGGCAAGCTGGCGCTGGGAGTTCCTTTTCCTTGTTTACGGTTACGTTCTGCCTTTTTTGCATTTTCTCGCAGCTTTTCAACGTACTCATGGGTGCTTTCCATCGTAGTTCCTCCTTTAAGACAAAATAGATGCACTCGGGAATTGCCCTCATACACCGTTACTATTTCCGCAAAAACGTTTTCCCAGTCAGGGAAGGCGTTGTTTCTATAAAAGGGGTGAGGTTATAATGAAGGAGAGAGCTCTATATAAGTCCTAATACCTGAAACTGGTGCGGTGTGCAAAAGGAGGGGAGACATTGCAGACAGGCTTGTTGGTATGGCTGCTGTTCATCAATGCAGTTGGCTATCTGGTAATGTCGGAAGATAAAAAGAGAGCACGTAAACACCGTGATCGTGTACCTGAACGGACGTTGTTTTTGCTGGCCCTGATCGGGGGCGCATTGGGTGTACTCATTGCGATGTACCGCAAGCGCCATAAAACACGGCATATGACCTTCAGATTAGGTATTCCTGCGTTGCTATTCATTAACGCATTGCTCTATGGGTATTTTTTACGGTAAGACTGGGAGTTTAGCTTCCCATAGGGAAGTTTAATGATGATTGAGAAGACTATTCTCAGCCATTACATGGTGTAATGAAAGTGAACAACTACAGGAATACATAATTTCAGGCTTTGATTTAACAAACTGAATTCGGAAGAGGTGCGTATTATGCTATTTTCAAAAGTATTGCTTGCTTATGACGGTTCGGATGCATCCAACAAAGCTTTATTGAAGGCGGCTGAATTGGTAAAGGCATCACCCTCCTCGAAGCTTGAGGTCGTAACAGCATTCGATTTCCCGCGGATTTTTATGGGCGAAGGCTTGGCTCCAATTCCAGCTTCGGTGAATAAAGAGTATTATGATTTGGCTGAGCAAACTACGGATGAAGTTAAAAAGCGGCTTGCTGAGCAAGGTGTAGATGCCAAGGTGGAACTGATTCAAGGTTCGCCGGCCGAAGTCATTTTGGATTATGCCAATGAGAATGGCTTCGATGTGATTGTGATCGGCAGTCGCGGTTTGGGTGGTATTCGTGAATTTGTCTTAGGTAGCGTAAGTCACAATGTGGTGCAGCATGCACGTATCCCCGTGCTGGTCGTAAAATAACGAAATAAAAAAAGTAAAAGTCGGATCACTACCTGTACAGGAAGTGCCGGCTTTTTATTTTTGTTGGTAAGATGTATTGCTGGCCGTTATCAGTGCAGGTAGAGAGATAGCTAAATGTAATACAATAGTCCCGAGGTGTGCATATAAAGGGCTTGGTTTTTGTTAAACACGAACATTAAATTGTATCATTATGACAATGTTCGTTTTCAAGTTGACACAGGGTGTAGGGAATTGTTAAACTATGAAGTGTATTGTCGATAAAAAATGAACTTTAGGTACAATTTAATTAGGTACACATGTTGGAGCCGAAACTCACCACGATTACGCTAGGAAAGTATATCGTTGGGTATGGAGTAAGCACAATCCTGACTCGTATAATGCCGGGGATACGGCCCGGAAGTTTCTACCTGGAAACCTTAAATTTCCGGACTACGGGAGACATACGGCTGAAGCCGCATTGGATGCGGTGGAACAGGCTTGCTTTTGGCATGCCTTTAAGAGGCTCTGTCGTTTGTTTTTTCGTAGTCCGGTGTCTTGAAAATAACGTTATTTTCGAGTGCCGGATTTTTGGCGCTTATTGATAAACAGGGAGTGAAGGACATGTCAGTGCAGGTCGCTGTCATTATGGGCAGCACATCAGACTGGGACACCATGCAACATGCATGTGCTGTGCTGGACGAGCTTGAAATCGGATATGAGAAAAAAGTAGTTTCAGCCCATCGTACACCGGATTTAATGTTTCGTTTTGCAGAAGAGGCCGCCGGGCGCGGATTAAAAGTCATTATTGCTGGAGCGGGCGGGGCTGCACATCTGCCGGGAATGGTGGCTGCGAAGACATCCTTGCCAGTAATTGGCGTGCCTGTCCAGTCGAAGGCTCTGAATGGTCTGGACTCCCTCCTCTCCATTGTGCAGATGCCGGGTGGTATTCCAGTTGCCACTGTGGCAATCGGTAAGGCAGGGTCTACCAATGCAGGGCTGCTGGCTGCACAAATATTAGGTGCTTTTGACGAAAAGATAAGTCAGCGGGTTGTGGCAAGACGCGACCGTATCCGTGACGAGGTACTGGAAGGCAGTGACTCACTATGAATGAAGCATGTGAATCGGCAGGCCGAATCCGCCCTCCTGGCACAGTGATTGGGCTTTTGGGAGGCGGACAACTAGGAAGAATGCTTGTACTGGCAGGAACAAACCTAGGCTATCGCTTCGTAACACTGGACCCTGCACCGGATAGTCCGTGTGGACAGGTGTCCGAACAAATCCGTGCTGCCTATGATGATGAGCACGCGGCCAGAGAACTGGCTGCACGGTGTGATGTGATCACGTATGAGTTTGAAAATGTGGATGCAGGTGTAGCCGCGCTTTTGGAACAGGAATCCAGTGTGCCACAGGGCAGTAGTCTTTTGTACACGACACAGCATCGTCTGCGTGAAAAACGTTCTATTGAAGCAGCTGGTGTTCCTGTCGCTCCATATCGTGAAATTAGCAGTTCTGCCGATATGGTTCAAGCGGTAGCCGAACTGGGTGTACCGTGTGTGCTCAAAACAGCAGTCGGCGGTTATGATGGCAAGGGCCAAGTGGTCGTTCGCCAATCGGAGGAAGCCACGAATGCCTACGAGCAACTGGCTGGAAGCGGTTCGGAACTGGTGTTGGAACAGTTCATCCGTTTTCGCTGCGAAATCTCGGTGATTGTAGCTCGCAGCACGAACGGTGAAGCCAAAGCCTTTCCGCCTGCGGAAAACATTCACGTAAACAACATTTTGCACACGTCGATTGTACCCGCACGCGTACCTGAACCTGTCCAGGAAGAAGCACGCAAATTGGCGCTGGCTGTGGCGGAGTCATTGGATGCGGTGGGGCTGCTCGCTGTGGAGATGTTTGTCACCGAAGATGGACAATTGTACGTTAATGAGTTGGCACCACGTCCCCATAACTCCGGCCACTACACGATGGAGGGATGCGCCACATCGCAATTTGAGCAGCATATACGTGCGATTTGTGGTTTGCCACTAGGCAACACGAAGCTTCTGACTCCGGTCGTGATGGTCAATGTACTAGGTGAGCATTTGGAGAACGTAATTCGGCGGTTCGGACAAACAGATGCTGAAGCTGAAAGATTGAGTGTTGTACCGAAGCTGCATTTGTATGGAAAAAGTGAAGCCAAGCCAGGCCGGAAGATGGGACATATTAATCTGTTGTGCCAGGATACGGAACAAGCGCTGGAATGGATTGATCAAACCAATATTTGGGGGGATAAATAGTCATGATCGAACGCTATAGCAGACCGGAAATGAGAGCGATTTGGACGGAAGAAAATAAATTCAAAGCTTGGCTGGAAGTAGAACTGTGTGCCTGTGAAGCATGGGCTGAGTTAGGTGTTATCCCAAAAGAAGATACCGTGGCTCTGCGCAAAAATGCAAGCTTTGATATTGAACGGATCTATGAAATTGAGCAGGAAACAAGACACGATGTCATTGCTTTTACCCGCACGGTATCCGAAAGTCTTGGCGACGAGCGCAAATGGGTGCATTACGGTCTAACCTCCACAGACGTGGTCGATACAGCACTGGGCTATTTGTTAAAACAGGCGAATGAAATTCTGGAACGAGATATTCTGAACTTTATTGAGATTTTGAAGGAAAAGGCATTGGCTTACAAGCACACACCGATGATGGGACGTACACATGGAGTGCACGCTGAGCCGACCACATTCGGACTGAAAATGGGCCTGTGGTACGAGGAAATGAAGCGCAATCTGGAACGTTTCCGCTATGCTGCTGACCAGGTACAATACGGTAAAATGTCCGGTGCAGTCGGAACATATGCCAACATTGACCCAGCTGTGGAAGAATTCGTATGCCGCAAGCTGGGCACCAAGCCTGCTCCGATTTCTACACAAACGCTTCAGCGTGATCGTCATGCTGAATATATGGCCACGTTGGCGTTGATCGCCACATCGTTGGACAAGTTTGCTACAGAAGTCCGTGCATTGCAAAAGAGTGAATTCCGCGAGGTGGAAGAAGCTTTTGCCAAGGGTCAAAAAGGATCTTCCGCAATGCCGCATAAACGCAATCCGATCGGAAGTGAAAACATTTCCGGCCTGGCACGTGTGATTCGCGGGCATATGGTATCGGCGTATGAGAACGTTACGCTGTGGCATGAGCGCGACATTTCGCATTCTTCTGTAGAACGCATCATTCTGCCAGATGCAACAATGCTGTTGAACTACATGCTGAACCGTTTTGGCAATATCGTGAAAAATCTGACGGTCTTCCCTGAAAATATGAAGCGCAATATGGCGCGTACGTATGGTGTACCATTCTCTGGCCGTATTATGACGAAGCTGATCGACAAGGGCTTTAGTCGTGAAAAAGCTTACGATACCGTGCAGCCGCGTGCTATGCAGGCATGGGAAGAACAACGCCAGTTCCGCGAAATCGTCGAGGCGACTCCTGAAATTACTGACGTGCTCAGTCCGGATGAAATCGAGGATGCGTTCAACCCAGCTTGGCATTTGAAAAACGTGGATACGATCTTTAAAAAGCTGGGATTAGGGGAGTAAGAGGGAAGGTTGGCGCTTGGGAGAGGATCAGGAGCGTGATGAGACCGCTGCACGAACGGATCGTTCTTCCGATTGCTGTTGCCCCTGGATTCCTGAATTGGAAAACCTGTAAAGGTTGGAATCCAGGGGCAAAGGCAAACGCTAACGCTTCTCCGGAACGATTCCGTCTGCTCCGCTGCTTCCAGCACCAACCCTCATGTGGGAGCAGAACTTGAAAAGGTGCGGCACATAAGATGCCGCACCTTCCCAAGAGCGATGGAAAAGCAGTGGAACACGCTTTTCTATCACAAGCAACGTTTCTGGAAGGACTGCCGAATTTGCACAGCAAACAGCCCGCAGTCCTTCCAGAAACGCACAGGCTCAAGAAGCGAAGCCTTGAGCCAGCCGTTCGCGCCGACGTAAAAGCGTTGCTGGATGAGGCTTGTGCCAACAAGCTTCATCCAGCGGAGCGCGCTCACCCGACCGTAGCTACAAAATAGACGCCCTCACCCGGCTCACCAGCCAACTCTTGCGGGAGTCCCGAGGGCAGCAGCCCTGGGGGTTCTCCCCGAGGGGAGGATTTAGGAGGGGCCATACTCTTTTGAAAGAGGTGTAATGAAATGTCATTGTCTACCGCCGAAGGTCTGATTCATGCGCCGCTCTTGTACAAAGGCAAAGTGCGTGAGTTGTATGATCTCGGAGAACATTTTCTGATTGTCGTGACGGACCGGATTTCGGCTTTTGATTATGTGTTGGAGCCGCCCGTACCGGAAAAAGGAAATGTATTGAACAAGCTCAGTGCTTTCTGGTTTGAACAGACGAAAGACCTGCTGGAAAACCATGTCGTGCATACCGATGTAGATAAGCTCGGACATGTTATCGACGAACAGCATAAAGAGCTGCTAAAGGACCGGATCATGGTTACGCTGAAGGCTGAACGCATCGACATCGAGTGTGTGGTGCGCGGATATATTACCGGAGGCGGCTGGCGTCAGTATGAGCAGACCGGCGAGGTAAACGGTATTCCATTGCCCAAGGGGCTACGTAAGAATGAACGCTTTCCCAAGCCTCTATTTACACCGGCTGCAAAAAATGATGTCGGTCACGACGAGGACATTTCCCTTCACCAAATGAAAGAGCTGGTCGGGGCCCAGCTAACCGGTGAGCTTGAGGAAAAAAGCTTGGCATTGTACGAATTTGCGCGTGCTTTCTGCGAAAAGCGAGGAATCATTTTAGCGGATTGCAAGTTTGAGTTTGGTCTTGTTGATGGCAAGGTGATTTTGATTGATGAAATTTTCACTCCGGACTCATCCCGTTTTTGGGCGCAGGAAAAGTATGAGCTGGATATGGAGATTGACAGCATGGACAAGGAGCCGGTACGAAGCTATTTGGCATCATCCGGTTGGGACAAGAACAGCAAGCCCGATCCGTTGCCTGCTGAGGTCGTAGAAGAAACAACTGCAAGATATACGGATATTTGGCGGCGTCTGACGGCACAGTAAATAGTAATCATAATTCAACCAATAGGATTCACTCATTCGGAGGAGGAACTGAAGGAACATGATGAAAGCAACAGTCTATGTCACGATTAAGCAAAGCGTTTTGGACCCGCAGGGGGTTGCGGTGCAGGGCGCACTGCATTCTATGGGTTTCGGAGAAGTGGATAGCGTCAGAATTGGTAAGTATATGGAACTGAATCTGGATACAACAGACCGCGAGAGTGCAGAGAAACGCGTCATCGAGATGTGTGAAAAGCTGTTGGCCAACACGGTCATTGAAGACTACCGCTACGAACTGGAGGGCTGATTCCATGAAATTTGCAGTTCTGGTTTTTCCGGGCTCCAACTGTGATATTGACTGCTATAAGGCGATAGAGGACACGGTCGGTGAACCTGTCGATTATGTGTGGCATACTGCAACGGATCTGTCACCTTACGATTGTATTCTTGTTCCGGGAGGCTTCTCCTACGGGGATTATCTGCGGTGCGGTGCGATTTCCCGGTTTGCCCCGGTGATGAAGGAAGTAGCCAAAGCGGCTGCTGAAGGCAAATATATTTTGGGGATTTGCAACGGTTTTCAAATTTTGACCGAAGCCGGGCTGTTGCCAGGAGCTTTGCGCCGTAATCTGTCGATGAAATTCCTTTGCCGTGATACGGTGTTGCAGGTTGCGAATAACGATACGCCTTTTACAAGAGATTATGCTGCTGGTGAAGAAATCATTATTCCGATCGCACATGGTGAAGGCAACTATTACTGTGATGATGAGACGCTGGCTCGTTTGCAGGCGAACAATCAGATCGTATTTACGTATAAAGATAATCCCAATGGTTCCATGACGGATATTGCGGGGATTTGTAATGAACAAGGTAACGTACTGGGCATGATGCCCCATCCGGAACGTGCGGTGGATGCATTGCTTGGCACGGATGACGGCAAACGTATGTTTACATCTATTTTGAATGCTTGGAGGGATCGTCATGGCGCAGCAAGTGTCCGCTAAGGAACCGACGGCAGAGCAGGTTGCCGAACATAAACTGTATCAGCAGATGGGTGTGTCGGACAGTGAATATGCGCTGATCTGTGATTTCATGGGGCGTCAGCCGAATTATACGGAAATTGGCGTGTTCAGTGTTATGTGGTCAGAGCATTGTGCTTACAAAAACTCCAAGCCGTTGCTGAGACGTTTCCCGACGAGCGGTCCGCGAGTGCTGATGGGACCGGGTGAAGGAGCAGGGATTGTAGATATTGGAGACAACCAAGCGGTTGTATTTAAAATCGAAAGTCATAACCATCCATCCGCTGTAGAACCTTTTCAAGGGGCAGCGACCGGGGTAGGCGGCATCATCCGTGATATTTTCTCCATGGGCGCAAGACCTGTAGCTGTGTTGAACTCTTTGCGTTTTGGCAAGCTGGAGAGCGACCGTGTGAAATATTTGTTCGAGCATGTGGTATCCGGTATTGCGGGCTATGGAAACTGTATCGGTATTCCAACCGTAGGCGGCGAGGTTGTATTTGATGAAAGCTATGAGGGCAATCCGCTCGTCAATGCAATGTGTGTCGGACTGATTGACCATGATAAAATTCAGCGCGGTGTGGCAAAAGGGGTCGGTAACCCGGTGTTTTATGTGGGACCTCCGACAGGTCGTGACGGGATTCATGGAGCTACCTTCGCATCGGTTGAGCTGACAGAGGAATCCGAAGCGAATCGGACTGCGGTTCAAGTAGGCGATCCATTTATGGAGAAGCTGGTTATGGAATCATGTCTGGAACTGATCGACAGCGGTATTGTACTGGGTATTCAGGATATGGGCGCAGCGGGACTTACCTGCTCCAGTGCCGAAATGGCAAGTAAGGCGGGCAACGGTCTTGAGCTGTATCTGGATCAGGTACCGCAACGTGAAGAGGGCATGACACCTTATGAAATGATGCTGTCCGAATCACAGGAGCGTATGCTGTTCGTTGTTGAGCCAAAGGATGAAGCACAGGCGCTTGAAATTTTCGAGCGTTGGGGCGTCATTTGTGCCAAGGTCGGCAAGGTGACGGATGACGGGCGTTTGCGTTTGTTCCATCACGGTGAAGTGGTGGGGGATATGCCAGTGACGGCGCTAGTAGACGAGTGTCCGATCTATGACAAGCCTTCCGAAGTTCCTGCTTATTATGAGCAAAATGCTGCTGTTGACACATTGCGTTACCCAGAAGTGACTGATTTGAACGGTGCGCTGAAAAAGGTGCTTTCATCCCCAAGTGTAGCCAGCAAGAAATGGGTATACGAGCAATATGATTACATGGTTCGCACCAGTACGGCCGTTCGTCCGGGCTCGGATGCGGCTGTAGTGACTGTACGCGGCACCCGCAAGGGACTTGCGATGACTACAGATTGTAACGGACGTTATGTATACCTGGATCCAGAGGTAGGCGGACGAATTGCAGTCAGCGAAGCAGCTCGTAATATTGTATGCTCCGGCGGAGAGCCTTTGGCGATTACGGACAACCTAAACTTCGGTAACCCTGAAAAGCCGGATATTTTCTGGCAAATGGAAAAAGCCGTGGACGGTATGGCAGAAGCTTGTTGTGTACTGGATACACCTGTTATCGGGGGGAACGTTAGCTTGTACAACGAAAATGCCAAAGGTGCGATCTATCCGACGCCTGTAGTCGGTATGGTCGGTCTGGTACATGATACAGATCATATTACGACACAAGGCTTCAAAGCTGAAGGCGACGTCATTTTCCTAGTGGGGGAGACGAAGGCTGAGCTAGGAGGCAGTGAGTTCCAGGCTGTCGTGCACGGTGTATCCGAAGGACGTCCGCCTGAGCTAGATTTGAACGTAGAGAAAAAACTGCTGACCGCAGTACTGGGAGCGATACAAGCCGGATTGGTACAATCTGCGCATGATCTCGCAGAGGGCGGATTGGCTGTGGCGCTTGCCGAATCTGGAATTAGCGGCGGATTGGGAGCACAGGTTAACGTAGAGACGTCTTTGCGTCCTGACCATGCTTTATTCAGCGAAAGTCAATCCCGCATTTTGTTGTCTGCATCGCCGGATAAAGCGTCTGCGTTGGAAGCGCATCTGCGTGGATTGGAAGTGCCAGTTACCGTATTGGGAAAAGTTGAAGGATCACAATTGACAGTTGAGGTGAACGGACAACCCGCTTTGAACGAGGCAGTCGCCAGTTTGAAGCAAATCTGGGAGGATGTCATTCCATGTCTGATGAAATAACAGCACGGACGTTGTGGACTGGAGATTATTATAATGAGGGCTCTGGTAAAGAGGGGCTGTTTGATAAATTAAAAGAGGAATGCGGCGTATTCGGGGTATACAGACACTCCGATGCCGCTTCCCTAGCCTATTACGGCTTACACGCGCTTCAGCATCGTGGTGAGGAAAGCGCAGGGATCTGTGTGAGCAGTGGCGACGAGTTCCATTATCATCGTGGAATGGGGCTTGTCAAAGAAGTATTTAATAAAGACTTAATGGCTTCGTTGACAGGCGATATTGCTATAGGACATGTGCGCTACTCGACAAGTGGAGACAGTAAGCTGACAAATGCACAGCCTTTGGTGTTCAAGTATCGTGATGGTGATCTGGCGGTAGCGACAAACGGAAATATCGTAAATGCTTTGCAAATTCGGCATGAGCTGGAGCAGGGTGGGTCTATTTTTCAAACGACCAGCGATACCGAAGTAGTAGCTCATTTGATCGCCCGTTCGTCCAAGGATTTGGTAGAGGCTGCCAAGGATGCATTGAAGCGTATCGTCGGCGGGTTTGCTTTCCTTATTATGACCAATGACAAGCTGCTTGTGGCTTCTGATCCCAACGGCTTGCGTCCATTGACGATGGGCAGATTGGGAGATGCTTATCTGTTTGCATCCGAATCCTGCGCTTTGGAAACGATTGGTGCAGAACTGTTGCGCGATATCGAGCCAGGTGAGCTGTTGATTCTGGATAAAAATGGACTGCACGAAGACCGCTATACGGAAGATAAGCAGCGTAAAGCGCTGTGTGCGATGGAGTATATTTATTTTGCTCGTCCTGACAGTGATTTGAACGGAGCTAATCTTCATGCTGCACGCAAACGGATGGGCAGCCAACTGGCGCTGGAGGCTTTTGTCGATGCTGATTTGGTGACCGGTGTACCGGATTCCAGCATATCGGCTGCGATTGGCTATGCAGAGCAAACAGGTATTCCTTATGAGCTGGGCATGATTAAAAATAAATATACCGGTCGTACCTTCATTCAACCGAGTCAGGAGCTGCGCGAGCAGGGTGTGAAAATGAAGCTGAGCGCCGTACGCCGTGTGGTTGAAGGTAAACGGGTCATTATGATCGACGACTCTATCGTTCGTGGCACCACGTCTCGTCGAATCGTAAATATGCTGCGAGATGCGGGCGCACTGGAAGTACATGTACGTATTACCTCGCCGCCTTTCAAAAACCCGTGCTTCTACGGTATCGACACGCCGGACCGTCGGGAGCTGATCGCTTCGTCCAAAACCGTAGAGGAAATTCGGCAAGAGATTAACGCTGATTCGCTCTTCTTTATGAGCGCCGAAGGGTTGATTGCCGCAGTAGGCGGGCATAACGAACAGGATTACAAGGGCGGTTTGTGCCTGGCTTGTTTCGATAACGATTATCCGACACAGGTAGATTTCAAAGGCGAAGAAAAGTTCGGGTGTAGTTGCTAGTATAGGGAACAAAAGAGGTACAGAGGTGCATGGGGATGGTGGTTCTGAGGGGGCCACTCCGCGTGTGGAAGGTTCTTACGATCGCTGTTGCCGCTAGATTCCAGGATTGGATTAACCCCTTACAGGGTTGGAATCCAGCGGCAAAGGCGAACGCTTCGCTTCTCCAGAATCCTTCCACCCGTTGCGTTCCTCAGGTGTGCAGCATTTTGCAGCAGTGCCTGTACCTCTTCTGTTCCCACAGGGAAGAGGATAGGTAAGGCCGTTAAAAACTCATGGCATAACTATTTCATGCCATGAGTTTTTAACAGGCAGGGCGCAGCTGCCTGCCTTAAGGGTCAAAGAAGTAAGCCGCCCGTTGGTGCTGCTCACTTCTTTGACCGGCACGTCCCCGACTTTGCAAAGCAAACAGCCCGGGACGTGCCCCTGCCGCCGCCACTACCAAAGGCGGCCACGCATCAAAGCGTGTCCTTGTGAATTGCGGGAAGACCCGCAACTCTCAAAGGAAAACACGCGACTCACAGCACGAACCACCACCAAGCAGCACCCAATCCTACGCATCTGACCGACTCTTGAGGGGTCCAGGGGGAGCAGCCCCATGGAATCCTCCCTGCTAGGGAGGACTTAGGAGGGTCAATCATTTGAAGGAGTGTTCATGAATGTCCGAAGCATACAAAAACGCAGGGGTAGATATCGCTGCTGGTAATGAAGCAGTAGAACGGATGAAAAAGCACGTTAAACGTACCTTCCGTCCGGAAGTGCTCACGGACTTGGGCGGATTCGGTGCATTGTTCGGTCTGAATAAAGATAAGTACGAGGAGCCTGTACTTGTGTCTGGTACTGACGGTGTCGGCACGAAGCTGAAGCTTGCCTTCGCAATGGATCGTCATGACACCATCGGCATTGATGCAGTTGCGATGTGCGTAAACGACATTGTCGTAGGGGGCGCGGAGCCACTCTTTTTTCTCGATTATCTCGCCTGTGACAAGGTTATACCTGAGAAAATCGAAGCGATTGTCGCCGGTATTGCCGAGGGCTGTTACCAGTCAGGTTGTGCATTGGTCGGCGGTGAAACCGCAGAAATGCCGGGGATGTACAGCGAGGGCGAATATGATATTGCCGGATTCACGGTAGGGATTGTAGATAAAAGCAAAATCATTAACGGCAGTTCCATTGCTCCTGGAGATACCGTAATCGGACTAGCTTCCAGTGGCGTTCACAGTAATGGTTTCTCCCTAGTTCGCAAGCTGTTATTGGAACAGCAAGGTTATGATTTGCATGATGAAATCGAAGGCTTGAACGGCAAACTGGGCGATGTACTGCTGGAGCCTACGAAAATTTATGTGAAATCTGTGTTGGCATTGCTGGATAAGGTAAAAGTAAAAGGCATGGCGCATATCACTGGTGGCGGTTTTATTGAAAATATCCCTAGAGTGTTACCGGATCACGTCAATGTGGATATACAATACGGCACTTGGCCGATTCTTCCGATCTTCCAGCTCATGCAGGAAAAAGGCGAAATCTCCAACAAAGACATGTTCACGACTTTCAATATGGGGATTGGAATGGTGATCGTTGTCGGTGCAGAGCACGCACAGACCGCACTGGAAGTTATGAAGGAACAGGGTGAAGCTGCGTATGTGATCGGAAAAGTAACGGAAGGCAGCTCTATCGTGACCTTTACAGGAGCCGAGGTGTAATGAACGAGTACCGGATTGCTGTTTTTGCATCAGGCGAAGGGACGAACTTTCAGTCTTTGGTGGATGCGGCCGCGCGGGGTGAACTGGGCGGCGCCTCGGTAGAACTGCTCATCTGTGACAAGCCTGGGGCTCCTGCTGTAGCTAGAGCACAGAAAGCTGGAATTGCCTGTCATACTTTTCGTCCTAAAGATTATCCTGCCCGAGAAGACTATGAGCGTGAATTAGTGGCTTTGCTGGAGCAGAAATCGATTGATCTCATCGTGTTAGCAGGCTATATGCGTTTGCTATCTAGTGTCATGGTTGATGCGTACGCTGGGAAAATCATTAATATTCATCCGTCGCTGCTTCCGGCATTTCCAGGGAAAGATGCTATTGGACAGGCATTAGCCTATGGGGTCAAGGTAAGTGGGGTCACCGTCCATTTTGTGGACGGGGGGATGGATACTGGGGCGATTATTGCCCAACGTGTCGTGGAGGTTCACGATCATGATACAGCGGAATCCTTATCCGTAGCCATTCAATCCGTGGAACGTCAGCTATATCCTGAGGTAGTTGGCAGACTGGCCCAAGGCAAAATCCAATTGAATGGCCGCAAGGTGAACTCACTTCTCTAAAGATAACTGTAATTTGTCATATCATTGTCCTAACAAGGATACTGTACAGGCATTTTCCGATATTTCTCGGGAAATAAATTGATAGAAGAGAAATTTGCAAAATTCTGAAAGAGCTAAAGGAGGAGACAGGGTGAGTATTAAAAGAGCGCTCGTCAGCGTATCAGATAAACGGGGAATCGTAGAGTTTTGCCGTGAGTTGTCCAAATTGGGTGTGGAGATCGTTTCGACAGGGGGAACGAGCAGCTTGCTGTCGAAGGAGGGTATTCCTGTCATCGGTATTTCAGAGGTAACGGGATTTCCAGAAATTATGGATGGACGTGTTAAAACACTCCACCCTGCGGTACACAGCGGTTTGCTGGCTGTTCGGGATAATGAAGAGCATCAGCGTCAAATGAAGGAGCTTGGATTGGATTATATCGATCTGGTCGTTGTGAACCTGTATCCTTTTGCGGAAACGATCGCCAAACCCGGTGTAACCTATGAGGACGCGATTGAAAATATCGACATCGGCGGTCCAACGATGCTTCGTTCTGCGGCAAAAAACCATGCTTTTGTCAGTGTAGTGGTTGATGCTGATGACTATAGCACTGTACTGGAGGAAATACGTAAGGATGGCGACACGGAGCTGAATACTCGTAAGCGTTTGGCTGCAAAAGTGTTCCGTCATACGGCGTCATACGACGCTTTGATTTCCGATTATTTGTCGAATGTGACAGGTGATCCGCTGCCTGAGCGTTACACTGTAACCTATGAAAAAATTCAGGATTTGCGTTATGGCGAAAATCCTCATCAACAGGCTGCGTTTTACCGTGAGCCATTGGCGGTCAAGGGTACACTGACAACAGCAAAGCAACTTCACGGTAAAGAGTTGTCTTACAATAATATCAATGATGCTAATGCAGCCCTGCAAATCGTCAAAGAATTCAGCGAGCCTACAGTAGTTGCAGTTAAGCATATGAATCCTTGCGGTGTGGGAATTGGCGGCAGTATTTATGAAGCGTACAGCAAAGCTTACGCAGCAGATCCAACTTCGATTTTTGGCGGCATCGTCGCGGCTAACCGGATTATTGATGGTGATACAGCGAACAAGCTGAGTGAAATCTTTCTGGAAATTATATTGGCACCGGGCTTCACGAAAGAAGCATTGGAGATTTTAACGAAAAAGAAAAATATCCGTTTGCTTGATCTGGGTGAGCTTTCCCCGTCTGAGGCGAAGAGCCGTTTCGTCGTGACTTCCATTGAAGGTGGCATGGTTGTTCAGCAAAATGACGTTCATGCTGTAGACCCGGATGCACTTACGGTTGTAACAGAGCGTGCGCCATCCGAGGAGGAACTGAAACAACTTTTGTTTAGCTGGAAAGTGGTTAAGCATGTGAAATCCAACGCCATTGTATTGGCGGCAGATAATATGACCGTTGGCGTAGGCGCAGGACAAATGAACCGTGTCGGAGCAGCCAAGATTGCAATCGAGCAGGCCGGTGACAAAGCAAAAGGTGCCGTACTGGCATCGGATGCATATTTCCCGATGGGCGATACGCTGGAGTTGGCAGCTAAAGCAGGTATCACGGCAGTCATTCAGCCGGGTGGCTCTATCAAAGACGAAGAATCCATCAAGGTTGCTAACGAATATGGCATTGCTATGGTCTTTACGGGCGTACGTCATTTCAAGCACTAAGTTGCGTGAGTTGTGGATGCAGCACACCTGAACGATCATACTGGGAGCGGGAGGAATCACCTGAATGGATATTTTGGTTATCGGAGGGGGCGGTCGCGAACATGCAATTGTGTGGGCGCTGAAGAAAAGCCCCAAGGCCGGACAAATCTATTGTGCGCCAGGTAATGCTGGTATTGGACAATTAGCGGAGTGTGTGCCGATTCCGGTGAGTGAGTTTGACGCGCTGACAGAACTGGCGGAATCCAAAAAAGTCGGACTGGTCGTGGTAGGCCCCGATGATCCGCTGGCAGACGGCATTGTGGATGCCTTTGAAGCCAAAGGCATCCCAGTATTCGGACCGCGTAAAAATGCAGCGGAAATTGAAGGTAGCAAAATCTTTATGAAAGATTTGCTGCATAAATATCAAATTCCGACAGCAACCTATCGCAAATTTTATACCTATGAGGAAGCACATGCCTACTTAAAGGAACAGCCTATTCCGGTGGTCATTAAGGCCGACGGACTGGCAGCAGGCAAAGGCGTGACAGTCGCTTACTCGATGGAGGAAGCGGAAAAGGCGCTGTCCGATATTATGGTGGCAAAGGTATTTGGAGAAGCGGGCGCACAGGTCGTGATCGAGGAGTTCCTCGCTGGACAGGAAATGTCGATTCTTTCCTTTGTTGACGGTGAAACGGTACGGCCGATGGCAGCGGCGCAAGATCACAAGCCGGTTTTTGATGGTGACAAAGGACCGAACACAGGTGGCATGGGAACATATTCCCCGCTGCCTCACATAGCCAATTCCATTATTGAGGAAGCCATTGAGACGATTATTAAGCCGACGGCCAAGGCTATGGTTGCTGAAGGACGCCCGTTCCGTGGTGTTTTATTTGCTGGACTGATGATTTCGCCGGACGGCAAGCCGAAGACCATTGAGTTTAATGCACGTTTTGGTGATCCAGAAACACAAGTCGTATTGCCTCGACTACAATCCGATTTGCTCGATATTTTTCTCGCTGCTGTGAACGGCACGCTGGATCAGGTAGAGATCGAGTGGAAGGATGAAGCTGCGGTGTGTGTGGTACTGGCATCCGGAGGTTATCCTGCAGCTTACGCCAAAGGAGTACCTATCCACGGACTGGACCAGGCAAACGAAGCTATCGTCTTCCATGCCGGAACAGGCATCAACGAACAGGGTGAGTGGGTAACGAACGGCGGACGCGTGTTAGGCGTGGTTGGTTTGGGACGTGACATTGCCGAGGCACGGGACAAAGCTTACGAACAGGCTGCTCATATTACCTTTGAAGGCAAGCAAAACCGTACAGACATTGCGGCAAAAGCATTGCTATAACAGCAATATATAGGATACAGAGGACCTCTTTGGAGGTCCTCTTTTTTCGTTTGACAAAAGTATACTTATCCTATAGGATTAAAAATACAAAACTGACTGACTGATCAATCGGGAGGAGGAAACCCATGCAGCCACGCAAGGCGAAGCAGCCCAAAACCCTTTCGAATGACTCACCTGTTGACCACGGGGGAGAAGAAACAGACCGCAGAACACAGCTTCTTCACATTGCGTTAAAGCGGTTCGCTGAGCAGGGTTATCACCAAACGAAGATTTCAGATATCGTGGTGGAGGCAGGAGTAGCTCAAGGCACATTTTATTGGCATTTTAAAAGTAAAGAGGCCTTGGCGCTGGAGATTATCGCTACAGGTCGTGAACAGCTTTTGTCAGCGATCGGGCAGGGGTATCGCCGTGATGCGGGAACACTGGCTGATATGGTTAAGGCATCGGAAGCGCTGTTTGTTCGGCTATTTCATTTTGCATTGGAGAACCGTTATCTGATGGGTTTGCTGCTGATCGGCAGTGGTGTCGATGAACCAGTGAGGCAGAGCATCCGTGAAACAAGGACTGCGATGGAGCTTGCATTCCGACGCAATATGGAGCGAGCGATCGAGCTGAACATGTTGCCTGCCGAATTAGATGTCGAATTGAGGGCAGCACTACTCATGAGCATGATTGAAGGTGTCATTATACGCTGGCTATTCGGTTCAGAGGGAACACATGACCACATCAAGCAGGTATCCGCTACAAGATTGGCAGAAGAGGCTGCTAATTTTGAATTTTACGGACTATTAGGCCAAAGCTAGACGGTCAACATCGCATGAATGAGTAGTGGGCAACAAATAGTATAGCCCAATTACACATACAAACTTAAACATTTACATCTAGACAGGAGAGAACGATACATGAAAACACGTAAAAAAGGATTCTTGGTGACTACACTCATGGCTCTGGCATTGTTTAGCCTTGTGCTGAGCGCTTGCGGTACAAAGCCAGAAGCTTCGAATACTAGCAATGGAGCAGGCAGCAGTAACGAGGCAGCCGCCAATCAGCTCGAAGCCATCAAGAAGGCCGATGTAATGAAGGTAGGCATGATGGGTACTTACCCGCCGTACAATTTCTTGAACGACAACAAGGAGTTGGACGGGTTTGATGTGGATATTGCCAAAGAATTAGCGAAACGGATTGGAGTAAAAGCGGAGTTCACGGCACAAGAATTTTCGGGACTGATTCCAAGTTTGCAAAAGAAAAAATTCGATGCAGTGGTTAGCCAGGTGGCGATTACAGAGGATCGTAAGAAGGCCATTGACTTCACAGATCCCTATATCACCAATAATGTGAATATTATCGTGAACAGTAAAACCAATGACATTACGACGTTGGAAGACTTTAAAGGCAAAACGATTGGTGTCGGCTTGGGAACAAATGATGAGTCTTATCTGCGCAACGAAGTGCTGCCAAAGGTAGGCGATTTTGAGAT
Source organism: Paenibacillus polymyxa M1 (assembly GCF_000237325.1). Lineage (NCBI taxonomy): Bacteria > Bacillati > Bacillota > Bacilli > Caryophanales > Paenibacillaceae > Paenibacillus > Paenibacillus polymyxa. Next base: position 961,856 of record NC_017542.1, read on the forward strand.
CAAAACATATGATGATGTCATTACTTCATTGAAGGATCTAAACTCTGGTCGTATTGATGCAACCATTAACAATCTGTATGCTCTTAAGCCCATTATCGACAAAAACGGATTTCAAATTAAAGCTGTAGGCGAGCCGATTAAATCGGATCAGGCGGCTGTAGCTATTAACCAGAAAACTCCTGAGCTGAAGGCAGCCTTGAACAAGGCTCTAAAGGAAATGAAGGAAGACGGCACTTACAAAACAATTTTTAAAAAATGGTTTGGCGAGGAGCCAAAAGAATAACGTAAGCCTGTTACAGGCGTCTGGCTCCAGTCTTGGCTTTTATGCTGACATGGGGCCACTCGTCTGAAAGAAGGGAATATAACCGATGCTCGAATTAATGTGGGAGAACGTGCCTTTTTTATTGAAGGGTGCTTATTATACGCTGTATATAACGATTGTTTCTATGCTGTTTGGTCTAATCATTGGTTTGATTGTTGCAGTAGCGCGCTTGAAGGGGAATCGACCTGTTCGGTGGCTGGCTCGCATGTATGTATCAATCATCCGGGGAACGCCGGTTTTGGTGCAGATTGCGGTCATTTATTATGGTCTGGATGATTACGGAATATCATTTGGATCGTTAACGGCTGCTTGTCTCGCGCTCAGTATTAATACAGGGGCGTACTTATCAGAGACGTTCCGTGGAGCTATTTTAGCCGTACCGCAGGGACAGACCGAGGCCGCTTATGCTACGGGAATGTCGCCTGGTCAAACGATGTGGCGTATCATTCTTCCGCAGGCGGTACGCATTGCAATTGCACCGATGGGGAATACGTTCGTGGGTATGCTTAAAGAAACGTCGCTGGTGTCAGTTATCGGGGTCAGTGAATTGATGCGGCAGGCACAGCTTTTACAGGCGCAGTATTTGCTCTACATGCCGTTTCTGCTCGAAATTGCCCTGATGTACTGGATTATGAGTATTGGATTCTCCGCTATACTGGAGCGGGTGGAAAAGCGTCTGGCTCGAGCTTATTAAGGTGGAGATGATAGATGATGATAACAACAAACGGATTAGGTAAACGATTCGGACAGGTAGAGGTTCTGAAAAGCATAGATTTTCAGGTTGCCGCTCGTGAAATCGTCGTATTGCTCGGTCCCAGCGGCTCTGGTAAAAGTACCTTGCTGCGCTGTCTGAACGGTCTGGAAGAGCTGTCTTCCGGCAAGTTTGAGGTGAACGGGATTGAGGTTGATGCTACATCTCCTGTTCGTGCCCGCCAAGCGGCCATTCGTGATATTCGCAAGCAGACGGGGATGGTGTTCCAGCAATTCAATTTGTATCCGCATAAAACAGCAATCGGCAATGTCATTGAAGGACTGCTGACAGTAAAGAAAATGCCGCGCGATAAGGCTATGTCTATCGGACAACAGCTACTGAAGCGGGTGGGATTACTGGATAAGCAGGATGTACACCCATCTCGTCTGTCGGGTGGACAGCAGCAACGGGTAGCTATTGCACGTGCACTGGCGATGGACCCGGCGATTATGCTGTTCGACGAGCCGACATCGGCGCTTGATCCCGAACTGGTGGGTGAAGTGTTAGGGGTTATGCGAGAGTTGGCTCAAGACGGAATGACAATGGTCGTCGTGACTCATGAGATGAAATTTGCCCGCGAGGTGGCGGACAAGGTTGTATTTATGGCAGACGGAATCATTGTGGAGGAGGCTGCGCCACAGGCATTTTTTGATGCTCCCCAGCATGAGAGGACACAAAAATTTTTGCGTCAAATCAGCGAATTTTAAGTTAGATCGAGAATAAATCATAGATTACTAAGATGGAAAGAAGGCAATTGAACATGAAAGTATCTACAACTTGGCACGGCAAACGCGCGTTTACATCGGAAGGACCATCCGGTTATTCCGTAGGGATGGATGCTACGGCGGCTTATGGCGGTGATGGTAAAGGGATGACACCGATGGAACTGCTGCTTGCGGGTCTGGCGGGATGTATCGGTATTGATATTACGATGATTTTGGATCGTTTTTTGTCGGACATTCAGCGAATTGATATTGATGCAGAAGGTACGCGCAAGGAACAAATGCCAACGGGATTTACAGCGATTGATCTGACATTCCACGTGGACGGAGATATTCCAGACTACCGTGTATGGAAAGCGATTCAGATGGGTAAGGAAAAATATTGTGCAGTATCCGACTCCTTAAAAGCGGAAATTCGGATGCACCTCATTTTGAATGGAACAGAAGTACCCTATCCAGCGTAAGTGTTGAGGGGTGAGGAGAGTCAGCCTGTGTTATATACAGGCTGACTCTCCTTTTTTATGTTATCTGAGATCGGTGTACAGGTTGGGAGGTAATGCAGCTAAACGCTACGTTATCGTGCAGCATTTAGCTGTAATGGAGAACTTGTCCTTTATCCGCTGCTTTTTTGCTTGCGTTCCCGTAGCAAGAGATACAGGAAATAGGGCGCGCCAATCACGGCTGTCACGATGCCAGCAGGAATTTCGAGCGGCGGCTTCAGCCCCCGTCCGAGCGCATCGGCAAGGACGAGAATCAGGGCACCGATCATGGCTGCGCCGGGCAATAGATAGCGGTGGCGATTGCCAAACAAACGCCGCGCCAGATGTGGTGCCAGCAGTCCTATAAAACCGATGGAGCCGATGGCAGCGACACAGGAAGCAGCTAAGGCCACGGATACGGCCAGCAATCCTGTGCGCATACGCTTCACGCTAAGTCCCAAGCCAGCGGAGCTTTCCTCATCCAGACTCATAATATCCAGCTTGCGCTGTAGCGTATAGGCTAGAGGCAGCAATACAATTAACCATGGCAAAAGTCCATATACTTCATCCCAGCCTTTGCCCCACAGACTTCCAGCTAGCCAAGTCAGCGTATCGCTGGCTTCAAGTGGATATTTGACCAGAATATAATCGGTTGCAGCCTGAAAAATAGCACCTACCGCCAGCCCGGTTAAGGCTAGCATGTTAGGACGCATGCCCCCCTTCATCGAAAGCTGTACGAGCAGTAGTGCAGCTAATCCGGCACCGACAAAGGCAGCTACAGGCAATAGCGCCACGGGGGATGAGGGGAGCAGCACGATGACGAGAACCGCAGCAAAGCCGGCTCCCTTGGATACACCCACCACATCCGGCGAAGCCAGTGGGTTGCGGATCATACCTTGCAGCAGCACGCCAGCTACTGCAAGGCCAGCACCGGCCATGATGGCCAGCAGGCCACGAGGCAGTCGGTAATGGTGAACGATGAACCAGGAAGAGGCATTTCGGTCAGTCAGAGCGGCGATCAGCTCAGCGGGTGTAATGTAGGTGCTACCCACGCCGATAGCTACAAAGGAAACACCCAGCATTAACACGAGTAAAATCCACAGCTTTTTCATCGTGAAGCCCTCCCGTTCTTGTGCGCCAGATATAAAAAGAAGGGCGCGCCCACCAGCGCGGTTACGATACCAACGGGCGATTCATAAGGAAAGGCAATAAATCGTCCAAGCACGTCTGCATATGTCAGCAGCAGAGCTCCGCAGATTGCAGACAGGGGGATGACCCGTTTGTAATTATCGCCTGTAAACACCTTGATGATATTCGGCACCATCAGGCCCACAAAGCCGATAGACCCGGCTACTGCTACAGCAGAGCCTGCCAGCATAATAACTGAGGCTGAGGCCAGTAAGCGGACAAGACGTACATTTTGCCCCAGTCCCTGTGCGACCTCTGTACCGAGGCTAAGCACAGATAGCGAGGGGGCCAGTGCCAGTGCAAGGATCATACCGACGGCGAACCAGGGCAGCACCAGACGCGTATCGGCCCAAGTGGACCCGTCGATGGCTCCGGCGAGCCAATACAGTACATCGGATATTTGCTCGTTAAACACGAGCAGTCCCTGAGTGACAGAGGCCAGCAGCAGATGCACTGCCATCCCGGCAAGGGCCAACTTGACTGGCGTCATGCCCGCCGTTCCGGCCAGTGCGTATACGAAGGAGCCGCCTGCGATCGCTCCAGCAAAAGCAAAATAAATGCTGCCGGACGACCCGATATTCGGCAGCAGCACGACCGACAGGACGACAGCCAGCGAAGCGCCAGAGCTGACTCCAAAAACCTGCGGCGAAGCCAGCGGATTGCGTGTGATGGCCTGCATTAGCGCTCCGGCCACGGCCAGCCCGGCGCCGACGATCAGGCCAATGACGGCACGTGGTAGGCGTATCGTCAAGATAATGAGCTGATCCTTGGACGGATGCTCGGTGAACAGCGCAGTCAGCATGGTGGGGATGTCCATCCTGACTGGGCCAATTGCCACGCTCAGCAGCAGTCCAGCCAGCAGCGCGAATAGAAGTGCAAAGACGACCGGCTTATTTAGCCGGTCGCGTAAGGCTTGTCCGATCAACGGGAGCCGTCTCCTTTATTTTGCGCGGGATACAGAAGCGAAATCGCTTGCTCCAGTATTTTCTCGGCAGAGCCGAGTCCACGGTACCGGGTCCACAGTGCCCGGTTTACTTCGTAAACTTCCCCTTTTTTCACGGCCGTAATGTTTTGCCATAACGGATTTTGCTTCCATTCCGCAAGCAGCTTCTCATCGGCTTCCACCAAGAAGATCACATCTGGATCAGCTTGTGCAATCTGCTCCAGTGTCAGCTTGACTGTAGGCTCGCTTGTATTTTGAAGCGCATTGTGGATGCCTGCTTGCTCCAGCAGTTGTCCATCAAAAGATGAAGCGCCGTGAGCCGATAGTGAATCCGAACGGAATACCCCAAGCAATACGCTGCGTGACTCACCAGCTTGGATGCCTTCTTTCAGCTTTGCCATGGTAGCTTTATGTGCTGCGAGAATTTGCTCACCCTTTTCCTTCTCACCCAACGCGTCAGCGATAACGCCGAAGGATGCCAGGTTTTGTTCATAAGAGGAATTGCGGCTCTTAAGAACAATGGTAGGAGCAATCTCACTTAGTTCTTCGTATATGCTCTTATGACGGTTTAGATCAGCAATAATCAAATCGGGTTTCAAGGAGCTGATCGTTTCCAGGTTCGGCTGTTTGCGTGTGCCGACAGGTGTAAAGTCGATTTTTTTACCAAGCAGACCATCGATATCATCCTCATTTTCCTGAGCTATGCCGACAGGCATCACACCCAGTTGGGTAGCGGCATCGACAAAAGAGAATTCCAACGTTACGATTCTTTTAGGTTTGCCTGTAACTTTGGTTTCTCCCATCTCATGTTTGATCGTTCGAGTGTCGCCTGTGGTTTGAGGTGCTGCTGCATTATTATTTTGTGATTGGCCTCCACATCCCGCCATAACGGCTGTCAGTAGTACCAGAATCGCTGCAAGCAGCATGCCTGTGCGTAGTGGTAGTGGCTGTTTTGGTGTTGCCATGTATTGTCCCCCGTTCCAAATATGCTTACCAGAGAAACTGATAATCATTATCAATTAACTAACTGTTGATCATTCTAGCAACCGGGAAGGGGGACGTAAATAATGTGATCATTTAAACCATTTTAGCCTATTAAGCGAATTAAGTTTATTAAAATCACAACCGAGGAGAGAGGAAGGAAGGACCGAACGGCAGAATTGGTGGTTTATGCATTTTCCTGCCGTCTGCGATAGATACGCTCCGGTCTGCCGACGGTTCCGTATACCTGATCATGGTGCGCATCGCCACTTTCAACTAAATATTCCAGATACCTTCTGGCGGTAGATCGGCTCATACCTAGCTCAATTCCCACTGTACCCGTAGTAACCTCACCTTGTCGATTCAGGAGATCAAGCACCTTTTCGCAAGTGACTTTATCAATGCCTTTGGCCCATAGCTCTCCGACTCCGTTACCCGTCATCCGACCCGTGCCCGCGCTTTGTAGCAGACGGTCAATTTCCGATTGCTCCACCGTAGATTGTTCCTCTTGCCATGTTGTGACCTGGCGCCGAAAACGGGCATATTCCTCTAAGGTCGCTCGCAATCTTTCGAATACGAGCGGCTTTACGATAAAATCAAATACGCCTGCGCGAACCGCTTGTACCACAGTTTCAGCTTCTTTGGCGGCAGTCAGCATAATGACATCTGTACCCGGATAGTGTTGCTTGATGAACGATAGCAGGGTTAGACCATTCGTATCGGGAAAATAAACATCCAGCACGGCTAAAGACGGACGCAGAACATCTAGTTGGAGCTTTGCCTCAAATTCGTTCGTTGCTATTGCACATACAGTGAACCCGTCCACCTTTTCAATAAATCGTCGGTTAATCTCCGCAATTCGCGGATCATCTTCAATAATAAGAACCTCAATGTCCGATAAAACCCGCTCATTCATGGACGTAACCTCCTTTTGCATTATTGATCCTCGTGTCCGTCCTATTTAAAGGAATGTATACTTCAAAAATGCTACCACCACCAGGCCGTTCATGTGCTTTTATGGAGCCACTCATTCGTTCGGTGTACTCCTGCACGAGAGCGAGGCCATATCCGTGTCCTGCCTCTGCTTTGGTTGATGCTCCCTTAACGAACAGTTTTTCCTGGATATCCTCTGAAATACCCGATCCATTATCTGCAACTTCGACGATGATGGCTTCAGTCATTTCTTCCAGCCGGAACCAGACCTGTCTGTCAGGTATAGAGCCTATCGCAACTGCTTCCATAGCATTGTCCAGCAGGTTTCCGGCAATGGCAGCAAGAAGCGACCACTCCAACGTAGGAGACGGAGTTGAAAATGCTCCTTTAATATATGAATGGAGTACAATCCCTTTTTCCAACGCCTGTTTTTTCTTGCTGATCAGCAGGCTGGCGATGATTGAATCAGGTGAAAGAGAAGAGGAAACAGAACGATGTACACGATACTCCTCCGATTCCTGAGTAATAAAGTCCACTGCTTCGTCATAACACTCCAACTGAATCAGACCGGATATGAGATATAGCCGATTGGTATATTCATGTGTTTGTGATCGCAGCACATCCGCATAATCCTTGACCTCCGTCAACTGCCGCGTCATGCGAAGCAGCTCTGTTTTGTCGCGCAGACTGGCAACCGTGCCCAGTATTCGTCCAAATCGATCCTTGATCGGCACACGGCTGACGACTACGACTCGTTGTTGGATCTCAATTTCTTCATTGAATACGTTCTGTTCCTGATCGGGCTTCATGCTTGGATTCTTCTCGATAAAATCTGTAGCAAGTACATCTGCTAGTTGATCTGCAGCGTCCGCCAAGTGACGAAGCTCGCATCCATAGAGGCTAGTTTCCGGGGGAAGGCCCAGCAAACGGACGGCTTGTGGATTGGCAAGTGTGACTTGTCCACTGCTATTAACCGCGATAATCCCTTCGCCTATGGATTCGAGAATGGCTTGCTTTTCCTGATACAACCGTCCAATCTCTACTGGCTCCAGCCCATGCAGTTCGCGCCGTACCCGTCGTGCTATAACTAAACTTCCTAATATGCCGATCATCAGCGCGCCTATCATGAACCATAGCCATGTATATGTGTATGTACGAATATTTTGCGCCACATCTGTCATCAGAAAACCTACAGAAACGAGTCCGATAGCTTGGCCTTGTTCATTATAGACTGCGGTTTTGGCTCGCAGTGACGGTCCGAGAGAGCCGGTGGATTCCGTAATAAAGGACTGCCCTTGCAGCACCTTAGTATTCAGCGGGTCCATCATAGGCTGTCCGATGCGTTCCGGGTTAACATGCCATTGACGAATGAGATGACGATCTGCAATTGTAATAAAATCAGCCCCGCTGCTGGCTTGAACGGGCTTCACTGCCTCGTTGATCCGCGCACGTAGTTGCGTTGTATCGGTCTGTTCTAGAGCATCCCTGACCTGTGCATCTACCGCAAGCGTATTGGCTACGGTCAGCGCCCTTTTCCCAATCTCTTCATACAAGGCGGAGGTAATCATATAGCGCAAGGATAATCCCAACAGTCCGGTAACGACTAGCACTAGAAGGGATATGAATACCATTAATTTTGTCTGAAAACGCACATGCCTTCACCGCCACTAAACAAAATATAGGAGCAGTTGATCAGTCGATCAACTCCCCAATACGATTCATTTTACTGTATTTCAGAAACGGCCGCACTTTTAATCTATCGAAAGAATGGTCTATAATAGAAATAGTTACATAATGCGAGGAGGAAAATATTATGATTATTATTCATGCCGATATGAAAGTTTTACCAGAAAAAAGAGAAACATTTCTGCAACAAACCCAAGGGTTGATCAGCGCATCACAAGCTGAAGAGGGCAATGTCCGCTATACGTTAATGCAGGATCTGAATGATCCCAACGCATTTACGATGGTGGAAGTGTGGAAGGATGCTGCTGCTGTAGATTTCCATAACAATTCTGCCCATTTCCAGGCATTTGTTGCTGCAGCGAAAGAACTGTTGGCTGCTCCGCTTGAAGTGAATGCTTTTCAGGATGCGACTAAACTGTAATTATCCTGTTGGATAATATATAACTAAGAATAGGAGGAGATAGACATGGGGAACATTGCGGATACAGCTTTACTAAATAACGGAGTTCAGATGCCTTGGCTTGGTTTTGGTACGTACAAGGCGGAAGGTAATGAGGTTTACGAAGCAGTCAAAACAGCGATTGAGGTCGGTTACCGTCACATTGATACCGCGGCGATCTACGGCAATGAGGAACTGGTCGGACAAGCCATTCGTGACAGTGGAGCGGCTAGAGAAAATCTGTTTGTGACCACTAAACTATGGAATCAAGATCAAGGCTACGATTCAACACTGCGTGCCTTCGAGGAAAGCCGCAAACGGTTGGGCCTGGATATCATTGATCTGTACCTTATCCATTGGCCTGGCAAGGACAAGTACAAGGAAACTTGGAAGGCGTTCGAACGGCTGTATGAAGAAGGAAGCGTACGCGCAATTGGAGTAAGCAACTTCCAAATTCACCATCTCGAAGACCTCCTAAAAGACAGCAATATTGTGCCTGTTATTAATCAGGTAGAGCTTCACCCGCGTCTGACACAGCAAGAGCTGCATCAATACTGCCGGGAGCACCAGATCCAGCTTGAATCATGGAGTCCTCTGATGAAGGGGAAACTGACGGAGCAGGCAGACATTGTTGAGATTGCTGCTAAATACGGCAAAACGACTTCTCAGGTTATTTTGCGTTGGCATCTGGATCGGGGGATTGTGACGATTCCCAAATCGGTTACCGCGCATCGTATCCGCGAAAATGCCGATTTGTTCGATTTTGAACTGACGACTGAGGATATTGACCGAATCAATGGTCTTCATCTGGATGAGCGTGTAGGCACCCATCCCGATAAGCTGTTGTTTTAATTGAATATGTAGATGTATAAAGAACCTCCCATTCTGCTTTTATCGCGGTTTGGGAGGTTCCTTTATTAGGTTCAGGTGTGGCTTTGTCTATTTACTTGTTTAGCTTACGATACAACAAGTAAGAATAGAGTACAGGAGAGATAACGGATATGATCAGTACGGTTAGGAAAATGACTACTCCCGCCATTCCACCGACCCATGCCGCCACCAACGCTGAAGCACCGCCAAGCATCATCATAGGCCCCCCGAAACGGTGCGTTTTACGCCATACCTCGGGATTAGACAGAGTCCACGGCGTGCGGATACCGAACGTATAGTTCGGCTGTACCTGAGTCATATAATTCCCCATCACCATCAGCATCAGGCCTATTAACCCTAAAATTATAGCATTCATTTGCAGTCGTATATTCAGGTTATACAGCAGCATTCCCCATCCAGCTACAGCGAGAACTACAGAAACACCTGCACGCGTAACTTCATAGGCTTTTGAAAATTTCTCATAATTAGCTCTGTTGGGGTCCATGTGGCGTGCCAATCGAATGACCAGCGGGACTAGGCCCAACAACACGAGCATGATAATAGAACCACTTTTGCTCGTATACCCGTCTGCTGTATTGTTAAAGTTAATATGCGAGGCTAGAACATTGGGAAGTCGGTCGTACAGCAGTATAGCGCCTATGGCGGGTGATAAGGCAATCAAAGTTGTCAAAACATCCGTCAAGCTCCAAGGTGTTCGAAATTTCATTCAGATTCCTCCTCATCCTTAATATGATTCCTATTTTTTTTCGTCAGGGGTATCGGAGTGGGCGATACTGAACATCCAACCGATCACATCCGCCACAACCGTTGTATGCAGGGTGTAGATAATGTTTTGCCCCTGTCGTTCATCCAGCACCAGCCCAGCCTGCTTCAGGATATTGAGATGGTGGGAGATGCTGGGTTTGCTAATTTGAAAATGTTCAGCTACTTCGCCTGCGCTCATGCTTTTTTCCTTTAAAAGCTGCAAGATTGTACGCCGGGTCGGATCAGCCAAAGCTTTGAAGGCATCATTCAAAATACATTTCCTCCTTTAGATATTTAGATAATATTCTAAATATCTAACACCATAGTAAAATACAGCTATACTACATGTCAATGGAACAAGACATCATTTTATAAAAAATGAACGAGGTCAATTATGTTTGTATAAAGCAGTGAAATGGGCTATAATCAATTTATACAAAAAATAAGATTCTTAATTTAAAGTTAATTAGAGGAGGGAATAGATATGAAACACGTCTTTCGTAAAGGAAATGATCCGCAAGCCCCGGTTATTTTGCTGTTGCATGGTACCGGCGGGAATGAACAAGATTTGCTACCCTTGGCTGATATGGTAGCACCGGGAGCGTCTGTGCTGGGCGTGAGAGGTAATGTATTGGAAAATGGGATGCCGCGCTTCTTTCGCCGTTTGGCTGAGGGGGTATTCGATATTGAGGATCTCGTATTTCGTACCAAAGAACTAAGCGAATTTGTAGATTCAGCTGCAGAGCAATATGATTTTGACCGTAACAACGTGGTGGCTCTGGGCTATTCCAATGGAGCCAACATAGCGGCCAGTATGCTCTTTCATGATGCAAAAGCGCTACGTGGGGCCATTCTCCATCATGCCATGGTGCCATTGCGAGGGCTGCAACTGCCGGACTTGAACGGTGTCCCTGTATTTCTGTCTTCTGGTGAAAATGACCCGATTGTTCCAGCGGCGGAATCTCAGGAGCTGCAAGCCCTGCTGGAGGGGGCCGGAGCGCAGGTGGAAGCCTACTTGGAACGCAATGGTCATCAATTGACTCGCACTGAAGCCGAAGCAGCAGGCCAATGGTTTGGAAAGCATTTTAATGTATAAAATAACTCGATAACGATCAAGCTACGGTTTAGCGCTCTAGTGAGCGATTCTATGATTAGGAGGCGTTAAACCGATGGCAAAACCGGATAATCGAGCAGATAATGTGGAGCATTTGCAACAAAATATTCAGAATACATTGCAGAATCTTCATGAGGCTGAAGGATACCTAAACGAATTTTCCTCTGAAATCAGCAATGAGGAGCGTAAGCAGATCGAAGAAAAAAATAATCGTCGTAAACAAAGTATTAGATCATTTCGAGAAGAAGTGAAAGACGAAGCAGCACATTCGCAAGAGTAGTTAACATAGCGCGACCCAACTCCGAGTTTCAATTGAAGTTGGGTCGTTTTTTTTATGCAGAAATCATCATATTCCCATCCAATTCATTTTCCCCCTATAATGCAATGAGATCTGTTTTACACAAAAACGAATTTTTTTGAATAATGTTGTTGTAAACTAATTTGTATTGATGTTAAATAATAAAAGAAAGCGCAATCATTTACGAATTAGGATTTCATCATGCGAAGGGGGAAGGATATGCTGCTGCGAAGAAAAAGCATGGCTTTGATGCTTATGGCGGTGGTTTTGATGGCTGGACTGCTGCAAGGTTGTTCTTTCAAGAGCGATGAAAAGGATGGGCCGGGAACAGAACTTGTATTGTGGACTTTCAATGAACTGCATGAGAAGTTTTTTCTGCAAATGGCTGACCAATGGAACCAACAGCACCCTGATGAATTGATTAATTTGAAAGCGAATACATTTCCTTATGACAACCACCACAGCAAGCTCTCGATTGCGTTGCAATCAGGGGTGGGAGCGCCGGATATCGCGGATATTGAGGTCAACAAAATTGGTAATTTCCTCAAAGGAATACCGCAACTGGTCCCGCTCAATCCGGTGATTGACCCTGAGATCAATAACATTGTGCCTTCCAGAGTACAGATTTACGGCAAAGACGGTAAGTATTACGGCATTGACTTCCACGTTGGAGCCGAAGTGATGTATTACAATAAAGAGATTATGGATCAGGCGGGGGTAGACCCGGATTCCATCGTTACCTGGGCAGACTATGCTGCTGCTGGCAAGCAAGTGCTGGCAAAAACGGGCAAGCCGATGGCAACCTTGGAGACCAATGACCTGTGGAGCTACTGGCCGATGATCTCCCAGCAAAATTCAGATTTTTTGGATGACAAGGGCGAGTTGACGCTGGATAACGAAACCAATATTAAAACACTTGAGTTTCTCCAACAGATGATAAAAGACAAAATCGCTATTCCCGCACCGGGCGGCGGGCATCATATGGAGGAATACTACGGGTTTATGAACAAAGGCGGGGCCGCTTCGGTGTGGATGCCGATGTGGTATATGGGACGTTTTACGGATTACATGCCTGATTTGAAAGGAAAAATCATCATTAGACCGATGCCGGCGTGGGAAAAAGGCGGCTATCGCTCAGCAGGTATGGGCGGGACCGGAACGGTAGTCACGAACCAGTCAAAGCACCAGGATTTGGCGATGCGTTTTCTAGCCTTTGCCAAGCTGTCCAAGCAAGGGAATGTGGAGATTTGGAAGCAGCTAGGGTTTGATCCCATCCGCAGTGAAGTGTGGACCATGCCGGAAGCCAAAGCCAAAAACAAATTTACGGAGTATTTCGGAACGAATATTTTTGACACGCTGATCGAAGTCAAAGATGAGATCAATGCGGTGCATATCGGACCGAAAACGCCTGACATCGCTAGTGCTGTACGTAATAAAATACTTTATCGGACACTACAGAGTGGCGAAGATCCAGCCACGGTGCTGCATGAGCTAGCAGATGAACTGAGATAGACCCCAACAGGAAAGGGAGTGAGATTCATGGCAACGCCCGTTCATACGAACGCTAATGTACCGACAGGTCAGCCGCCAAAAACTCAGCGTCCGACCAGAAGTCAATGGAGCCGATTTATTCATTCCAGTCGTACGGCACCGTATGTATTTGTCCTTCCATTTTTACTGTCCTTTGCACTGTTTTTTGCGTATCCGGTCATCTCGACGGTCATTATGAGCTTTCAGGAAGTTCTGCCGGGGATAACAACTTACGTTGGCCTGGAAAATTATAAGGATTTAATGAATCCTACATTTGGAAAAGCGATATTAAACAGCGTCCTGTACACGCTGCTTACACTGGTCGTGCTGATTCCTCTGCCACTGGTACTGGCGGTATTGCTGAATTCGCCTAAAATGCCGGGCAGAGGGCTGTTTCGCTCCGTGATGTTTATACCCGCACTAACCTCAGTGGTGGTAGCAGGAACAATCTTCCGACTCATGTTTGGGGAATTGGACGGCTCGTTGATGAACTCTCTGTTGGGGTTATTCGGTCTTGAGCCTTACAAATGGCTAATGAACGCGAACACCGGCTTTTTAGCGTTGATCGTGCTGGCCTTATGGAGATGGCTAGGCGTAAATATGCTGTACTACATGTCGGGACTCCAGAACATTCCTCCCGAGTTGTATGAAGCTGCACAGATTGATGGAGCCAGTCGTTTCGATTCATTTTGGCGGATTACGATTCCTATGCTGAAACCCGTGACGATCTACGTATTTACGATTAGTATTTATGCCGGGTTATCCATGTTCACCGAGAGCTATATGTTGTGGAACGGAAATAACTCCCCGAATGATATTGGGTTAACGATTGTTGGCTATCTCTATCGCCAAGGTCTGGAACAGAATAGTATGGGCTTTGGAGCGGCAGTCGGCATTGTATTGCTCGTATTCACATTAGTACTGAACCTGATCCAGCTCAAATTTTTTGGCATGTTTCGGAAGGAGGATTAAGCGATGGCTCAGAAACAAAAAGGCCCGTTATCCGCATTTCTCGTTGTCCTGTTCATTCTATTTGCCGGGTTCGCCCTGTTTCCGCTATTTGCCGTGACGCTTGCCTCATTCAAGCCATCAACGGAGCTGCTGCGCTACGGTTTGAATCTCAAGCTGGAGTGGGCCATCATGTCCTTGAAAAACTATGCGTTCATCTTTCAGGGGACGACGGATTATTTTCAATGGTACTGGAATAGTCTTGTCATTACCGTCTTGTTTACGGTGTTATGTCTGATATTGTCCGCAATGGTCGGGTATGGCCTGGAGATGTATCGTTTTAGACTGAAAAATGTGATTTTTACATTGGTGCTGGTCGTGATGATGATCCCGGTAGAAATTATCATGCTGCCACTTTACAAACTAATGATCGGTATGAAGCTGATCAATACGGTATGGGGTGTAATTTTGCCGTTTGTCGTTGCACCGATTCCGATCTTTTTCTTCCGTCAATATTTGAGCGGAGTACCCAAGGATTTTATGGATGCTGCACGAGTTGACGGTTGTTCAGAGTATGGTATTTTTGTGCGGATTATGATGCCTCTGATGGCACCTGCCTTTGCGGCAATGGCTATTTTACAGGCTATGAACAGTTGGAATAACTTCCTGTGGCCGATGATCGTATTGCGTACTAACGACATGCTGACACTGCCAATCGGTCTGTCCAGTCTGCTGACGCCATATGGCAACAATTATGATGTGTTGATTGCCGGATCAGTCCTGGCTATTCTGCCGATTCTCGTTGTGTTTCTGTTCTTCCAGCGTTACTTTATTGAAGGGATGACTGCAGGCGGGGTAAAAGGGTAATCATTACGGTGCTGAATGAGTCGATTGAATACTGAAATGTATAGAGTCAGGAAAGGCGGGTCGGGCATTGTCTCGACCTGCTTTTTTTATGGATTCAATGATTTTCATTCTCATTTTCATGGCTATCAACTGCACAAGCTATAGGTAAACGTGGTATGATGTTTGAAAGATTTCAAATACACAGAAATATTCAGGCGGAGCGTGGAGAACCTATGGAACCAACAGAAACCCAGAAAACTGAACCGGCCACGGCGTCAACCGTTGGCATGGAGGATATTGTACGGGCGCATCATATGCTGCGTGAGGTGATTGTTCGTACACCTTTACAGAGGGATGCCGTCCTATCGGCCAAATATAACTGTAATGTGTATCTGAAGCGAGAGGATCTCCAAGTTGTGCGGTCCTTTAAAATCCGTGGAGCTTACAACATGATCCGCAGCTTGACTCCTGAGCAGATGGAGAAAGGGATCGTGTGTGCGAGTGCGGGTAATCATGCACAAGGCGTGGCTTTTTCATGTAACGCGCTCGGCATCCACGGTAAAATATTTATGCCGAGCACAACGCCCAATCAGAAGGTGAAGCAGGTACGTCGCTTTGGCGGAGACAGTGTAGAGGTTATTTTGACCGGAGATACATTTGACGATGCTTATGACGAGGCTATGAAGGTGTGTAGCGAGCAGGGAATGACCTTCATCCATCCGTTCGATCAGCCGAAAATTATCGCGGGTAATGGTACGATTGCGATGGAAGTGATGGAGAGTCTGGATACACCTGCGGACTATATGTTCGTGACGATTGGCGGCGGCGGTTTGGCGGCAGGCGTAAGCACATATGTTAAAACTGTGAGTCCGACCACCAAAGTAATCGGCGTAGAGCCCCTGGGCGCAGCATCAATGACGGAAGCGATGCGTTTGAACAAGGTCGTTACACTGGAGCAAATAGACAAGTTTGTTGACGGGGCTGCGGTGAAGCGAGTGGGTCAGTTAACGTATGACATTTGTAAACATACCTTGGATGATATTGTGAAGGTACCGGAGGGCAAGGCATGTACAGCGATTCTGGCGCTGTATAATGAAAATGCGATTGTTGTGGAGCCTGCGGGCTCGCTGCCTGTAGCAGCACTTGATCTGTATCGTGAGCAGATTCAAGGCAAAACAGTAGTCTGTATCGTCAGTGGTGGCAATAACGATATTGATCGTATGCAGGAGATTAAGGAACGCTCCCTGATATACGAAGGGCTAAAACATTATTTCATGGTGAATTTCCCGCAAAGAGCAGGGGCACTGCGTGAGTTTCTTCAGGAAGTGCTTGGACCGGACGATGACATTACTAGGTTTGAGTATACGAAAAAGAATGATAAAGAAAATGGCCCGGCGCTGGTCGGTATTGAATTGTTACACAAGGAAGACTATCTTCCTTTAATTGAACGAATGAATCGCAAGGGGCTTAACTATACGGAATTGAACAAAAATGAGAATTTGTTTAATATGCTTATCTGACAAGGAGCCTACGGGCTCTTTTTTTTTGTATATGCAATGTTATGCGTAGTTTATAAATTTCTTTTTATTTGAAATAAAGCGTTTACAAAATTGAAGTTGATAGGTTAATATATGGGTAACTTCATAAGTGTAAACACTAATGTAATAAGCGTATCACCTGATTTTCATCATAAAATATTAATTCGGAGGTGCGAAAGAATGTTGAAAGCATGGAAAAAATCAGTACAGGGTAAATTCGCCCGAACAGCATTTGCTGCCGTAACTTCGGCTGCTTTGTTGCTGTCCGTGGTGCCGTCCACATCGGCCGAGCATTGGGCGTTAACAGGCGATGTGGCAGTACATGATCCGTCCATCACCAAGGAAGGAAATGCATGGTATATTTTCTCCACAGGGCAGGGGATACAGGTTCAAAGATCGGATGACGGACGCAATTTTTACAGATTGCCGCAAATCTTCTTGTCGCCACCATCTTGGTGGAAATCGTATGTACCTAAGCAAAAGACTAATGATGTATGGGCACCGGATGCTCAAAAGTACAATGGACGTGTCTGGGTTTACTATTCCATTTCTACGTTTGGGTCGCGCACTTCGGCCATTGGCTTAACTTCAGCAACGAGCATTGGCGCGGGAAGCTGGAGAGATGATGGACTAGTGCTGCGTACGACGGATTCTGACGATTATAATGCCATTGACCCGAATCTGGTCATTGACGCTTCCGGTAACCCATGGCTTTCCTTCGGTTCATGGAATTCGGGCTTGAAAGTGACTCGACTGGATAAAAATACGATGAAGCCTACGGGCCAGATTTATTCTATTGCTAAACGTACGGCTGGTGGTTTGGAAGCACCGCATGTTACATACCGCAATGGCTATTATTATCTGTTTGCTTCCATTGATAACTGCTGCAAAGGCGTAGACAGTAATTACAAAATCATTTATGGTCGCTCGACCAGTATCACTGGCCCGTATGTGGACAAGAGCGGAAAAAGTCTGATGGACGGCGGTGGAACGATATTGGATGCGGGGAATGACCGCTGGAAGGGACCAGGCGGACAATCTGTCTATAACAACAGTGTGATTGCGCGTCATGCCTATGATGCCACTGATGGCGGAAATCCAAAGCTTCTGATTAGTGATTTGAAATGGGATTCGGCAGGTTGGCCTACGTACTAAAGAGAGGGTTAATTGAAACTATACCTGTAACGATCTCACATAGATATATCCAAAAACTGTTCCTCCCACGGGGGAACAGTTTTTGGCTTGCAATGTCATAGAAACATGCTATTATGAATCAAGTTGATAATCATTATCATTGGCGTTTATTGTAATGAAAGTCGTAATGGCTTTCAGGTATGGAGGGAGTGACCTCACCGAATGCAGTCTAAAGACAGCATGGACAAACATACAGCTTCGACAGAGAGGAACGCTCCTAAAGTAGCCTTTATAGCCCGACCGGTGCTCCGAGCGGGCAGGATTCGGCAGGCGTTGTTGTTCACAGCTTCGGCTGTATTATTGGCTTTGGCCATGTTCGCTGCCATTTCCTTAGGAGCCAAGGATCTGACCATAAGCACGGTGTGGTCAGCAGTGTTTCACTATGATCGTTCGCTGACGACCCATCAGATCATTCATGAACTTCGATTGCCGCGTGTGCTCGGTGCAGCTGTCATTGGGGCTGCGCTGGCGGTTGCAGGCTCTCTGATTCAAGGAATCACGCGCAACCCGCTAGGGGATACAGGTGTGCTGGGCATTAACGCAGGAGCGATGTTTGTAGTTGCAGTGAGCTTTGCTTTTTTCCCTGATCTACCTTATGGGACGTTAATTGTTTTGTCGTTCCTGGGGGCACTGATGAGTACCTTACTGGTATTCGGACTAGGAGCTTCCGCGCCGGGAGGATTGACACCCATGAGACTAACGGTGTCTGGAGCTGTGACAGCAGCCTTGTTAGGTTCCATGACTTCGGGAATTGCGATTTATTTTGATCTAAGTCAGGATCTAGCCTACTGGTATGCGGGTGGTGTTGCCGGAATCAAATGGTCGCAGCTCGAGATTCTTGCACCGATTTTGCTTATTGTGATCGCTTGGTCTATGGGGCTCGCACGCTCCATTTCATTGATTTCAATGGGCGATGAGGTAGCGCTGAATCTGGGATTAAATCTCCGGCGTATCCGGCTGCTGGGGCTACTGACTGTGGTGGTCCTAGCTGGACTTTCTGTATCGGCTGCCGGGGCCATCGGCTTTGTAGGTTTGGTCGTGCCACATATTGCTCGCAAGCTGATCGGTGTGGATTATCGCCAGATCGTACCATTGTCTGCATTATTGGGAGCCGTGCTGCTAGTGCTGGCTGATTTGGGAGCGAGAATGGCGAATCCGCCAGAGGAGCTAGCTATTGGAATTATGGTGTCTTTTATCGGAGTACCTTTTTTCCTCTTTCTCGCCCGTAAGGAAAGGAGGGAATTATAGTGAGACGCTCTCTAGGGGCAGGGGATACAAGAACGACCAAGGCTTGGCTCGTTTGCTTCGTATTGGCTGGAATCAGTTTTGCTGTCCTTGTTCTGGGTTTGAATACCGGAACGATTCGTATTCCACCGCTACGCGTGCTGGATACACTTTTTGGCGGAGGCAGCGGACGTGACCATATGGTCCTGTTTGAATACCGGCTGCCGCGGATGGTTGTAACGGTACTGGCTGGAGCGGGACTGGGTGCAGCCGGGGCGGTCATGCAGGGCTTATCGCGAAACGCACTCGCAGATCCGGGAGTGCTGGGCCTTCATGCGGGGGCTGCTTTAGGACTGGTGATGTATGTCAGCTTTTTTCGCGATCTGGAAGGATCAGCAGCCTTGTTCATCCCCTTGTTTACCTTTGCAGGAGGTGTCGTCGCAGCGGTGCTGATAGTTATGCTGTCCTATAGTGGCAGCAGAGGAATCGTGCCTGTGCGGCTAATCCTGTCCGGTATCGGTGTAGCCTCAGGGCTCAGCGCCATAACGCTGTATTGGTCGTTGCGGTTGGATGAGGATACGTACGCATTTACCGCACGTTGGTTGGCTGGCAGCGTATGGGGACGGGACTGGATACATGCAGTGGCTTTACTGCCATGGATTGTCATTGTATTGCCCTACGTTCTATCGCAGACACGTAGCCTAAATAATCTGTCGCTGGGTGATGAGACCGCAGCTGGAATCGGTACAAGTGTAAAACGCCAGCGCTTGATACTGCTGGGCGCAGCAGTGGCTCTATCGAGCGCCAGCGTATCCATGGCCGGAGGTATCGGTTTTATTGGGCTGATTGCGCCTCATCTGGCTCGCCGTTTGGTTGGACCGATGTATCAGCATTTGTTGCCAGTAGCCGCTTTGGTTGGAGTCGTCATTCTGGTCACGGCAGATACGATGGGTCGTTCGGTATTTCAGCCGAATGCGATTCCAGCAGGTGTAGTGGTTGCTGTGGTAGGAGCTCCGTATTTTTTATTCTTGTTGTCCCGAACCAAATGACAATAGGATTAGGTTACATATGAAACCCAAAGCTGCACATGATGCAGCATGCTAAACAACAACGAAATAGAAGCGTTGAGGATCGAACATTAAAAATAGAGCTTCTATAGTATAGGAGAGAATATTCATGAGAAAAAATAGATTTGAGGGTTCAGGGTTTAAACGTTCGTGGATAGCCCTGTTTCTTGTTGCATGCATGATCATGCTGTCTGCTTGTGGGCAAACAGCAGACAAACAAGCTAGTAGTACGAAAGCAGCCGATAGTGCCCAAACCACCATGAGTGCGGATTCGCGTATTGCTTCCATGTCTATTCATTTGACGAACAATCTGCTAGCATTGGGCATTACTCCAGCGGGTTCGGTTATTGGTGGAGATGTGAAGGATTTTTTGCCCCATGTAAAAGATCGTCTTCAAAATACTCGTAAGCTGGGGGTTGTCACAGACCCCGATATGGAAGCGGTACTGGAGCTTCAACCTGATCATATTTTCCTCGACAAAAAATATTCGGGAACCGATGTGGCCAAGTTTGAAAAAATTGCACCGACCGAGGTTTTTGATTTGGATGAAGGTACATGGAAAGATCAATTGAAAAAAATAGCTGCTATGGTTAAACATGAAGCACAGGCAGACACTTTTCTGAAAGATTATGATACACAGAGGGAACGGGTCAAAAAGCTCATTCATTCCAAAATCGGAGACGGGACTGTCATGGCTGTACGTGTCACAGCGAAAGAAGTTCGTGTCATGGGGATGAAGCGTCCAGTAGGACCGCTATTGTATCAGGATTTGGGCTTGAAGCCAGCTAAAGGTGTGGAAAAGATTAATAAGGCCTACCAGGTTGTGTCTCAAGAGGTTTTGCCAGATTACGATGCTGATGCCATCCTGGTAATTATCAGTAAAGGTGCGGATGCCCAAAAGGTATATAAGCAGCTGGAGGGAAATACAGTATGGCAAGGACTCAAAGCTGTGAAGCAAGGTCATGTCTACATGTTGAACGGACAGCCTTGGCTGGACTATTCCGCGATGGGGCACAAAATTGCATTGGATAATGCAGAACAACTATTTTCCAAATAAATGCGAAAGTACATCAAGCCGTATTCCCCATGCATCTTCTTGCAGGTGGGGATACGGCTTTTCTGACGATTCCCAAGCTTCGAGTCAGATGGCTGATTGCAAATAAAAAAGGAGCTGCTACGATTCCGTAATGAGGCGGCTCCAGCACTGTGAGAATTGCGAGGTTATGAACGTTTTTTACGCAGAAAAATCGGTTTGAGTCCAATAAAGCCAATAGCCGCAAGCACTAAATTCATCCAAGGTGAGATTTTGAATACCGGCAGCACACTGCGTAGCGCAAGTCCGGCGACAAGAATGACAACAACCAGTACTACATACATCAAGATGGATTTGAAATTCATTTGGGGCTTCGCGGGAGCATGGTCTGGCTGTTGAGTCTCCTCGCCTTCTTCCGGACGATCCATGAAATTCATCAGTGCTTCAACCAGCAGAATGGCACCTGCGGCGATGATGATGAGGGTGGAAAGGCTAATTTTTTCAAAAGGTTTGATATCCCCGCCTGTAAATGTGATAAACCAACCAATAATCGCCTGTGTCAAGAAAAACATGGACAAGGCAACCCAGGCAATAAGTGTATAATTTTTTGCTTTATTCATTGCTTCCTCCTGCTTTATGATCGTATCCCAAGCTGCTGGAATCGCCATTTTGTAACAAAGACAGTATACGTGAGGAAACGCCGGATGGCAAAAGGCTTTATCCATTATGTATATTACCGCTGCATTCTCCTCAAACTGGATAAAGGGTGAGCACATGGAGCAACCTGAATATAAAACGTTGAGAGGATGTGGCATCATGGAACTGGAGAACCAGGCAGATTATTCGGTCCAAAAACGACTGACAGGTGCTCCGAACGGGAACAGCGGGGAAGCCTTGCTTGCAAACGTGAGTCACCGAAGCGTTCAAGGGACATCTCCAACGTACCGTATATTGGACGATACTGAATTGGCTGAGGACACAGAATTTGCAGGTGAACTGGGTGAACAGAGCTACCGCAGCCTGTGGCATGAGGATCAAAATAACGGCGCCTCTTGTAAACTGGAGTGGGAGGGACGAGTCGAAACCCACCAAATGTTCAGGCACAGCTACGAGTAGCAAGTCGTCTACTCTAATGTAGCGAATGCACTCTAATAAGCGAGTAGTATGGCGTTCTCCGGCATCACATCGGGGAGCGCCATTTGTTTACTTCCATCCCGGTATGAACTGACAGGTTGACAAGGAAGCAGGGCGATGATAGACTGACTTTACTATAAAACTTATTAAACTTATCGGAATTAAAGTGAATGAATATTCTGGATGGATATTCCACGTTACTATATGAGTTTGAATGATAAAATGCTTTAGTGAAGCTTGAAACAGGGGGAATCAGGATGGAACGGCAAATTGGAATTCGTTTTGAACATGAGGAGCTGGCCGCAACAATTCATTATCCAAACCGTACGAATGAGGGAGGACGTCAGAGACGAGTTCCGCTCGTTGTCATTTGTCACGGTTTTGTGGGCAATCGTATCGGAGTCGATCGATTGTTCGTCAAGACTGCGCGTGAATTGGCCGAAGGTGGATATTTTGTACTGCGCTTTGACTTTGCCGGTTGTGGGGAAAGTACGGGTGAATACGGCAAGCAGGGGCTCGAATCCATGATCAATCAGACACGCACAGTGTTGGATTACGCCGTGAATTGCGCGGACATTGACCCGACCAAGGTGACGCTGATCGGTCACAGTTTGGGGGGCGCTGTTGCCCTGCTCACAGCCGTTCGGGACAAGAGAGTACAAAACCTGGTCCTTTGGTCAGCTGTCGGCTATCCGTTAAACGACATTGTCAAAATTACGGAGCGAAGCGTGTACGACGAGTCTGTTAAAACCGGTCATGCAGACTACTTGGGCTATAAGTTCACACCAGCTTATTTTGAGTCATTAGCTCAATTCCAACCGTTCCAAGAGGCCGTTAAATTTAACGGTGATGTGCTCGTTATTCATGGCACCTCGGATGATATCATTCCTGTGGATTATGCATTTCTGTTTCAAAAGGTATTCTGGATGCGTCCAGAGGGACGCTGTGATAAGGAGATTATTTTCCAGGGAGATCACACTTTCTCGTCAGGTAAAGAGCGGCAACAGCTGATTGACCGCACACTGGAATGGCTGGATGAACAGGAAAATATTCAACGGGATTGGCAGCACTGGATGATCTGATTTCAGGGTGTAACGGATTGTATTGGAAATTGCTCCTCCGCCGGAGTAAAATGAAAGAGTAACACTATACTGGCGTGTGGAGGTTGGCAGCGATGACATTACCCTCAATTTTTGTTGCGCATGGTTCACCGACACTGGCTGTAGAAAATAACGCATATACCAGCTTTCTTGCAAAGCTGGGCGCGAGCCTGCCCCGACCCAAAGGAATCATCATTTTTTCCGCGCATTGGGATAGCCCCGATCAATGTATCGGCGCGGATGATCAGCATGCAGCGTTGCACGATTTCTACGGCTTTCCCGAAGAAATGTACTCACTTGATTACCCTGCACCAGGCGATCCAAAGCTGTATGAGGAGATAGGGCATCTGTTCAGTCAGCATAACCTGTTCCACCAGCCGGTTCGGAACCGGGGACTGGATCATGGAGCATGGGTGGTTTTGCGGCATATATATCCTGATGCGGACATACCGGTCGTACCCTTATCCATTGATTCACGGCGCGATCCTCAGGAGCAATATGAGATTGGACGGATGCTGGCGCCACTGCGTGAACAAGGGATTTTGATCCTTGGTAGTGGAGGCTTGGTCCACAACTTGCGGACACTCAAGCAGACGAGTGAGCCAGCCGATTGGGCCGTTCAATATGATGACTGGATCGCACAGCAGCTTCAAGACTGGAATTTGCGTCATCTGTTCCAATATGACAAGAAGGCTCCATATGCCAAGCAGGCGGTTCCTTCGTATGGAATAGAGCACTTTTCGCCTTTGTTTTACGTGATGGGGGCTGCCGATCATGATCGCTCCGCGCGTAAGCTTTTTCAGTCGTATGTCCTTGGCTCATTGAGCCTCAATTGTTGGGCTTTTGGTCAAGAAAATGATCTGTAAATGTAAGAAAAAGAACTTCCGAAACCACATGGTGTGTGGGGTTGGAAGTTCTTTTGGTGTGTTCTTCTGTGATTAATTAGCAGGCACGTTCTTTTTTAGCCAGGCGGATACTTGCGTAGTTCGCTTATCTTCATTTTGATCTAGTAGTGTCATAAATGCCTTCAGCTTTTGAATGTAGGGACTCTTCGAATCCCTGTTGCGCTGAACGACGAGCTGATATCCTTTTTTGGCATTGGGGCGAATCTTGTTGGTGTCATCATCGAATAATGGTGTATTGTTCGTACCATAAAAAGTATAGAAGAAATAGAGATCATGTAATGATTTCACTGCCTGTGTACGATTGGAATGTGGATATTGGGTTATAAATGACTCTTGCGCCAGCACCCTTCCGGCTAACTGTTGATAACCGATGTGTAATGCCGCATCCTTGGTAGCCGGCTGTCCAGATTCCGTCGCCATGATGTCAATATATCTGCGGATATCTGCGGTAATGTCATTTCCGAATACTTTATATTTTTCATAGTTGATGACTGGGTAAAACATGCCTTCTGAGGTTTCAAGTGGGAAAGATGAACCCGAAAAAGGAGTCTCCAAGTCAGGATGGACTTGAGGACTCCTTTGTTCATTTAAATAGAGGAGGGTGCAGCATAGCCACACATTAAAGAGAAGCAGCATGGCTGAACAAAAAAACAACCATTTCCAGAGGATAACGGTTGTTTTTTGGGTAGTTAAGCTATTTTTCGATTGGGGTCCGTTTGATAAGTGTCTTTATTTTTACCAAACAGTCCACGCAGGAAGGGCAGTACCCAACGGTCAAAGCCGATTCTTCCGGCATTTGCACCAGCAACGATAAGGAAGATTTCAACCAGCAGGTAGATTGCATTGGTGCTTACTGTTCCCGAGAACAGGAACGAGAAGTTCATAACCATAGCCATCAAAGTAGCCAGTGTAGTCAATGTACCAAGCAGCAGGCCAACCCCGACCAAGAACTCACCCAATGGGATCAGGACGTTGAACAAACCGACATTCGGCAGGGCAAAGGCTTCAAGGAACGATCCCCACCAGCCTTGTACAGCGGGGTGATCTCCGCCTGTTTTAGCAATGGCCCCCGAAATAAATCCACCTGCATCGAATCCGCCAGTCAGCTTCTCAAGTCCGTGGGTCATCCATTCATAACCTAGATAAACCCGTACTACAGTCAGCAGCCACATTGCTACTTTGTTCTCACGTAACCAGTTGTTAAACATTCAAATCACTCCTCTTTCTTAATCTATAATGATGGGTTGTATTTCATTTTGTTTGGGATGATCATCTTTGCTACACCTTTATTGTATTAGGTTCAGTTACAGTTATTTGTGATAAAAATCACAAACTCTAAATATTTTTTAAATTTTAATGTCTTTAGATAAGTATTCTATAGAGAGGTAATGCCTCAATCAAGACAAAAACAGGAAATAAAGCTTATAATGAGAAAAATAACGATGTGGAGGGATGAACTTGTCCGGGCCCATGTTTCAACGAAATCATTGGTTGCGTGTGATGGCCTCAGCTCTGTTATGCATGACAATGATATCTTGTTCTGCTTTGTCCAATACGGGTGAATCTGAATCCGTTCCCCAACCGAACCAGCAAGAAACAGAGAAGAAGGTGCTTGAACCGCCTAAGGAGCCATCTGTTCCGGCATTTACAGCTCCGCTTACCGGGCTTCCGGTGGAGCAGCCTGTTATAGAGCGGCCACTGGCTGTCATGATTAACAATGCCCCGGCTGCGCGTCCACAGGCAGGGCTTAGCGAGGCAGACATGGTATATGAGGTTCTTGCAGAAGGCGGAATTACCCGTTTGGTAGCTTTTTTCCAAAGTCATGGTGGAGATGTGAAGATCGGTCCGGTCCGCAGTATTCGGCCGTATTTGATTGAACTAGGCGAAACCTATGGTGCGTTGCCGATACATGCAGGGGGAAGTACAGATGCCTATGCGATTTTACAGCAGCAGCGGAAGGAGCATCTGGATGAGATTTCAAATGGAGGGGCTTATTTTTGGCGAAGTAAAGATCGTCGTCCACCACATAATTTATACACAGATGTGAGCAGGCTACGTAAAGGAAGCGAAAGCAAAGGATATACCAAGCAGACGGAAGTTCCAGTGTATCCTTATCTCAAAACCGGCGAAACTCCAGTTATGGTGGACGAGAGTGCCGCATCTGTGCACATCCGGTTTTTGCTAAAAAGCTATCGCGTATCTTATACCTATGATCGAGCCGATCAACGATATAAGCGTTTTGTGAACGAAAAGTCACATCTGGATCAAAATAATAACCAACAGCTCTCAGCGGCTAATGTTATTGTGATGAGCACGAGGCATCGAACGCTGGATGATGTAGGCAGACTAAGCGTTGAACTGGACGGTAGCGGAGAGGCCATGGTGTTTCAACAAGGACAGTTAATACGTGCTGAATGGCAGCATACATCTGGCGATGCGATTCGGTTTATGAAAAATGGGGTTGAAATCCCGTTAACACCAGGTACATCCTATATACATGTAGTACCTGCAGATACTTCACTAACGGAACATGTAACGTTTGAAGCGAATTAGAAAACGTAATACACCTATTTAGGAAAAAATTGTCGGATAATGACCCTCTATGTCGGGCATTGTATACGTATATCTAGAAATTTGCTTTTACAAACATTACAAAAACATTGATGAGTGTGATAAGATAGCAAAGGTTGTCTATTGCAGTCGAAACAGGTTGCGGATATTTTCGTAAAGGGGTAATCGTTATGAGATTGAAGAAAAAGGATATATTCTTCGAGACGTTGGAAAATATGGCAGATACGATCGTGCAAGCAGCCGATTATTTTGCCCAACATACTTCAAATTTTCAAGATGTGACTTTGTTTACCAATGAGATGAAGAAGTATGAAAATAAGTGTGATGATTACACACACACGATTATTACTGAGTTGAACAAGACCTTCATTACGCCGCTGGAACGCGACGACATCATGGAACTGACAACGACCATGGATGATGTGCTGGATGGTCTTGAAGCGACAGCCTCTCGTTTTTATATGTACAACATTACAGAGCCGGACGAGTATATTGTGCAGTTCGCTGATATTTTGCGTCAATCAGCTTACGAAATTCAGAAGGCTGTACATTTGCTTTCACAGAAAAAATTGTTGGCTATTCGTGAATACACCATTCGCCTGAATGATTTGGAAAATCAGGGGGATGAATTATTGCGTATTTGCATTAAAAACCTGTTTGCAACTGTAACTGATCCTATTGAACTGATTAAACGTAAAGAATTGTACGAACGCCTTGAAACGACAACGGATTCATGCGAGGATGTTGCAAATATGCTGGAATCCATCATTATGCGTAACTCGTAAGGGAGTCCTTTTACATGGATACAAGTTTACTGGTACTAGGTATTGTTATTTTTCTTGCTCTGGCATTTGATTTTATTAATGGATTTCATGATACGGCGAACGCGATTGCTACTTCGGTCTCGACCCGTGCATTGACGCCGCGACGTGCGATTATTATGGCTGCGGTTATGAACTTTCTCGGAGCTATCTTGTTTACCGGAGTTGCCAAGACCATTGGTGGAAGTGTCGCTGACCCTACCAAGCTTACAAACGGTATTGATATCGTTATTGCGACGCTGATCGCTGCGATTATCTGGAATCTTCTAACCTGGTGGTTTGGTATTCCTTCATCCTCCTCTCATGCATTGATTGGTGCGTTGGCAGGGGCGGTGTATGTAGGTGCGGGACAGGATAAATTAAATTGGAGCGGCTTCATCGGGATTGTTGAGGGGCTTATTTTCTCCCCGTTGATTGCTTTTGTTGTCGGTTACATTGTGATGATGATTTTGAAATACATCTTTGCTTATCGTAGTCCGCATACAGTGAACAAAGGTTTCCGCACCATGCAGGTCATTACGGCAGCTATCCAGTCGTTTACGCATGGTACGAATGATGCTCAGAAGGCGATGGGGATTATCACATTCGCACTCGTCTCCGCAGGTTATCAAGACCATTTGGAAGTACCCATGTGGGTGAAAATTTCAGCTGCAACCGCTATGGCACTGGGTACGTCTATTGGTGGTTGGAAGATCATCAAAACGATGGGAACCAAGATTTTTAAAATTGAGCCAATCAATGGATTCGCAGCCGACGTTTCGGGAGCTTCTGTTATTTTTACAGCTACCATGCTTCATTTACCAGTAAGTACCACTCATGCCATTACTTCGGCGATTCTGGGTGTTGGTTCTGCGAAGCGCTTTAGCGCAGTTCGCTGGTCATTAGCTGGTCGTATTGTAATAACCTGGGTAATAACGATTCCAATTTCTGCGCTGTTGTCAGGTTTAATTTTCAAAATTCTTTTCTAGTTTTCTTCATGAATCCCTGAAAAAAAACATACAATATAGGATACACAATAAGCTTCCGTCCGTTTTTTGCGGCAGGGGCTTATTGGCATTCTGGGGCAAAAATACATCTTGAGAGTTCACACATCCAGATAGTTCCATGAGATGTTTTTTAAAAAATACCTGACATCAAAGTAGTCAATTTTTAATAACTCCTGTAGAATAAACAGAAAACTTTGAACCGTTCAACTGACTGGAGGATCTTATGCAAAAACCAAGAAAACTAATAGCACTCATGATTTGTTTGTTTTCTGTGGTTGCCCTGGCCGGTAATTTCGGTGTAGTGGCTCACGCAGAAAATAAAACAAAGTATGATATCGGCACGGATACAACGTTCGCGCCTTTTGAGTTTGAAGATGTAAATGGGAAATTTGTCGGAATCGACATGGATTTACTGGCAGCTATTGCTAAAGATCAGAATTTTGAGTATACCATTAAGCCGCTTGGCTTTAACGCGGCAGTGCAGGCCCTTGAAACGAATCAAGTGGATGGTGTCATTGCTGGGATGAGTATTACCGATGAACGCAAGCAAAAATTTGATTTTTCTGAACCCTATTTTGACTCAGGTGTTGTCATGGCGGTCCGTAAGGATAATGATACGATTAAACGCTATGAGGACTTGAAAGGACAGCGCGTCGCTGTCAAAACAGGAACAGAAGGCTACACGTTCGCGGAATCCATTAAGGCGAAATATGGCTTTACTACAGTTCCGTTCGACGATTCTTCTCAGATGTATGATGAAGTTAAAACAGGTAATTCGGTTGCCTGCTTTGATGATTATCCGGTACTGGCATACGGTGTGACTCAGAATAATGGTCTTAAGCTGGTGACTGATAAGGAAAAAGGCGGTTCTTACGGTTTTGCTGTCAACCAAGGCAAAAATGCGGAGCTGCTGGAGAAATTTAATGCAGGGCTTGTGAATCTTCGCAACAGCGGGGAATATGACAAGATTATGTCGAAATACCTTGGTGAATCCGGCAAAGGTGTGGCTCCTGTAGAACGTAGCCGCTGGGAGCTCATTTCCGCTTCGCTGCCTGCGTTGATTAAAGGGATGGGAAATACGCTGTTGTACACCCTGGTATCCTTGCTCGTAGCCTTTTTGCTGGGACTAGTGTTTGGCTTTATGAAAGTTAGCCATAACAAGGTGTTCCGCGGTATTGCAACTGTTTTCGTTGATGTATTCCGCGGTATTCCACTGATCGTACTTGCATTCTTTATTTACTTCGGTATCCCACAGGCACTCGATTTTAAAATGCCGCTTTTTGTCGCGGCGGTGTTGACGTTATCTCTAAACGCTGGTGCTTATGTGACCGAAATTATCCGCGGGGGTATTCAGTCCATTGATCCAGGACAAATGGAAGCAGCTCGTTCGCTTGGTTTGCCATACCGGACAGCCATGCTGAAGATCATTTTGCCACAAGCAGTGAAAATCATGATCCCGTCGTTTATCAATCAGTTGGTTATTACGTTGAAGGATACGTCAATTTTGTCAGTTATCGGTCTGGTTGAATTGACCCAATCGGGCAAAATCATTATTGCGCGGACGTTCCAATCCTTTGATATTTGGCTGGTCGTTGCGGTGATGTATCTTATCGTCATTACAGTCCTGACCAAAATTTCCAACCGTCTTGAAGGGAGAGTTCGCCGTGGGTAAAATTATCGTTAAAAACCTGAAAAAAAGCTATGGCAGTAACCAGGTGCTAAAAGGCATTGACATGCAAGTACGGGAAGGCGAAGTTGTATGCGTCATTGGCCCTTCTGGTTCAGGGAAAAGTACGTTTTTGCGTTGTATGAATATGCTGGAGGAAATTACAGCTGGTGAGGTCATCGTCGATGACTACAAATTGGGTGACAAAAACGTGGACATTAACAAGGTCCGTGAAAATATAGGTATGGTGTTTCAGCATTTCAATCTGTTCCCGCATATGACGGTGCTCAAGAACATTATGTTCGCACCGACTGAACTGGGGAAACAGACGAAGACAGAGGCCCGTGAGACAGCTATGAAACTGCTGGATCGCGTAGGTTTGGCCGATAAGGCAGATGCATTGCCAGGACAGCTTTCAGGCGGTCAGAAGCAACGTGTGGCGATTGCACGTGCGCTGGCAATGAACCCAGACATTATGCTGTTCGATGAGCCAACCTCGGCGCTTGATCCTGAAATGGTGGGCGAAGTGCTCGGCGTAATGAAAGATCTGGCTCGCGAAGGCATGACGATGATGATCGTTACGCATGAGATGGGCTTTGCGCGAGAAGTAAGCGACCGTGTCGTATTTATGGATGGTGGCTATATTGTGGAAGAAGGAACACCGCAAGAGGTATTTGGTAATCCAAAAAACGAGCGGACCATTAGTTTCTTGGAGAAGGTATTGTAAGTGGGGTAGGGGGTGTGAATGTGAGTCGGGGTGCTCGTTGTGAGACGCTCCACAATCCATTTGATCTTTCGATCGCTGTTGCCTATGAATTTTTTCGATTATATAAGACCTATATGGTGAAAATTCAAGGGCAAAGGCGAACGCTGGCGCTTCTACAGATTCAAATGGACCGCTACGCTACGACTTGCTGAACCTACTCCTTTCTTCGCAAAAGCCTGCCCCACTTTTAAATGAGTGGGTGCAGGCAGCGGAATTGGCGCAGCGCTTTGCTTGCTGCGCCGAGGGAAATAGCGATACAAGCAACATATGACTATCGGGGTGAACGACTGAATGCACATTATTTTTATCGCCGATTAGGGTATGAAGCGACAAGCATAGTTTTTTTGAAAAATATAATGCGTGGATTATTGTATAAGGATATCTTCGGGAGCGTGCTGGCCCGGAGATATCCTTTTTTTATTTAGTGTATGGAAATATAGAGCATGAGATTTGTATAATGTGGAATGGCTTATATAAAATATAAATGACATATAAGACGGCAGTATTTAAGCTAGGGGGACATACGGTGATACGTACATTGGCTATAGGTCATGATCATCAGGTGACGGTGGGACAACCATTGGAGCAGATTGTCATGGAAGATTACATATGGATCTGGGCTGACTTTAACGAGCCTACAGATCGAGAGTCGGAGCTGCTGACGAGTTATTTTCATTTTCACCCGCTGGCTGTAGAGGATTGTATGCATGTTCTGCAACGTCCCAAGTTGGATTATTACGAGAATGTACAGTTTCTGGTGGTACATGCGCTTGATGTAGATACATTAGAGGCGGAAGAGGTAGATATGTTTATTAGCAGCCGTTTTTTGGTTACATATCACCATCATGAACTAGAGGAGCTGGATCAGGCCTGGGAGCGGATTGTCGAGCATGCGAACGAACGCAAAATATGGTCTCGCGGACCGCTGTCTGCAGCTTATACGGTGATGGACAAGCTGGTTGACAACTATTTTCCGAGCCTTTTCATCATTGAGGATGAATTAGCCGAGCTTGAAGGTTTGGGCGCACATGAATCGGTAGAGGAATTAATGAAGCAGGTATTTGACCTGCGTGGCAGGTTGCTCAAGCTGCGCCGCACGATCGTACCGATGCGTGATCTGATGTACCGAGTTTTGAATTCGCAGCATGTGCAGGGTCAGGGGGATCATATGGCTTATTTTACTGATATCTATGATCATTTATTGAAGCTGACGGACATGCTGGAGGCCGACCGCGAGATGACAGCCGACCTGAGAGACAGTTACATATCGCTTAATTCCAATCGCATGAATTCAATTATGAAGACGCTGACCGTAATTACGACTGTTTTTATGCCCTTGACGCTGATTGCAGGAATTTATGGTATGAATTTTTCGAATATGCCCGAGCTGGGCTGGAAATATGGATATTTTGGCGTATTGTTCTTTATGTTCTTATTGAGTGTTGCAATGGTGGTGTGGTTTATGCGCCGAGGTTGGTTTAAATAAAATAGCCTACTTTCTTGTGCGTTTGCGCGGACGTCTGCGCGGGGTAGTGGTACTTTTGCGCTGTGTCTTTTTCCGGCGTCGGCGTGGTGGTGTATATTCATCCAGTTCCTCAGTAATTGGTGTTGTCGTTTTTTTGCTTGCGTTTTTGTTGAATGCTGGGAGCGAGCCCATAATCAGTTTTGCCATCGGAGCAAATTGCTGCACGCTAGACATGATCTTTTGTACCTTGCCGACCGTAGCAACAATCCCGTCAATACCGCCCATACGGTCAATAATACCTTTAATATCGTTGAGATTACCAAGACCGCCAAGCAGCCCTCCTTTGGCTGGGGCGGGGTCTGGCGTGACCACGGCGGAATCTGTTATACTCGCTGGTGCCTCATAGGGCACCACGGCGGAGGAATCGACTTGCGGAACCTCGCTGTATGGATCGAGTCCAGGATAAGGAGTTGAACTATACGGATCGGAAATGGAACGCGTTTGCGCCCTCCGATGATAGTAATGTCCAGGCATGAGATCACATTCCTTTGCAGATTGATACTCTACTGTATGTTACAAACGCACAGTGGGTTTAGGCGCGTGTCCCGAAATTAGGTATAAAAGCGGATTTGGGCATTCGCACAGTATGTTTCTGTAGTCATGTAATGTTGTTCTGTAATGCGTGAAACCGTTAATGCTTGAAAAACTGACTATTTGTCGAGTACAATGAGGAGAGATTGTAACCTTTGGGAGATGATAATCTATGCAGCTTAAAAAGCTTAATGATAAAAGTATTGATCAATTGTTTGAAGCTATTTTAACTCTTAAAAATTTGGAAGAGTGCTATGTATTTTTTGATGATCTGTGCACAATTAATGAAATTCAATCCCTCTCCCAACGTCTGGAGGTTGCCCGTATGCTTGGCAAAGGCAGCACATATAATCAGATTGAAGCTGAGACAGGCGCCAGTACAGCCACCATTTCACGTGTTAAGCGTTGTCTGAACTATGGGAATGACGGGTATAAAATGACTCTGGAACGTCTGGGTCGCTAATGCGGAGCCCTGGGATACTAGTCATCAGCCATGGCTCTAGAGAGCCATATTGGGTGGAACAGGTGGATCAGGCAGTTGCAAAGCTTCAATTGCTGGAAGAAATGCCGGTAGAGGTTTCATTTTTGGAAACGGTTAAAGGAAGATTGATTCAAAATGGGATTGACCGTCTGGAAGCCTTGGGGGTAACAGATTTACTGGTTATTCCTTTGTTCGTGTCGTCAGGCAGTACGCATGTAGATGAAATTAGCTATGCGCTGGGAGTCAAAGCTGCGCCAGACAAAGAAACAGATTTGGAGCCGTTTCGATTGAAGGCACGTGTGCATTTTGGTAGCCCATTGGATGACGGCGAAGATGTTGCCCGCATGGTGTGGGACAAGGTTCGCCCGTTGTCGGTCGATCCTGCGCGCGAGGTCATTTTACTCGTAGGACACGGCAGCGCGCACAACGGCTTTCTTCAGCGCTGGGAGCAAGGGATTTCCTCGTTGGCTCGTACGGTGCAAAACGTGAGTGGCATCATTACGGACCACGCTTTGCTAAATCCTGAGGGTGTGCATGACAAGGCGGCGTACTGGAATCAGGAGCGGGGGCATGATGTTATTGTGGCACCGCTGTTTTTGAGTTCGGGATATTTTACAAGTCATATGATTCCTAAACGCTTACAGGGGCTGGATTACCGTTATTTAGGTGATCCTTTATTGCCGCATCCTTTGCTCACAAGCTGGATGGACAGACAGATTCGTGAACTGATGCAGAATATGCAGAAGCAAGCAAGGATCGATAATAAATAGACGGAATTCGGGCGCTAGTGTCTCAACCTGAAATTCCCTTATTTGGATAGTGACTGGCTTCTTTTATTGTAAAAGAGGCCTTTTTCCAGTATGATGATATTTTGTACAGACTGAATGTGATGAACTGCGATGTGAATATAAATATCATTAAATATACGGGTGGCGTAACGGAATGAAAAGAGCTAGATTAATCTACAACCCGACCTCTGGGCGTGAGGAAATGAAGCGTCGCCTTGCGGATGTCTTGCAGCGCCTGGATGAAGGTGGTATTGAGGCCTCTTGCCATGCAACTACAGGGGAAGGGGACGCAACGCGTGCCGCAACAGAGGCCGTTGAGCGTGGCTATGATATGATTATTGCCGCTGGTGGCGATGGTACATTGTATGAGGTCATTAACGGGATGGCTGAAAGGGAAAACCGCCCGCCTCTGGGTGTGTTTCCTCTAGGAACGACGAATGATTTTGCCAGAGCACTGGGCATTCCCAGGCATTGGGAGGATTATTGTGACCTCGTTATTCGTCAAAATCCGAAGCCGTTGGATATCGGAAAAGCCAATGACCGCTACTTTATCAACATCGCAGGCGGTGGAACTTTAACCGAGCTTACATATGAAGTTCCAAGCAAGCTCAAAACGATGATTGGCCAATTGGCCTATTATTTTAAAGGTATGGAGAAGATGGTCAGCCTTGCTCCACAGGAGCTGATCATCAAGGCATCGGGTCAGGAAGTGATCCACGACGAATTTATGCTTTTCCTAATCGCAAATACAAATTCGGTCGGCGGGTTTGAAAAGCTTGCTCCTGGGGCGACAATAGATGATGGACTGCTCGATGTCATCGCTGTGCGCAAATGCAATCTGGCGGAAATGATCCGCTTGGTTACACTTGCGCTGCGCGGAGAGCATATGCAGGACAAGAAAATCGTTTATTTCAGAACAGATTACATGGAAGTGACCTCACCTGGCTATGTTCAGCTTAATCTGGATGGCGAATTAGGAGGCACCTTGCCAGCGACCTTCCGAAATTTACCGCATCATTTGAATGTGTTCCGGTGAGGAAATCAACGGAAATAGTTCTGTTTTTGTTGATTTGAGCAGTTCGATATACAGAGCGTAGAGAAGATCGTTGTTTTTTGTAGGAAACATATCGGTCCTTGCCGTTCTCCGTGGGGAGTAACGGCATTTTCGAGTTGATGTTAAACGTCGTCTAGATGACGATTTGAATGATATGGCTGATTGAAGATAAGTGAGAAAAGAAGAACAGAAAGAAGTGACAACCATGACAAATAACCGTAGCGGACGTGGAAAAAGCCGCCGGAATACAGCAACAGCAACTCCAGTTCCAGGAAAGCAGCACAACAAGACCATGCAGGCGAAAAAAGACAGAGAACTGGAACAGTCACCAGTTGGAGCTGGGAATAGAATGCTTCGGGCTGGAACCGAAAATAAAAATGGAAATACGGACGATTTTCCTCGGAAAAAAGGGGAGAATGAACGAAAACCTCGTCGTTTTTCCAAAAATGAACGGAGTAACGACGGACGGAGTCAGGAAGCTTCCAATCGTAAACGGTCTAGTGCAGAGCGTAGCGATCTGCCTGTGCAAAAGAACGATGAGGCCGTGATAGACATCATCGGCATGAACCATGATGGCGAGGGTGTAGGGCGTGTCGAAGGGTTTACGCTGTTTGTTCCAGGCGCGTTACCGGGTGAAAAGGTACGGGTCAAGGTGCTGAAAACGAAAAAGCAGTACGGCTATGCCAAGCTGCTGGATATTGCGCAGGCTAGCCCCGACCGAATTGCAGCTCCGTGTGCCATCTATGATCAATGCGGCGGTTGTCAGCTCCAGCATATGAGCTACGAAGCGCAGCTGGGCTGGAAGCGGCAACATGTGGTGGATGTGCTGGAGCGTATAGGAAAGCTGAGTGTGACTACGGAGTCCAGTGAGCGTACTGCAGAGGTTTTGGCTGACTCTGCGGATGGAAATGCAGACCACATGTCGCGTGTACAAGGCGTAGTTGTGCATCCTACACTCGGTATGAGTGAGCCGTGGCGGTACCGCAACAAAGCACAGGTGCCGATTGGTGTCGCCGAGGGCGGGCTTGTCGGCGGTTTCTACGCACGTGGCAGCCATCGCATTGTGGATATGAACACCTGTCTCATTCAGGACGAGCGCAATGACGAAGTGGTTGCACGTGTCAAAGAGATTGGCCGAATGCTGGGCATCAGTGCATATAATGAAGAAACCGGACGCGGACTGTTGCGCCATGTCGTGGTGAAGACCGCTTTTCGCACAGGTGAAATGATGCTGGTGCTCGTCACGAATGGACGAGATATTCCGCACGCAGATGCGTGGATCGGCAGTATTCGTGAGCATATCCCACACGTGGCAAGTATATGCCAGAACGTGAATACGAAGCGAACGAACGTTATTTTTGGCGACGAGACTCGTGTACTGTGGGGGCGTGACGTGATCTACGATTACATTGGAAACGTCCAGTTTGCAATTTCCGCACGATCCTTTTATCAGGTGAATCCCGTACAAACGGAAGTACTGTATAGTAAAACCGTTGAGTATGCTGGACTCACGGGCAAAGAAACGGTTATTGATGCGTATTGCGGCATCGGTACGATTTCTCTGTTCCTCGCTCAGCATGCGGACCAGGTGTATGGGGTCGAGATCGTCAAAGAAGCCATCGACGATGCACGGAGTAATGCGCTATTGAATGAAATGCGTAATGTGAAGTTTGAGGTAGGCGCATCCGAAGATGTCATTCCTGCATGGAAAGAACAAGGCATCACCGCCGACGTTATCGTCGTCGATCCACCCCGCAAGGGCTGTGATCCACGCCTGCTCGACACCATTCTGGAGATGAAGCCAGAACGCGTGGTGTATGTATCCTGTAACCCAAGCACACTGGCGCGGGATTTAAGGATACTGGAGGATGGCGGGTACAGTACAGTGGAAGTACAGCCTGTAGATATGTTCCCGCATACGGTTCATGTGGAAAGTGTTGCTCTGTTGGTCAGAAAAGACTAATAGTTGAGGTGTATTGGCGTTTGAAAAAGGTAAAAATCAAAACAAACTTACTGATAAAAACATCAATAAGATTATCGAAACGTACCGAAATCGTGTAGATGTTGATAAATATGCTCACGTGGCATCACTTTAAGAAATAGAGCAAGATAAACAAGAAATCGCTGAACTTGAAGCCAAAATCAATGGACAGCTGAAAATTTTGGGTATTCATGTGTAGAATTTGACGAAAAGGGTCAAGGATATTATTCCTCGGCTCTTTTTTTAAACCATTCGCATGGGAATGGCGTAGGCTGGGGGAAGTTATGCCGTACAGTATTTCTATGAACTGCGGCGCAGTACGTTATAGAAGATGGCAGGGAGGGGCGGCGCTCTTCCTTTTTTTGCGAGCTTTTGGGGAGTATGCTCTTCTATTGAGTATGATATACTCATTTAGATGTCTATGCTTAACATATACTGCTGTTTGAACTACGTTGCTTAAACATGTTATATGTGAAGAAGAAGCAAGGACATGAACAGGTTAGCTTTACCATTTTGGGACCAAAGATTTGTCCTGGTAATTATAGAGGAGTTTTTGATATGATGAATAATTTTTGGCGTGAGTTGCCACGACCTTTTTTTATACTGGCACCGATGGAAGATGTGACGGATGTTGTGTTTCGCCATGTCGTAAGTGAAGCAGCCAGACCGGATGTGTTTTTTACGGAGTTTGCGAATACAGAGAGTTATTGTCACCCGGAGGGGAACAAAAGTGTACGCGGGCGTTTGACTTTTACAGAGGATGAACAGCCTATGGTGGCCCATATCTGGGGAGATAAGCCGGAATATTTCCGTGAAATGAGCATTGGTATGGCGAAAGAAGGCTTCAAAGGCATCGATATTAATATGGGTTGCCCCGTAGCGAATGTAGCCGAGAATGGGAAGGGAAGCGGTCTGATCTGCCGTCCCGAAATCGCAGCGGATATCATTCAGGCCGCCAAAGCCGGGGGACTGCCCGTCAGTGTAAAAACAAGGCTCGGTTTCACTGCCGTAGACGAATGGCGCGACTGGTTGACCCATATTTTGAAACAAGACATTGTGAATTTGTCCATTCATCTGCGGACAAGAGAGGAAATGAGCAAAGTAGACGCTCACTGGGAACTGATTCCGGAGATTAAGAAACTTCGTGATGAGGTGGCACCAGATACACTGCTGACCATTAACGGAGATATTCCGGACCGTCAGACTGGCTTGAAGCTCGCTGAGCAATATGGAGTGGATGGCATTATGATTGGGCGTGGTATTTTCCAGAATCCATTTGCGTTTGAGAAGGAGCCGAAGGAACACAGCAGTGAAGAATTGCTTGAACTGCTGCGGCTTCATCTAGATCTCCATGATCATTATTCAGCACAGGAGCCACGTTCGTTTAGCCCTCTCGCCCGCTTCTTCAAAATATATGTCCGTGGATTCCGAGGGGCAAGTGAACTCAGAAACAGCTTAATGAACGCCAAATCAACAAGTGAAGTGCGTACATTGCTTGATGAGTTTGGAAGCAAGGATCATGATGAGGTAGAGGAACGAGGAAATTAAATTGCCAAGTTAGGGACGGGCTGTTAGCAGGCATTGAAAACATAGGAGGATATATGTCCTGGAGTAAATTGAAGCAACAACTGGAGAGCTTCCTCTCTCCTGCGTTAGACGGAAGGGTCGAATACCGATCTACCAGTTACCGTTATTTTCCTGATAAATCTGGAACTTGTTATATAACTGTAGATAAGAAGAACATACTCAATATGAACGATATCACTAGTCCAATCAAGTGGTATCAGACGGAGTTGGAAATCAAAAATGATCCAGATATCCAAGTTCCTATCAGCAATGAAGAAATTGAAGCGATCAGAAAAGATACTAATGGGAATGTTCCGGAGGATCGTCTACAAGTAATAGCAAGAGGTAGAAAAATATCAGAGCATGCAAAGGAGCTTTTGTCAGCACAGGCCTTATTAAGCAAGTCTAATTTTAATGTTGTAGCTAATAAATTTTTAACTACTTCTATAGAGGACAGCTTAGAGAGTAATGACATCTTATTGAATATTCTAGCTTTAGTGGACAGACGAGTAGGAAAAAAGCGAATTTTAAACATGTCTGAGAAGATGAAGTTAAAGCATCCGATTGTGCAGTATTTTTATGAGTTACGGCGCAGTACGTTATGAAAAAAATAACTTTCATTAATGGGGACACTTCGTGTCAGGGTTGTTCTTACTGAAAACATGAATGAAGACTTGAAAGAAATCGGGGAAAAGTGGAGTGGAAAACAGGGCGAACCGGCTTCCATTATCATGTCTTTTCCCTGTTTTTTATATCGGGCTATACTGCATCGATTCCTACTTTGCAGGCTGGGTATCCCATTGCGAAATTGGATACGAGCCTAACGAAGGTGAATGAAACGGTTAAGGGAAATTCGCGGCTTGTGTACGACTCCATGCTGAAGGGGCTGCGTCAGGCTGTAGAACATGAGATCAAAATTGGAATTGGAACGGATGCCGCAATGTCTTACGTCACTCACTATGATATGTGGCGGGAACTAGACCACTATATGAGACAAACGAAACTGAATGCGGGTCAGGTCATCGAACGGGTAACAAAGTCTAATGCGGAGATCCTAGGCATTGATCATCTTACAGGGAGCATTGATATCGGAAAACAGGCAGATTTAATCGTGCTGGAGCACAATCCTTTGGACAATATAAAAGCTTTGTCGAATGTAGCTATGGTTATGGTGAGAGGCAATCTTATACAAACACCATCGGTGACCCGAATTCAGGAAGTGGACGAGCTGCTGGATTCAGTTTGGTAAAATTAAACCCACCCCGTAAATTCCAGTATAGACGCTTTCGCTGATTGTGCTTCGGATTGCGCTCCTTTACGCCATTCTTTAGGCGGCTCTCCGATAAGCTTGGAGAAGCATCGATTGAAGCTGGAAATGGAACGATAACCGACTTGCTCGGAGATGGAAAGAATGGAGTCATCTGTGCTTTTTAACTGCTTGCAGGCTTCTTCGATTCGGGTGCTGTTTAGGAAATAGAGAGGGGAGGTTCCCATAATCTCATGAAATTTTCTGCGAAAATGAGTTGTACTTAAATGGCACAGGTCAGCCAAAAAATCAATGTTAACAGGTGTCATATAATTTTTAGTGATATACTCCAAAGCTGGAGAAATGGCAAAATCACTTTTCCGGCTATGTACTGTTTCTGCATCTTTCAATGATTCATTCCTGGAGTGAATTCTGAGAAGTTCTATATAAAGGGATAGCAATAAGCCGTAGGCGCTTTCCTGGTAGTAAGGATTCTGTTGTTGTAATTCCTCTACGATCGAAGTCGCAAGTGTATACACCTTGGGATGCTGCTCCTTGTTTAATATACAGTTCGTTCCCTTCATCACCCACAAATTGGGCTCAAAGTTTCTGTAAGCGCTTTTAAAAGAATGTTGGAAAAGGTCTTCTGGCGAAAAAAAGATATAAGACCAAAGGCTGGCTGTATTTGGCGAACTATACGTGGTGTGAGGAAGATACCTAGGAATGAAAGTTACATCCCCGGCTTTGAAGGGGACAGTTTCTCCTTTGATCTCCATGAAACCGCCATCCGAATAGCAAATACCAATCTCCAAATGGTTATGAAAATGGAGGTGCTCACTTTTAATATCTGAAATCTTCCAACGTTCACCGCTTAACAGCAAGACAGGGAAGTTTATAGGCAAGCTGTAGTGTCGGTATTCTATAACGGGCTTCTTTTTTCTGGGCATATTCGATACTCCCATAACTTGGATTTGAGTAGATTATAGGTGAACGCTATGTCAAGTTTAGCCAGCAGGTATACATATAAATGGTTGAAATTGCGCAGTTTTGTTGCGAATGTGCTTAGATTGAGACTATTTTACTGCGTACAATGGAATAAGTAAAGCGTTTCCAAAACAGTGGCGAACCGCTCTCAAGCGCCTTTGGGGGCGTGTGCACTATGAGAGGGGAATAACAATGCTTCAATTAACTTATGACAAGGAAGAGATATTAAGAGTTATTGATAAAGTCGTCAGAAAAACGATGGCGATGGATTTAACATGGGATTGGCCCTGCGGTGTGGCTTATTATGGTGTATCCAGAGCCTATACCCAAACAGGGAATAAAGAGTATCTAAATATGCTTGCCCAGTGGGCAGATGAATACATCGAGCTGGGTCTGCCGCACTGGACGGTAAACACATGTGCCATGGGCCATATGCTGATCACATTGTATGAAGAAACAGGGGACCAGAAATATTGGGATATTGTGATGAGCAAGGTGGATTACATCCAAAACCATGCTCTCAGGTTCGGAGACCATGTTCTGCAGCATACGGTATCCGTTGCTAATGATTTTCCAGAACAGGCATGGGCAGACACATTGTTTATGGCGGCATTCTTTCTGCTTCGTGTAGGAACCAAATTAAAGGACGAGAAAATGATCCAGGATGCCTTAAATCAATATTACTGGCATATCAAATACCTGCAAGATCCTAGTAGCGGCTTCTGGTACCATGGCTACAACAATGTCAAACAGGATCACATGTCCGGATTTTTCTGGGGAAGAGCGAATGCTTGGGGAGCATATACCATGTCGCAAGTCAAAATTCATTTGAAAGACTGGTATTTGTATCCGCCGTGTATGGACGTGGAGTGTTCCCTTCGGGATCAACTGGCGGCATTGAAAGGTGTTCAAACAGAGAATGGCTTGTGGCGGACGGTACTGGATGACGAGGAGTCCTATGAAGAAGTATCTGCATCATGCGGTATTGCGGCGGCCATGATCAATAACGGCAATCCACTGCACACCAAATACGTGCAAAAGGCATTGAAGGGCATCTTAAACCATATTAGCGAAGACGGACGGGTACTGGGTGTATCGGGCGGCACAGCGGTTATGAAAGATCGGGAAGGGTATCGCAATATTCCTAAAGACTGGATTCAGGGCTGGGGACAAGGCTTAGCGTTGGCTTTTCTATCCGATATGTTGAATTAGGAGGGATCGAAGTTGTCTAAACAAACAACGGGGGCCTTTACGCTACCAGGAGAATCTGGTTATGAGGCGCTGACCCTGAAATTAGCTGAACGATGGGGCGCTGATGTCATCCGTGACAGTGACGGCACGCAGTTGTCCGATGAGATTATAAACGCTGGATACGGCATTTATTCTACAATCTGTATCATCAGAGATCATAACGAGTGGGCGTCCCGCAACCTGGATAAGCTGCAGCAATGTTTTTTAATTACAAATCCAAAGGTAGCTGTACAAGATTATGTATCCATCTATCTGATGGAGGATTTTTTTGCTGAACAGTTCAAAGTGAATGATTCCAAAGAAGCGTTTAACTATTGGCAGGTTTTTGACAGAACGACCGGAGAGGAAGTTCCAAGAGAACAGTGGAATTATGAAAGGGAATCCGGAAATGTGGTCATTACCGGAATTGTTCCTTGGCATAAATACACGGTAAGCTTCATGGTCTACCGGATCTGGGAAGAGATTTCCATGTACAATCACACCACGAATCATTGGGACAAAGAGCATTTAATGCAGATTGATCCCATGTATACAGAAACGCAACAGTATCTGCTGGATTGGATGGAAGATTGGTGTCTTCATCATAAGGAAACCACAGTTGTCCGGTTTACCTCCTTATTTTATAACTTCGCCTGGGTTTGGGGCAGCAATGAGCGCAATCGCCATCTGTTCTCTGATTGGGGGTCATACGATTTTACGGTAAGCTCAAGAGCGCTGGATCTATTTGCCAAGAGATATGGGTATTCGATGACTGCCGACGATTTTGTGAATGGCGGGAAGTATCGCGTCACACATATCCCGGCTGAGCAACGAAAGCTGGACTGGATGGCATTTATCAATGATTTTGTAATCGAATTTGGCAAGAAATTAATTGACATTGTGCATAGGCACGACAAGCTGGCCTACGTGTTTTATGATGACAGTTGGGTTGGCATGGAGCCTTACAATGACCGTTTCCAAGAGTTTGGTTTTGACGGATTGATCAAATGTGTGTTCTCAGGTTATGAGGCGAGGCTGTGTTCAGGTGTGAAAGTGAATACGCATGAGATTCGGCTGCATCCATACTTATTTCCGGTTGGCTTAGGCGGGCTTCCTACCTTTATGGAGGGGGGCGACCCCACGCTAGATGCCAAAAAGTATTGGATTAATATCCGACGCGCACTGTTGAGGGAGCCTATTGACCGGATTGGACTGGGGGGATATTTGCATCTTGTAGAGCCTTACCCGGATTTTTGCGATTACATCGAAAAGATTGCCAATGAGTTCAGAGAAATCAAAGAACTGCATCATGAAGGCAAACCCTATCACATCAAGACGAAGGTAGCTATTCTGCACAGCTGGGGAAAATTGAGATCGTGGACCTTGTCTGGCCATTTCCACGAAACGTATATGCATGATTTGATTCATATCAATGAGGCTTTATCCGGATTGCCGGTTGAAGTTCAGTTCATCGATTTTGAAGATATCCGTCAGGGTATACTACAGGACTGTGATGTAGTCATCAATGCAGGCTCTGCCGGTTCAGCATGGAGTGGTGGGGAGTACTGGAATGACAACAAGTGTGTGGACTTACTGACGAAATGGGTTTATGAGGGTGGTACCTTTATTGGCATCAACCAGCCCTCTGCGGTTGAAGGCCACGACAGCTTTTTCAGAATGGCACATGTT
The DNA here is from genome assembly GCF_000237325.1 of Paenibacillus polymyxa M1. NCBI lineage: Bacteria > Bacillati > Bacillota > Bacilli > Caryophanales > Paenibacillaceae > Paenibacillus > Paenibacillus polymyxa. The sequence goes on from NC_017542.1 coordinate 1,005,751, forward strand.
CTCGGACTGGATGAGGATACAGGCTCCAGAGTAGGTCATGGAAGATGGGCATACGAGGCTAGGGATGAGCATGGTTTGGTGCCTGAGGGAGCCAGTATAACGCCAAAGAATAGCATTTATCTTACCGATGGGTCAGCTGCGGTAGTGGAGGAAACGAGTGGTATGATAGCATTGTCTACTCATGCCTTTGGTAAAGGAAAGGGGATCTACCTTCCTTCTTTCGAATTCAGCTGGGAAAACACAAGGTTGCTACTGAATATAATTCGGTTTGCAGGCAATGAGTTACATGAAACGAAGTACATTACAGATAACCTATATACAGAATGTGCTTATTATCCAGAAAGTAAAATGTTGGTTGTTATTAACAATAGTGATCAACTGCAAAGAACGACGATTGAAACGGACTATGGCAAACAAACCATGGAGTTAGAGCCGTATGACACCATGATCACCCATATCGGCTTAACAAAATCGGTATAGAAACGGAAAATAATAAGAGTAGCGGTGTCAAGCCCTCCTTTTTTTAAGGAAGGGCTCTTTGTTTTAGCACCTCCAGAAAATCCAGCCAATTTACCGGGGATTTTGTCCATTCAAAAGTATCTACTCCATCATTAACTATAAGTAAAACAATGAAGGAGATGATTTCTTTGAGAAAGGCAACCTTAATGAAAATTAAAAATGCGGAAGCCAAGTTGGGAAGAAAGTTAAAAAAAAGAAGTCACGTGGTTATGAATCTTAAAAAAGCCATTCGTGTAACTCAACTTGGAGATGGATTTGCGCGTTTCACTTTCGCTGCGGTTACTATCCCCCCAAATAGCTTTAGAAGCACTACGATTAACGGTAACGCCTACAATCTGATTAGCGGTTCATGGATTTTCTCTGGAAATCAGCAAGGATTTCTTCTCGATAACTATTCTGCGGCCGAGGACAGATGGTTCTTTACTGCATGGAATCCAACTGGAACCACAAGAACGGTATCCTATGCTGTTATCGCCAAACGGAAGCCATAATTCCAATGTCATCGTTAGCAGGGAAAAGGAGCTTGAGGCTTCTTTTTCTTGCTAAATGTAGAAAAAATTTTAAACAAATCTTCGATGATCTTATAATTTTTGATAGTGGTTTAAGAGGTGCTCAACTCTCTCCTTAATAATCTGTTTTAAAGATTCAGGCTTCACTGATTGTACATAATGACCATATCTCATAAAGTAATGAGCGATAAACTCCTCCTCTCCAGGATTGTAGAATCCTTTTATGACTGTTTTATGACCCTGCTGTATTTTCATAGAGGGATAATGTTCTTTATAAAAAATATCCTTGGCTTGTTCTACAATCTCTACTTCAAAGTCGATGCTCTTCTCAGTTTGATACATCTCTAATGAACGGCTAAGAAGTTCGTCTATAGAAAAGTGAGAATTGATTTCCTCCTCTTCTACCAAGGTGATTCGATCACATCGGAAAACCCTATATTTATTCGTATTTAACTCTATTCCAGTAGCGTACCATTGGCCAAACTTAGCGGAAATCTTAAAAAATTGAACATGGTAACTTTTGTTCTGGTTATTTTTTGAATATTGAACCTTACAGTACGTCTCATTAAGAATACTGGTTAGTATTTTGTCCAAATAGAGACTAACATGATTATGTTGATATATTTCAAATTGTAGAACCTTTTTCATTTTATGAATCTGGTTTATTTGTATTTTAGAAAGACAGTGTTCAAACTTTTCATTGAGTTTATTAACACTTAAATGAAATGGTGTAGATTGATAAGCTTCTAACGTCAACATTGCAAAGTACAGAGCATATACTTCATCCATCGTAAAAATAATAGGGGATAACAATCTATTTTTTAAGATACCATATCGTCCATGTCGGCCATGTTCCGAATAAATAGGCATACCTAATTGTTCTAATGAACTAATATCACGTAAGGCTGTACTTTTTGAAATATGGTATTTATCCATGAGATCATTTAAATTAAAGTACTCTCGACTGTTTAAGTACCTAATCATGTCATTTAATCTTTCGGATTTCTTCATACATAAATCTCCTTATAAAAGGTGTCATGTTTTGAACCCTTTACATATGATAATAGGTTCAAGGTGATATATCAAATCTATAAGATATCTACCTACAAGCATGATATAAAAGGAGATTGAACCCATGAGTACAACACTGGAAATAGCTATTTTCTTATCCATGAACGGAAAAGCAAAGGAAGCTATAGCTTTTTACAAAAAACATTTTAACGCCGAGGAACGATTTCTCGTTACTTATCAAGACATGGCCAAACGTGACAGTTCAATACAGCTTACTGCTGAAAATAAAGATTATATTTCTCATTCTGTCTTATCGATCGAAAGAACAAAGGTTATGATAGCAGAAGAACCCATGAATCCCAATGAGGAATATACCGTAGGGAATAATACTTCATTATGTATTCAAAGTGCTGACATAGAAGAAATTGAACATTTTTATCATAGTCTAATAACAGATGATCGAGTGAAAATCATTGTACCTTTATCAAGTAACGTGTTTAGCCAAGCCTATGGTATTATTGAAGACCCATTCGGTATTCAAATACAATTCATGTTTGATCATCGGTTACAATAAAAAAGTAGGCTGAAAGGTACAACAGCATGGTGAAATGTGGATAATAAATGGATAGAAGTAAAAACTAAAATGGAAAAATCCAAGATACCACAGCAGAAAAGGAGACACTATGACAGAGAAAAAAGAAATAGCAAATAAAATAGGGTGGAACTTCGACAACAGTTATTCTCGTCTGCCGGAATCCATGTTTACGAAGCTCAATCCAAATCCTGTTCGCTCACCAAAGCTGATCATTTTAAATCATCCGTTGGCAGTCTCACTGGGTTTGAACGAAAATGCGCTGCAAAGAGATGACGCCGTAGCAATGTTGGCCGGCAATCAGGTTCCCGAAGGTGCTACGCCTCTTGCTCAAGCTTACGCAGGACATCAATTCGGGCATTTTAACATGCTAGGAGACGGGCGTGCTCTACTGCTCGGCGAGCAGATCACTCCCTTGGGTAAACGGGTTGATATTCAGCTCAAGGGCTCAGGCAGAACGCCGTACTCTCGTCGTGGTGATGGCCGAGCGGCACTTGGGCCGATGCTCCGCGAATACATCATCAGCGAAGCGATGCATGCGCTAGGTATCGCTACCACCCGCAGCTTGGCGGTGGTAACTACAGGTGAGGCGATCATCCGGGAAACTGAGCAGCCCGGCGCCATTCTGACTCGTGTGGCTGCCAGTCATCTTCGTGTCGGCACCTTTCAATATGTCTCAGCATGGGGCACGTCCCAAGATCTGCGTACTCTGGCTGATTACACATTGGAACGACACTATCCAGAAGTTGCCAATGACGAAAACCGTTACCTTTCACTGCTTCAGGAAGTGATTAAGCGTCAGGCGAAGCTGATCGCCCAATGGCAGCTAGTGGGTTTTATTCATGGAGTGATGAACACCGACAATATGACCCTTAGCGGAGAAACCATTGATTATGGTCCTTGCGCCTTTATGGATACCTATAATCCTGAGACGGTGTTCAGTTCCATCGACATGCAGGGCCGCTATGCTTATGTCAATCAGCCGCATATTGCTGCGTGGAATCTCGCGAGATTTGCAGAGACCCTCTTGCCGCTGCTACATGACAACAGAGAGCAGGCTGTCCAACTGGCCGAGGATGCAATTTCAGATTTTGCAAACATGTTTCGCCATCATTGGCTTACGGGAATGCGGGCCAAGTTGGGGATCTTTAACGAGGAGCTAGAGGATGAATCCCTGATTGAGGATCTTCTTAAAATCATGCAGAAGCATCGCGCGGACTACACCAATACCTTCCGTGCTCTAACTTTAAACAAACTGGAGGATGCGGATTTGTTCAGCACTGCGGATTTTACCCAGTGGAACAAGCAGTGGCAGGCGAGGCTGGACAGACAACAGGAATCCGAAGCCTCCTCGCATCAGCTGATGCGCAGCAGAAATCCTGCAATCATCCCGCGCAACCATCGGGTAGAAGAAGCACTGGAAGCTGCGGTGGAACGAGAAGATTACCGTGTGATGGAGAAACTCCTTGAAGTTCTTTCGGACCCTTATGCTTATTCTACTGAACAGGAAGTTTACTCTACATTGCCTGAGGAACCCACTTGTCCTTACCGAACCTTCTGTGGTACCTGATCTGTAGTAGTCATGTTGAACAACTGGCTGATAATCTATTTCATGCGTTGGTGGAGAAGAACGACTTTCTCTCACCAACGCATTTTGCTTTTATTTTGAACCTGTTCATTTACAGATGAGATCCACCACTTGCATCAATCAATTGACCAGTGATCCAACGGCTATCCGATGAGGCAAGAAAGGCAGCTATATCTGCAACATCCTCAGGCTCGCCCCAGCATTTAAAGGTCGAAAGGCCAGCGGCAAATTTCTGCCCGTTGGGATCTTGTAAGGTTCCGCTATTCATCTCTGTATTGATAATGCCAGGTTGGATGGCGTTGACTGTAATATGACGGCTCCCAAGTTGATGAGCCAAAACGCGAGTCAGTGTGTCGATTGCCCCCTTTGACATGCTATATGCAAAAACACTAGGGGAGGCCACGCGTGTAACAAACGATGAGAGATTGATAATGCGGCCTCCATTTTTTAGACGCGGCAAAGCTTGCTGGGTAACAAAAAGAGGTGCTTTGACATTCATGTTCATGACTTCGTCAAAAGATTCTTCTGTTGTCTCTTCTAGGGGGACAATTTGACCCATTCCAGCGTTATTGACGAGAATATCAAACCGATTATCGCCTGTACGTTCCCGAAGCGCTTCATCCAATTTCGCATATAAATCATAAACGCCGTTCAGGGCACTGAAGTCAGCACCGATCGTAAATGCAGCCCCTCCAAGTTGCTCAATTTGATGAACCACCTCATCTGCTTCTTTATGCCTTCTTCCGTAATGCACTGCGACAATGGCCCCCTCCCGAGCCAGACGTAATGCAATGCCACGACCGATTCCTCGACTTGCACCAGTTACTAAAGCGATTTGACCTTTTAACTTACTCATGTCTTCATCTCCTTGTTTGGAATTCATGCATAGTTATAGCACAAGGTAATGTTTGAAATGTTGCTCTTTCATTCGGAGTTCATGTTTTGCACTGTAGGGATACAGGTTTTAAATAAGCTTAATATCGTGATATTTATCATTGAAAAAATACGCATGTTTAACGCTCTAATGCATTACATTGAATTGACCAATGTTCAGAAAAATGAATCTCCTTCCTTTCCATTTCATGTCTAAAAATGTCTGCTAATTAGCAGTTGTATTTAGACGTTTTTTGTCATACAATGCATCTAATGCTACGGACTCGGTCTTAGAAACAGTAAGGTTTGGACGGCAAATAGGACGTGGTTGACTTTGTATATTTACGAATCGTGGAACTACTGTGTAGTCGTTCGATCAACCACGTCAGTCTGAAAATTAATAATGTTTGGAGGCAGTTTTCCGGATCATTAGCATTTGATGACGAACATATACGAAGGGGAGCGTTCTTTTGGAATCGAAACAATTAACAAGAGGGCTGAAGCCACGGCACGTTGAGTTGATTGCGCTTGGAGGCACGATTGGCGTCGGCTTGTTTATGGGATCGGCAAGTACGATAAAATGGGCAGGTCCTTCGGTGCTGTTGGCTTATCTCTTAGCTGGGATTATTATGTTTTTTGTCATGCGGATCATGGGGGAAATGCTGATTCTTGAACCGGTGACGGGCTCATTCGCTACCTTTGCTCATAAATACATCAGCCCTTTGGCCGGTTTCTTGACCGCTTGGAGCTATTGGTTCTTATGGGTTACTGTAGGGATGGCGGAGGTCACTGCGATTGGGGTATATGTGGCCTACTGGTTCCCGGATATCCCGCAATGGTTGCCGGCTTTGGTAGGTGTAATTATTATTGCGCTGGCCAATTTGGCGGCTGTGAAATTTTATGGAGAATTTGAATTCTGGTTTGCGATGATTAAGATTATCGCAATTATCTTCATGCTAGTGGTTGGTACGGGGATTATCTTTTTTGGCCTCGGTAACGGCGGACAGCCGATAGGTCTATCCAATCTAGTCAGCCATGGTGGTTTTTTTGCAGGAGGGCTAAAAGGGTTCCTATTTGCACTCTGTATTGTAACGGCGGCTTATCAGGGGATTGAGATGGTGGGCATTACAGCGGGTGAAGCAGAAAATCCGAAAATGACCCTGCGAAAAGCCATTAAAAACATCATCTGGCGTATTCTGATTTTTTACGTAGGGGCAATCTTTGTCATTGTTACGATTTATCCTTGGAACCAAATTGGCGAGATTGGCAGCCCGTTTGTTCTGACTTTTGCCAAGGTAGGAATTGTGGCTGCTGCGGGTATCATTAACTTTGTTGTACTCACAGCTGCGATGTCAGGTTGCAACAGTGGTATTTATAGTGCGGGCAGAATGTTATATACATTGGCTAAGAATGGACAAGCTCCTAAGTTCTTTGGGAAAGTTTCGGCAAGCGGCGTCCCTAGAAATAGTATAATAACGACCATTTCTTTGCTGCTGGTAGGGGTATTATTTAACTACTTAATGCCTGATTCCAAACTGTTTCTGTATATTTATAGCGCCAGTGTTCTCCCAGGTATGGTACCGTGGTTTGCATTAGCCATTAGTCAATTTAAATTCCGGAAAAAGTGGAAAAACGAAATGGAAGGTCATAACTTTAAGTCTCGGTTTTTTCCGATTAGTAATTACATCACCATTATCTTTCTGTTGCTCGTAATTGTTGGAATGTGGTTTAACCCGGACACACGCTTATCGTTGATTGTCGGGGCAACATTCATGGCGATCGTCGTTGTTGGATATTTTATCTTTGGTATAGGAAAGCGGCAGAGAATTGAAGAGTTAGAAAAAAACGAATAGGCTGCTCAAGATGTAGTATTTGCCGAGCGTAATTCAGATTACCTGAGTTGCGCTCGGCTTTTCTTTTTATATGAAGAGGAATAGAGCAATGGAAAGGCTGTAAGTGAGGTGAAAAAGTGTGTGGCTAACCTGTTCGCACTACAAGGGTGAATATAAATACAAAGAAAGTGAGAAGGGAAACGGAGAAGTTCATTATTGCCATACTCTTACGATGAGCCTTAAATTCTGAAATGCCGGACAATAAAAATACAAGTCCTATAAAAAATTGTGCGATGGTGTATGCGTGCTTATAAGTATCCGGGTATGCGAGGGATAAAAGGGACGAAACCATAGCAATTACAGCAAATATTAAAGTGAGAATTCGGTAGATATCCATTTTCTTGAACATAGATAAGTGCACCCTTCCTTAAATAACGCCAAGTGTATTATCTATTCTAAAGGTCAGACCGTGGGACTTCAAATAAATAGAAAAAAAAGAGTGGGCAGAATGCTGCTAGATAAAACAAGAACCATTCGGCTGTGTGTGAAGTTCCTAGGTCATGAGCTTCGTTTTTTGTTTTCGGGTTAGAAATTATAAGCGTGCAGGAGTAGTACCGAGGATCGCAGTATTCTAAAAGTCAACAGGAAATTTGCCCATTTTCAGCGTGATAATCACGTCTTTAGTTCAGAAAACAACGTATTACTATAAAACAAACCGAGCTTAATCAGGAGGATGGTCCAGTATTCCCTCATTTTTATTTCTGATAAGATGAATTCCATATTATTGAAGATACCATTGGCCTGCGAGGATACATGTGAAGCTTAGTCTATCGTAGGTATGGATGGCAGAATGATACACCAAGAAATGAGGAAAACATCAGATGAAGGTAAAGAAGTATATTATTTTGATGACTGCTGTCATGAGTTTATCTGCTATGCTGGCAGCATGCGGTGACTCCAAGAAACAAAATGAAGGTGAGGCTACGACTGGAGCGACTATTTCTACAGTTGCCACAGCTACACAGACACCCAAAGTGGATCAAGATGTTGCAGGACAAGTGAGTGCGGAAGCTACTGCGAGCAGTACAATGGACAAAGCGACAAAAGCTGGGACCAACACAAAAACGTATGCAGACATGGCTAAAGAAGCAACGAAACTCGACCAGCAAGCAGGCCAAATAGGACTAAATACAACACAAGAGCAGCTCCTTTCCTTTGCGGATCGTTATGGGCTGGTACGGGTGCCAAACCATCCCATTCGGCGGGTTTCCGATCCAACCGGAAAACATATCAACATCGCAAATTACAGCGACTCTGTTGTCAATTTATATACAGAAAAGCCAATTCACCCGAATACGGATGAGTTTATTCATGAGGCTTATACCTATTTTACAGAGGGAGTTGCTCCGGGAGAGACCTACAAGAAATGGGAGGAAACTTCTAATACAGAAAGAGGGCTCATCAAAATGCTCTACCTGTCACGCGAGGGACTTCTTATTTTAGAAGAAGCGATGAAGACGCATGATTACTCTACTCCATCAGTCCAAAATACGCTGGGCTTCTTTAAGGTTGCTTCGAAATTTGAGTCTATGATGCCTGTTGCACAGACGCCCACAGACATCAGTTTGTACAATATGTATGATCAACAAGTTAAACCAGAGTGGAAGAAACTGAGTGATATTAAAAACCCTGCGGCGAATGAAAAGGCCTTTGCTGCCGCCTATCAAAAAGCAAGAAACGAGACCAATAATCTCATGGGGTTGTTGAACATTATGGTGTCTACGGAAATGGAAAAACGTCTCAAAGCAGCAACTGATCCGCAGAAGACAGAAAAATAGAAAAGACATAATTTATCCACACTTACTTCTAATATTTAACTGTTAGTAGAATTATTGAAAAGCTATAATTCTAATGATGATTTGAGTGTACTTGAAGAAAAGAGGTTGTGGGTATGATGTTGAAAAAATGGCCAGTAGTATTCATGATAGGTATTATCATGCTGGTATCCGTAGGGTGGAACAGTGGAATATCTTATGCAAAATATTATTACGAATACTCTTGGGATCAGTACAAGGGGACTGAAATCAAGACCTACAGGCTGACACCGGTAGCCGGTAGAGCTGGATTTATGGATCAGGAAAAGGCCTTTGCTGTGATTAGCAAAACCCCGAATGTGTATGGAAAGTTCAGTGGCTATCGAACAGAGAAAACAACTGAATTTGCAACCAAGAGTGTAACGGATGAGGTTTATAAATATGCAGTTGTTGATTTTAATACCGACAAGGAGCCAGAAACTGTAGAATACATTAATCCAAAAGACGGAATTCCTCATACATGGAACGGAACCGATGAGATTCGAATTTTTATGAGAGGATCTGAGGCAGCTTCGTTGGCTGAGCTGTTTTATGAGGGAACTCCAAGTGAAGAACGCTATCATTTTAATGCTGACGATGTATACTTAGTTGCATTCTGGTCCAGCGCAGCAAAACCAATCACTGGAATGTCTGCTGAAGCACTAGTTGAGGAAGGCCCCTCTACGCTTATAAACCGAGAGTGGGTAGCTCAAATAAAAGACAAAGATCCTGCTGCTTATCCACAAAACGGATCTTTAAAGGGCTACTTTTATATTTATAAGGGCTCTGAGTTGAAAAAGGATTAGAAAGAGAAGACAGAATTTAATAAGTGCATCTTACACAAAAAATGAGATAACATTTTGTATTCAGACGAATGCGGATACAGGTGTCATCTCTTTTTTTGTTTGTATACATGAATAAAATGATAACCCAAAGGTGATAAATATTTAATTACCAATGAAAACCATTGTTTAGTGATAGGGAATTACGGCTTAAAAAAACATGCTGAATGAGCAGGACAGCAGATTGCTCAAACCACTTTTTTTGCTGGCTTTATTCAATCCTAGGGAGATTATTCCGATAAACCAAGTATATACAGTTTGGTGTTAACAGTAATGAAAAACCGTTTGAAAACAAAAGAGATTTATTTTCAAAGTTGATATGAAGGTACAGGTGAAAGTGGCCCAGTGCCATCTCGTAAAGGAGGTGTAATGATCTCAAATAATGAACTGTGAAAAAAGGTTGAAACAAATTAGGCATTACATGGCTGGTTTACTGGCTGTCTGGTTGTTCTGTATACATAGTGCGCCTGTTTTTGCGAACAGAGCCTTTAACGATATCGAACATTCCTATGCAGCTGATGCGATTGAGGCCATGGCTGCTCAAGGTTATGTTACAGGTTATCAGGATGGGAGCTTTCGACCTTTACATTTTATCTCGCGTCAGGAATGGGCAAGCATTTTTGCTAAAACCTTAAAGCGAACATCGAATAACAGAGGCGTAACTTCTTTTCGGGATGTGTCACCATGGGCCTTACCTTATGTACAGGCCTTGCAGGAAGAGAGCATTACGAAAGGGATTAGCGATCAATTATTTGGTGCCAGGCACAATATGACCCGTCAGGATATGACCGTTTGGTATGCCCGGTATTTTGGTGTTACTGATGATACCCGATCTGCTGGAATATCCAGTTTTGTGGATCAATCAGATATATCAGACTATGCACAAACGAGTGTATGGCTAATGGAACGGTTGGAGCTGATCGAGGGGGATACGAATCACTATTTCCATCCTAAAGAGTCTGTGAGACGGCAGGATGCCACGCTGGTTGCTTATCGGATATGGCTAGGCGGTGACGGTCTGAGAGAACGTGCCAAACGTTTGCTGGAGTCATTAGGAAATGGAGCTGCAACGATGCCTCGGGCGACCAGCCAACAAGAATCGCAGAAGATTGCGGTCGATTTGACACCGGAAATTAGGCAACAACCTGTGAATTCGGAAATTGAGGAGCCTAAAAGGCATCGCCCAAGACCTGATTCACCAGTCTCCCCGGTGACACCAATAGAGCCGAAACCGGAACCGCCAGTGACACCACCGAAACCGAAGCCGGAACCGCCGGTGATACCACCGAAGCCGAGACCGGACTCGCCAGTCACACCACCGGTGCCTTATCCCAAACCACCAGTAATTCCAGTAGATCCATCGGATCCTTCTTCGGATTTTCTGGTAGATGAAGTCGTAATCAAGGCGCAGGAGCTGGTAAATCAGCCGGAAACGTACCCTTCGTATCAGCTATCCTTTCAGCTCTACCATAAAGGGCGTCCAGTAAGCATTCCTGCTGCCAGCGTCACAAGTGTTACGTACACATTTAGTGATGAGTTAGGCGTGTTTGATATACAAGGGAAAATCGCACATCCTGAAAATATTCCGGCTGCGGACAGCTTCATTCCTGTAGAGATGAAGGTCACTATTGCCAAACCTTATCAGGTCCTTACAGCTCAGACCAAGCTGATCGTGAAAGGGAAGACTCCGCCGGCAGAGCCACCGAACGTAATCAGGTCCGTATACTTGTCTACGTATACTATTTCAGAGGCGGCTGCTTTAGATCCCGCTGCTTGGAAAATGTCCTACGTATTTCATAATGCTAAAGGAGAGGTTATAGCTCCTGAAATGCTGCCGTCCGACTTGATACTTCGGGTAGAGGATTCCAGAGGAATATTTGACGAGGATGGAAAGATTGCCAATCTGCATTTGATTCCAGCAGTGAACTCAGCCATTCCATTAAAAATTGTGGTTGAGTCACCATCCCAGGGGATTCACTTCACATCTGATGCGGAATTAAGGGTAGAACCCGGAGAACGCAAGAAGCAATATTTTGCTGTCTCCATCATGCTGCAGGGAAGCGTGACTACCGTAGACCAAATCAAGCAATCTCGTCAATTGCTGATGGATCACTTTGGTCCCAACATCAAAGTGACGTGGGCGATGGAAAACGGATTTGTTTTTGTGGAATCGAACCGACCGCAGCTTAAACAGGTTCTGGATTACGTCGATCAGTATGGAGATGAAGTCGGGATACTGGCCGGGTATCCGAACCAGCAGAAGTTTCCTGTTTGGGAAGTAAAGATGGATGAGTGGCTGTACATGTACCGTTACAATGCATTCAATGAGCTACACCAATCTGGTTCGATGGGATCACCATCCGTGTTTGAAAGCATGGATACAGACCAATATCGGAAGTATCTGCCGAAATCATTGACCAGCTTTACGGTGAATCCTGAACAGACTCAATGGTTAAAAGATCACTATCGAATTACATCCGCGATGGGATGGTCGGCTACACAATATAATGTCAACGGCATGTATGGTGAGGGCTCACCTTTGATGCCTTACTGGTCTAATAAAGACAATCCGATTGTTCCCGCACAAGGAATTACTGATAATAGCGGTACCGTATTCATGAACTCGGTTACGATTGATCCGATTGGATCACGCTATACCAAAGATTCCTCACGCTGGACTCTTCATCCGGGTGACCCCTATGTGACGGAGACGGATGCGGCACCACAACTGTATATAGTACAGCAATATTTGGATAACCCTTATCAACGTATAAATACGGTAAACTACTTGTCCATTATTTTGGACATTAACGCACTTGCAAACACCCATAACATGGGTCCAATATGGGAGAACTTTGTGAATCATTTCCCGCTTGATCGCAAGGTCGAGATTGTGGGTGTGGACGGGCTGAAACAGGTTTATGAATCGGTAGCAGGATCCAATAATGATCATACCGAGTTTACGCTCATGTTTAGAGGCTCAGGTATTAAGACGGCTATGGATTCCAATAATTCACCAGCAAATCTGCGCTATTTGTGGACTGAAAATGCCTCACAGCGGGTTATTTTATCCAAAGAGGATGGGGATGCGGAATGGTCTATTATTGACTTTACCGATTATACCCAAAAACCGGTTCCGAAGATGGATTACAACCTGGATGGTCACACGGACGTAAGCTATGTCACCGGAAGGAACTTCAAGCTAAGTCCAACGGCTCCTTTAACAGCAGATGAAATTCAGCGCGTGAAAGCTCGTTTGAAGGACATCTATTTCGTGGAAGAAGTGAACTATCAGTAAGCGTATGAAGTGATAAAACTTGTAGGACCTGAGTTTTATGAAAAGAGGGCGCCCCATAGCCATGGAAATGGCTGTGGAGCGCTCTTTGCTTTAAAGAAGGATATTCCGCGTTTTACACCCACTCCACAATCTGATCTACAGGTCGACGAGTTTTGTCGCGCGGCTCGTTCAGGCGGTAGCCAAAAGCCACCATGCAAGAAATACCGAAATGCTCGGCATCCATAATGCCTTCTTCGGAAAGGATGCGTTCAATTTCTTGTTTATTAAAACCCTCGATCGGGCAGGAATCAATGCCGATTTGAGCTGCGGCAGTCATCATATTGCCCAGTGCGATATAGGTTTGTCGGCATGCCCACTCGAACATAGCTCTTTCATTTTCCTCAAGCGCAAAATCTGATTTTAGGAAGGCATCATATACCTTCTCTTTGCCTTGCATCACTTCAGCAGGTAATTGCTGCACGTTTTCCATCATATTCTTGATATAATCGGATGAAGCTACCATATCTTTAGGCAATCTGGAGAGAATAAGTACGAAATGGCTTGCTGTTGGTAGCTGTTTTGTGGCCCCCCAAGAATAGGGTAGCAGTTTCTCACGCATCTCTTTACTTTGGACGACAACAAATTTCCAGGGTTCAAAGCCAAACGAGCTTGGGGATAAACGACCGGTTTCAAGAATAAACTCAAAATCGGAATCGCTAATTTTCTTATGACTATCAAATTCCTTTGTAGCATGTCTGAACTTGTATGCAGCTAAAATTTGATCTTTAGTGGTTGTTAGGGTTTCCATCGTGATTCCACTCCTTATGGATGTGATTGAAATTGACGCTTATCAAGTGCATGACTAATATTAGAATATATATAATCGTTTTGGAAGTACGCACATTAATGTGCTGTAGTATATAAAATGATACCAAGGAGGAGAAGGGCCAATGCGCAATCGGAAAGGCGGCTTTGGTGAGTGTACCGCTGGAAATGATCAGGCGTGTCCTGTTGAGTACACGTTGGATGTGATTGGGGGCAAGTGGAAAGGGATTATTTTATACCATCTCATGTATGGGACTAAGCGATTTAGTGATTTTCGGCGGATCTGTCCGGGAATTACCCAGCGTATGCTGACACTTCAATTGCGCGAGCTGGAAGAGGATGGTGTCGTTCACCGTGAAGTCTACCAACAGGTTCCGCCTAAGGTCGAATACTCTCTCACCGAATTTGGAGAAACACTGATCCCGATTATTAACTTGATGAAGGATTGGGGAGAAGAATATAAAACAAAACAGCGATCACCAGCAAGCAGCCTCCAGCAACCTAGCCCCAATGTGTAGGTTTTTGAGACGGCTTCACGAAAAGACCTGGCCAATATTTTGGCAGGTCTTTTTATTTTAGTAGTGAAATAATACAAAGTTCGCTTTTTAGTTGACAGTAAGGATGGCGCTTGATATATTTCTTACGATATTGATAATCATTATCATGTTGAGATAAGGCTATTCCATATTACATAGGAGGCTAATAGGTTGAGGAACAAATCGATTTTTATGCTGGCTACTTTGATGCTTGTATTGGCTGTATTTATCAGCGCATGCGGCGGAAATAACACTGGAAATAATCCCGCTTCAACTTCAGGAGATAAGCAAGAGTCGGCTTCTACTGGAGAGACAAGAAGCTTTAAAACGGTTAAAGGGGATATTCAAATTCCCGCTAAGCCGCAGCGTATTGTAACGGATTTTTACGGCGGAGAGCTGCTGTCCGTGGGTGCTAACGTGGTGGGTGTAGAGCCGACTGCGTTTCAAAATCCTTTTTTGACCGATTTGCTAAAGGAAAAAGGAACCAAAGAGGTGGGTGATCCGACCAATTTGGAAAAGACGCTGGAACTCAAACCCGATCTAATCGTGGTTATGAAGGATACCAATTATGAGGCTTTGTCTAAAATCGCACCTACCCTGTACATTCCGTATGGTACGACGACTAATATCTATGATACGGTCAAGCTGTTCGGCGATATCACTGGGGAAAAGGAGAAGGCTGAGCAATTTATTGCTGCATTTGATAAAAAGGCTGCTGAAGGCCGTGCTCGTCTGAAAGGTGTTATTGACGAAAAGGCAACTTTCGGTTTGTATGAGCTGACAGACAAAAATGCACTTTGGATCTTTGGCGACAATGCGGGACGAGGCGGACAAGCTGTATACAATGCGCTCAAACTGAACATGCCGAAGAAGACAGCTAATTCCAAGGAACAAACCATACAGCTTTCAATGGAGGTACTGCCGCAGTATGACGCAGATTACATGTTCCTGACTACGTATGATCCAGACAAAAAGGGAACCGCGCTTAAGCAACTGAAATCGTCCGCTGTGTGGGGGAATCTGCCTGCGGTGAAGAATAATAAAGTGTTCTTTAATGATTTTGATACGTACTATCGCTACGATCCGATCGCTATTACCGGACAGATTGATATGGTTGTGGATATGCTGGTTGAAAGAGAGAAAGAGAATAAAGCTAAAAAATAGGTGTGAGATTCACCTGGAATAAGCACTTCACTACACGGACAACAGACCGCGGTGAGGTGCTTTTTTTGTTGAATTACTGAATAACGAAAAATGACAACACAAAGTATAATAAGCAAATATGTGATCTTTCAAGGAGTAATATACGCAAATTAGAAAGGAGGGAGTCTATTGGAAACATTCTCAACAAATGAAATCATTCAGGCTGATCTAATGGAAACATTTCATCGATTTTTCGGTTTAAATATAATTGAATCTGTGCCCATCCAACGAGGGTGGTTAAATCTAAAATGGAAAATCGCCACGAACAATGGGACTTTTTTATTAAAACAATATAATAAACAAAGATATAAATATTATAATTTTGATGATCTTTTGAGGGCGTTTTCTCAACAAAAAAGATTGCACGGGCTTGGTCTGGCCTGTCCACGGTTATTAAATCATGAGGGGCAGGTTTTTATGGAATCTGAACGGAGAGAACGCTTCCTAGTGATGGAATTTTGTCCAGGTACACTGGTTGCACCAGGGAAGGCTAATGTTTACCAATTATATGAGCTAGGCAAGGCAACTGGAAAAATGCACTGCTTGTTAAACGACGGTACGCTTAGGAGCAAAAATACCCCGAAACTTGTGCTTTCCAGCCGTAAGGAACGTTTAGCACATTGGGATTCAGTATGGAAACAAGCGAAGGAAGCTGATAAAAAAGAGCTTTTGGCTGATATCGAAACTCAGCGTAAAGCAACAGAAATGGTTAATATCGAGATGATAGATGCACTTACGCCCGGTTGGGCCCATCGTGACCTTTGGGCGGACAATGTCCTGTTTAACAATGATATGCTCAGTGCAATTCTGGATTTTGATCGACTAGATTATGACTATCCACAGTTGGATATTGCCCGAGCAGTCATGTCTTTTGCTTGGGATAAGCAGTTAAAACTTCCCCTTGTTTCAGCATTTATGGCGGGGTACAGGGAAGAGCGTGCGATGATAGAGGACAGTTTAACAAGATCATTACAATGGCTGTGGTATATGGAAAGTGTTTGGTGGATCAACGTCAATATGGACGAACATTCTGTGCCTATCCGATTCGCTAAAGAAATGAACTGGCTTGCTAGAAATTATAAAGTTCTGCCTGACTTATTAGCAGATATGTAGAGCTTACAGAGATAGAAAACAAAGCGTCAAACAAAACGAGTAAGACTTCCTGCATACTATACGCAGTATATAGAAACAAAAGACCAGTCCAACATGAATCATGTTCGGACTGGTCTTTTATTTACTACTTCGTCGTAATTACGATAGTATCTTCTTTTTGTATCCAATCTACCTTGGCTCCCAGTGTTTCGCTGATGAGCCTCAATGGAAGATAACCAATACCGTTCACCATGAAGGGCGGATTGGTGAGTTCTACAGATTTACCGTTCACTTTTGTTTGGCTGGTTTTGAAATTTATTTCTAGAGAGACGGGATGGTCTCCTGCCTTGGACTGATTCATTTTCGCTATTTTGCTGTTGTAATCATATGTGACCTCTGCCCCTAGTTTGTCAAATACGGAGCGGAGGGGAATAAATGCCTGGCCGTTGCGGGTAATCACACCGTTACTTAGAGGGACAGGTGTACCATTGAGACGGACGAGAATCGGCTTTTGCACAGGAACTGGCGTACTATAAAGAAATTCATAGTCGCCTATACCGAGTTGCGCGTGTTTGTTAACGCCCCACCCCCACAGGTCGCCGTTTGTTTTTTGCATGATGATGTGCCGTGGGCCTGCTTTGATGCTTTGAATATTTTTGGCAAGTAATGTAAAGGAGACATTGGAGGATAACTTTTCGCCATCTAGAGATGCAACATATACATTACCAGATGTGGTTAGAGCAAGGATGGAGCGTTCAACGAAAAAGGCGTCTTTAACATCCTTTACTCCTGTTAGCAGTATAGGAGTATTAGCATTGTGGTAGGTTGTATTGTCTAAGGCACCTGTAACGGTAGCCCCCCAGAACCATAGCCGACCTTGCTGATCAATCGCGAGATTGGAATACCTATTGGCCTTGATTGTCTTGATGCCTGATAAGGCATGAATTTGTGATACGGATAGAGTTTCGGACGGAGCTACATTTTTATCAAATTCTTTGGGCCACGTCCACACGGTACCATCTTTTTTTAAAGCTATGTTTTTAGCAATTGCCGTAATATCCTTTAATGATGAAATAGGTTCGAAGCCCTGCAATGCTTTTGTGTTTTTCCATACACTTCCGTCTTTTCTTAGGAATATCCAGCGTTCCTCATAATCCGGTCTTTCCTCATAGTAACTATCTATATGGGCAACCTCGTCGATGCCAGACAGGGTTCGAAAACGACTAAAGATATTTTTATCTCCGAGTTGATCAGCTGAAAATACATTCCCTTCGTTGCTAAGAGCGAGCATATGATCACCCAAACTACTTACAGTTGCGAGGTTCTGTAGTCCTTCCAGAGGAACAAATTTCACGGATTCAGAAATATTGTTTCTAGGCACATACCAAGCAGAGTGGTCTTGCAAGGTAAATACCAGATCGCCTTCGTTGATAATATTAGAGAATGTTTTTACAACGTTTGGCTTGCCCTCTATACGAGTCGGTACGGATTGATTATAGCCCCACAGCCACAAGCTTCCATCGGATTGAATCAGACTTCCGGAATCATAGGAGCGAATATGGGATGTGAAATCATCTCCGGCCGCCCATACCCTGGGACTGAGCAGGAATAACGTGATTATACTGAGTAATAGAGTACGTCTTTTCATACGATTTTCCTCATTTCTTGATCAATGTGTATAAGAGAAAAAATGTTCTTAAAGAATATCTCTTATCCATAGACGAAGAAAGTATAGAAAAGTTTTCCATAAGTAATAAATTGCAATAAAATAACCCCCAAACCCAACGATTAAAGATGGGTTTGGAGGTTATTTGTAATTAGCAAATAGGCAGAATATTTTGGTTATTACAGCTTGTGCACAGTTATGAGCTGATTAATTAGCAATTCGACTGCGCACAGTCAATAAGGTTTGCTCTTTAATTTGTCCGATTTCACGGAGGAGTACGGCTGTTTTGGCTTCGTAGGATTGTTTGACATCCAAGTCCTTGAGCGAGGTAAGGTTAATATCAATGGTAAGCAAGGCCGATTGAGCGGCTGCTTCAAACAAAATCGCGCCGATGCCCAGATCAGAGATCACATTTTTATTGGATATTTCAACAATGTTGTAGGCTTGTGATAGTCCGTCCCGGCATACTTCGAGCAGGCGCATAGGGACCTCAATGGCAGCAATCACCGCTGTTTGTAAGGAATGGGTACGATAGCGCTTTTCTTCGTCTGTTTCTTTGGGCAAACGCAACGCGGTCATGTACTGTTCAAAGGATTGGATGTCTGCGGCCATCAGTTCCTCACAATGTATAGACAATCTCTCCATGCTGCTAATGACTTGCGCGAATTGTTCACGGAAGTGCGCGTATTTTTCTCCTTGTGAAAGGTTGGCGGTCATGGAGGTCATAGCTGCGCCTAGTGCTGCAGCCAGCGCGGATACACTTCCTCCGCCGGGGGTAGGCGCTGCACTTGCAGCTTCTTTCAGAAAATGTGCGATGGACTGATTCCACGACAGTTCACTCATGAATAAACCACCTCTCTGGAGTAATGTTGCAGACGTATCGCTTTGAGCAAGTTTTTGTACAAAATGGCGGTCGTTAAGGTACCCACACCGCCGGGAACGGGAGAAATAGCATGTACCTTTTCTACAACGTCCGGAGCAGCGTCACCCACGATTTTTCCCTCCAGCGTCTCATTAATCCCTGCATCCACGAGAATCAAACCTGGATGCACCATATCCTGCGTAATCACATCAGGGCATCCAACTGCGACGAAGGCAATGTCTGCATGGTTCAGATGCTCTGCAATATCACGTGTACCTGCATGACAGGCGGTGACGGTGGCATTTTCTCTTTGCAGCATGTGGAAAAGGGGAAGTCCCACCGTCTGCCCAATGCCCACGAGCGTGACATTTTTGCCTGCCAAGGAGTGGCCGTAATGCTTCAACAGTTCAATACAGGCTTGAGGTGTAGCGGGGTACAGCCCTGCGTCACCCGTAACGGTAGCCAGCTTGTTATCAGGTGTAATTCCATCAATATCCTTGTAGGGAGCGATGGATTGTTTAATAACGGAGGCGGAAAGATGTTGAGGAAGCGGGAGTTCCAGCATAATGCCATGTACATGGGATGCATCATTTAGGGTGCCGATCAGGTGCAGAAGCTCGGCTTCACTTACATGACGATTAAAAGTATGGAGATGAAATGAGATGCCCAGCTTCTCTGCTATTTTTTGCTTGGTCCGTGCATAGTATGCAGATGCCGGATCACCTTCTACCAACAGGGTTGCCAGATGGGGACGGTGTCCTTGTTGTTTCATTTGCTCTACTTGGGAACGGATCGTTGCATACACTTGCTCAGCTGCTTCTTTGGATTTCATAATAATAGCCATAGTCCGAGCCTCCTCTGAATTTATCGCATAATAGAATCAACAGGGTGTCATGGTCTTAAAAAACGAAAAAAAGTATTTGCACAAGGTCGTCAAGACAGACGAATCCTCTGCAAATACTTCTCCCAGGCGAACGGTACGCTTTGTTTGTATGCTCCCTCGTGGTTGATTCCACTGACTTCGCCAGTCACATACAGCGTTATATATCTTACATTTTAACAAAAAAACAGCAGAAAGGAAACCCGCGAACATTTGGCAAACAGGTATGGTTAGTTGTCTATATGACAAATGTCATATGCCCGAACTGACGTTTATGACTACAGCAGATACAGCGGTCTCCTTATACTGAGCTTAGATCAACATGTACGCCTGACAGGATCAAGGTATGGGCTGCATTTTAAAGGAGGATCATAATGGGTATGACACAACTCCCGTTAGCTCAATTGAAAAAAAATATGGCTCCCTACGAGAAAATAAACACGAAATCCAGCGTTCTGCAACTTATCAATACCTTGGGGCCGCTAATCCTATTGTGGTATGCCGCTTATCTTAGCCTAGCGGTTTCTTACTGGCTTACGCTTCCAATTACCATTATTGCGGCAGGGTTTGTGGTACGGACGTTTATTATCTTTCATGATTGTGGTCATCAATCTTTTTTCAAAAGTCGCAAGCTGAACGATATTGTGGGAACGATTACAGGGATTATTACGCTCTGCCCTTATCACCAATGGAAAAATAGTCACGCGATCCACCATGCAACCAGCAGTAATCTGGATAAAAGAGGCACAGGTGATATGTGGGTGCTCACGGTAGAAGAGTACACAGCGGCTTCCACATGGACACGGCTGGCCTATCGTATATATCGAAATCCTTGGGTTATGTTCGGGCTAGGTCCGATCTATACTTTTTTGATTTCCTATCGGTTTAATGTCAAGACAGCCAAACATAAGGAAAAAATAAACACTTATGTGACGAATATATCCATCGTTGCATTGTATGCGCTGTTGTGCTGGGCTATTGGCTGGCAGGCATTCCTTCTGGTACAGACGCCTATCTTTTTTGTCTCTGGTATGTTGGGAATCTGGCTGTTCTATGTGCAACACCAGTTTGAGGATTCGTATTTTGAGCATGATGAAGAGTGGAGTTATATTAATGCGGCTGTAGAAGGCAGCTCTTACTACAAGCTCCCTAAAGTATTGCAATGGATTACGGGCAATATTGGTTTTCATCACGTTCATCACCTGAGCCCGAAAGTACCAAATTACAATTTGGAGAAAGCTCATGAAGCCACACCGTTGCTGCAAAAGGCGACCACGATCACGGTGAGTAGCAGTCTGCAATCTTTGAAATTCCGACTGTGGGATGAAAGTACCAAAACCTTTCTGACCTTTAAACAAGTAAAGCCGCTGCTTAGCAAACGTGTTGGCGCTTCAAAACCCATCCCTACACCTGTTGTAGGCACGGATAGAAAATAGACGTTGTACGGAAATTGGTATGTTAAGATAGGGATATCTAAAGTAGAAAAGGGTGGCAGGATGCAAAAGTGGTATCAGATTTTCCAAAGAAATACGGGACTTAGCCCTTATGTGTGGGTCGTCTTTTATATCCTGCCCTTTTACTATTTTAGCTCTTCATCTACAAGTCATATTATTCTGGGTACCGCGATTATTTTGGTGTTTTTTGCTTGTTATGTACTGGCTTTTGTCTCCCAAGGCTGGCTCATATACTTCTGGACCAGTGTGCAGATTGCTATATCGATTACGATGACGCTGCTATTTAGCTATATGTATTTTTCCATATTTATCGCTTATCTGATCGGTAATATTAAAAGTAAGGCTGCATTTACGACCCTGTATATTATTTTAATGGTTATTACGATTGGATTAATCAATTATGGGTTTGTTTCTCAGAATCCTGTTTTTATTAAGCAGATTCCTTTTATCTTGCTCAATCTGATCGGTGTGATCCTCCTTCCGATTACAAATTTTAATCGCAACAAGAGTGATCGGCTTCAGGTCCAATTAGAGGATGCCAATAAGAAAATATCGGAATTGATCAAGCTGGAGGAACGGCAAAGAATCGCGCGTGACCTGCACGATACCTTGGGTCAGAAGCTGTCACTCATTGGGCTGAAGAGTGATTTGGCAGGCAAGCTACTGGACCAGTATCCGGAACGGGCTCATGTCGAAATTAACGATGTTCGTCTCACGGCAAGAAGTGCGTTAAAAGAAGTACGGGAAATGGTTACTCAAATGCGCGGCATGAGACTAGAGGATGAACTGCTACGTATTCGGCAAATTTTAAAGGCTGCTCACATCGAACTGACCTTGGAGGGCGACCCGAAGCTGGAGCATACGTCATTAATGAATGAAAATGTGCTGAGCATGTGTATGAAGGAAGCCGTAACCAATGTAGTGAAGCACAGTGGAGCTACCGCTTGCTCCATCACCATTGAGCCGTCTCGTAAGGAATTGACCCTGCGGATTCAGGATAATGGAGTTGGTATTATGGGAGAAAATGCAGTCTTTCGGGGACATGGTCTGCAAGGCATGAAGGAAAGGCTCGAATTCGTGAACGGATGTATGGAACTGCTTTCCGATCAGGGAACGACCCTGGTCATTAAGGTGCCCAACATCACTGAAAAGCCGAATGAGGAGGTGGGGCCATGATTCGAATCGTTATCGCAGAAGACCAGCGTATGTTGCTGGGTGCTCTAGCCTCCCTGTTGGACTTGGAAGAAGACATGAAAGTAGTCGGAAAAGCAAGCAACGGGGAAGAAGCTATAGAGCTGGTGAAGCAACATCAGCCAGACATATGCATTATGGACATCGAAATGCCGATAAAAAGCGGATTGGATGCGGCAGAGGAACTCAGAGGCTTGAATTGCAAGGTGCTTATTTTAACAACGTTTGCTCGCCCCGGGTATTTTGAACGAGCGATTAAGGCAGGCACACACGGTTATTTACTCAAGGACAGTCCCAGTGAAGAACTGGCTTCCTCCATTCGCAGCATTATGGCAGGTCGGCGTATTTACGCTCCAGAACTGGTTGATGATGCTTATGCCGAGGTCAACCCGCTAACGGAGCGTGAAAAGACCGTGTTAGCGCTTATTGCTGACGGAAAGAACACCAAAGAGATTGCTGGTGAACTGTTTTTAACAACAGGGACGGTGCGAAATTATATTTCAGTCATTCTCGATAAGCTGGGTGTCAGCAACCGAATTGAGGCGATTACACGTTTTAATGAAAAAGGTTGGTTCAAATGAGAGACAGGCAAAAATATTAAGCAGAACAGGGACGCTATGAAGCCAAGCGTAGCTGCTCTGTTTTTTTGTTTTATCCATAGATTTGCTATGCCTCTAGCGTACTTCCTTGTGATACAATAGGATAGTTGTCCATAGGATGGACCTGGAGTACAAGGAGGAGCAGAACCGCATGAAACAAGCCCCATTTATAGCCGTTGAAGGGCCGATCGGAGCAGGCAAAACGACGTTAGCTTCGATGCTTTCAACCGAGCTACATTTGCCGATGATCAAAGAGATTGTCGAGGAAAACCCGTTTCTCGATAAATTCTATCAAAATATAGATGAGTGGAGCTTTCAGTTGGAAATGTTCTTTCTCTGCAATCGGTATAAGCAGCTAGAGGATACTGGTCTGCAATACATCGAGAAAGCCCAGCCTGTAATTTCAGATTACCATATCTATAAAAATCTGATTTTTGCTGAACGTACACTTAAGGGTGTGAAACTCGAAAAATATCGCCAAATCTATCATTTGCTCACAGATGACATGCCCAAGCCTGACATTATCGTTTATATTAGAGCAGATTTGGATACCTTGCTGGGCAGAATTCGTAAGCGCGGACGCTCCTTTGAACAGGAGATGGACCCTGCCTATCTGGAGCAATTGATTACGGATTATGATAAAGGCATTCAGTTTCTCGCCGAACAGTCACCTGCCCCTCGTATATTGACCGTAAACGGGAATGAAATTGATTTTGTAGAAAACCAGGCACAATTTGAACAAATTGTTTCCGATGTAAAGGAGCTTATATAGTGAATAATTACAACATTCCTGCAAATGCCCTGATTACGGTAGCGGGTACGGTGGGTGTAGGTAAATCCACGTTAACAGGTGCTTTGGCCAGTCGTCTTGGTTTTAAAACCTCGTTAGAGCAAGTCGATCATAATCCGTATCTGGAGAAGTTTTATCACGATTTTGAAAGATGGAGCTTTCATCTGCAGATCTATTTTCTCGCGGAACGCTTTAAGGAGCAAAAGAACATTTTCTTGTCTGGTGGAGGTTTTGTGCAGGATCGTTCCATTTATGAGGACACAGGCATTTTTGCGAAAATGCATGCCGATCAGGGAACAATGAACCCTACCGATTATCAAACATATACTAGCCTATTTGAGGCGATGGTCATGACCCCGTTCTTTCCACACCCTGATGTGCTGATCTATCTGGAAGGCAGCCTGACCTCCATACTGAGTCGGATCGAAGAACGCGGCCGCGAAATGGAGATTCAGACCGAGCGATCCTACTGGGAGCAAATGCATCGCAGATATTCCGATTGGATCAACGATTTTGATGCCTGTCCTGTACTGCGTCTCAACATTGATGAGTACGATGTACACGACCCTGCTTCCATGGATGCCATTTTGGCAGAAGTGGGCAAGGTGATCTCCAAAAAGTAGAGATATAACCTCAAAAAGCATACAAGGACTGTGGTACAATCAGTATAAATTAAGCTGATAGACCGCAGTCCTTTTTAATATGTGGAAGCATGGGAGATGACAAGCGGTATAGTGGACAAGTCTTGGCTGGAATGCGAGAATAGGAACATATATTAATTGTAATGACTCACGGGAAAGGATGGGATACTGTGATGCGTTTTGGTATCGTTGGAACGAATTGGATAACGGAAAGATTTATTCAAGCTGCGATAGAGACAGACGAATTTTCCCTGACCGCGGTGTACTCACGAACAGAGGAGAAAGGCCAAGCCTTTGCTGCCAAATATAACAGCCAGCCGGAGGTTTTTACAGATCTGGCACAAATGGCTGCAAGTGATCAGGTGGATGCCGTATATATTGCCAGTCCCAATTCTTTACATGCGGAGCAAGCGATCTTATGTATGAACCATGGAAAGCATGTGCTGTGTGAGAAGCCTTTTGCTTCTAATGCAGCAGAGGTGCAGAGTATGATCGAAGCCGCGCGCAACAATGATGTTCTGTTGATGGAGGCCGTTAAATCCACGCTTATGCCCAACTTTAAAATTATAAAGGATCATATGTATAAAATAGGCCGGGTTCGGCGTTATTTTGCAAGCTACTGTCAATACTCTTCACGCTTTGATGCTTTTAAGCAGGGCAAGGTGCTAAATGCCTTTAATCCGGCTTTTTCGAATGGTTCCTTGATGGATCTGGGAGTGTATTGTTTGTATCCAATGGTGGCATTGTTCGGCAAACCGGATGAGATCCGGGCGGTGGGTGTACTGTTATCCTCTGGTGTCGACGGCGAGGGCAGTATTGTGATGAAGTATCCGGATATGGATGCTATCGTCATGCATTCCAAAATTACAGATTCCTATTTGCCTGCCGAAATTCAGGGTGAGTATGGAACGATGGTGATCGACAAAATCAGCCAGCCCTATGAGGTGAAAATTCATTATCGGGACGGCACGATTGAGGATTTGACCAAGGCTCAGACGCGTGAGCCCATGTATTATGAAATTCAGGAATTTATTGATCTGATCAAGAGTGGGGAACGCAACAGTTCCATTAACTCTTTGGAGTGTTCGCTGACAGTCGCTGAAGTGATGGAGGAGGCAAGACAACAATTTGGTCTTCGTTATGAAGCGGATTTGAAAAATACCTCTGCACATTAGTTGGCTAGTGATTTAACAAAACCCTTACTAGCTTTCCAAGACTCCGCGACTGCTTCTTATATGGGGCAGTCTAGTTTTATGTGTCAAGAGTACCTAGAACATGAATAAGGCCTACCGGTTTCGCAAATTTTGCAAACATGCGGTAGGCCTTTTTTGGTTTATATACCTAACCTCATTTTTACAAAGCACTACATCTCAGCAAATAACGTATTAACAAATGATTGTTATGATCATATTTATAACTTTTACATATTAACTGCACAGAGGAGTGTACACATGTTTAAGAAGTTTCAAAAGTGGTCAGCAACATCAATGTCTGTTGCTCTTGCGCTAGGTTTGATTACGGGCCTGTCAGCCTTACCTGTTCATGCTGAGTCACCAGTGAACACAGATCAAGGTATTAGCAAAGTTACAGCTACATTTTATGGAGACACCAAAGCCTCCAAAGGATTTACCTGGTATACTTCAAAGCTTTTCACGAAGAGCACTGTTCAAGTAACCAAGAAAACGGCTTCTGAAGCTGATTTTACGAATGCTCTTACATTTGAAGGCACTTCCTCTCCATCGACCAATTCTCCAGAAGAGCTTGTCCATAAAGCTGTAGCTACAGGTCTTCAAGCGGACACAGCTTATTATTATCGTGTGGGTGATGCAGCGCGCGGGATATGGAGCGAAACAGGTACGTTTCAAACGGCTCCTAAGAACGGTGAATTTACCTTCATTGATTTAGCTGATACACAAGCGAAAAGCGAAGATGAAGCCATATTGTCTTCACAGACGCTCGAAAAAGCACTTCAAACCGTAAATAATGCTCAGTTTGTAGTTCACAACGGAGATATCGTAGATACCGGTACCAAAGAAGAGCAGTGGAACTGGTTGTTGGGACATTCACAAAAAAGTCTTTTGAATACAACCATTGTTCCTTCAGCAGGTAATCACGAGGATGAGAACTACGCTTTTTATGATCACTTTAATATTAATCAACCAGCGGGTTCTGCTACTAAAACAGGAGCGTACTACTCCTTTGATTACAGCAATGCTCACTTTATTGTACTGAACTCCAATGAGGACTCAGAGAAATATGCCAATTTTTCTGAAGATCAAGTTGAATGGTTAAAGAAAGATGCTGCGGCAGCCAAAAAGGCAGGTGCAAAGTGGATCATTGTTAATATTCACAAAGGTCCCTACACTACCTCTAACCATGCAACAGATGCTGACATCATGGATAACAATGGAGTTCGTAACCAAATCGCTCCACTCATGGACAAACTTGATATCGACTTTGTCGTGCAGGGGCATGATCATATTTATGCTCGGACGAAACCAATCAACCAAGAGGGTAAAGCAACAACGCCAACCAAATTAAAAGATAGATTAAATGAAAAGACGATTGAATATAGTGTGAATCCGGATGGAAGTATCTATGTCATCCCAGCAACTGCTGGCCCTAAAGTTTACTACAAGAACCCGAGTGAAAAGCTTGGAGATAAGTACTATAACCTCTTTGAATTAGCTGAAGAGAATCATGCGGCAGTATATGGCCCAGATCCGAGTGACAATCGTAGACCTGTACGAGGACAGGTGCAGAATTTTGTTGGCATCACTGTCGACGAAAATAAACTTACAGCCGTAACGTACGAAATTGATCAAAACAAAAATGATGCCAAACCTTTTATTGTGGATCAATTCGGAATCATCAAAAAATATCAGTAAAATTGATTAATGGTTTCTAAATGATCATAAAAGGATATCCTACAGTCTGTTTGGCTGCATGGATATCCTTTTTCATTTTCTTAGGGACTTTCTTATAGAGACGTCTGATGTTGTGCTTGTAATACTTACGCCCTGTTCGGAAGCGGGTAAACCGTACATAATGCTATTAAGAGATCCAAAGTTTAAAAATAGAATGCTCACTTTTACATATAGAAATTTTCTTGCAAAATATGGAGGGATAAAACGATGGCTTATCAAGAAATCAATGGAGTACGCGTATGGGGAGCACCTGATCCGGGGGCATTATCTCAAGCCCGCACATGTGCCGAAAATGGTAATGTGATTCAGGCGCTACTGATGGCAGATCATCATAAAGGCTACAGTCAGCCCATTGGCGGTGTGATGGTGTATGACGGACAAATTTCACCTTCAGGTGTAGGGTATGATATCGGCTGCGGAAATAAGGCGGTAAGAACCAAGCTGTCTGCCGCAGACATTATGCCGCGTATTTCAACCGTGATGGATGAGATTGCACGTCAGATTTCATTTGGCGTAGGTCGTGTGAATGAGATTCAGGTGGACCATGAGCTGTTTGATGACCCGGATTGGGCGGTATATGCAGCGATTGGGAAGCAAGAGCATGACAAACTGAAGTCCTTGGCGAGAGAACAGCTGGGTACAGTAGGAAGTGGCAATCATTTTGTTGATGTATTTGTAGAGGAAGCGACAGGACAGGTCTGGATTGCCAATCATTTCGGCAGCCGGGGCTTTGGGCATAAAACAGCAAGCGGGTTTCTAAATTTGGCCGCAGGACGGGAGTTTCTCGGAAAGGCGCCGGGAGAACATATGGATCAGCCGCCTGTACTACTGGATATGAACAGTGAGCTGGGGGATATGTACTATCGTGCAATGCGCCTTGCCGGACGTTATGCTTATGCAGGACGTGACCATGTGATAGAACAAGTGCTTGGTATTATGGGGACCGAAGCGGACTTTACGGTGCATAATCACCATAATTACGCGTGGAAAGAACAGCATGATGGACGCGACACCATTGTGGTCCGCAAAGGCGCAACCCCCTCGGCCCCTGGTCAAATGGGCTTTATTGGAGGAAGCATGGGGGATATCTCGGTGATTGTGCGTGGGAAAGATTCGGTAGAAAATCGGGATTCCTACTATAGCACAGTCCATGGCGCAGGTCGTATTATGAGTCGTACCCAGGCAGCCGGTAAAATGAATTGGAAAACCCGTACGCGTAGCGGAGGGCAGATTACGGACCTACAGATGAAGGAGGCTGTTCGAAACTACGGTGTCGAGCTGCGCGGAGCAGGTACAGACGAAAGCCCGTTCGTCTACCGCAAACTGCGTGAGGTGCTGGACGCTCATTCCGAGACTGTTGAAGTTATGCATGTGCTGAAGCCAATCGGGGTATGCATGGCTGGGGCCAATGAGTTTGACCCATATAAGGATTAATGAAAAGAGAAGGAAGAATGGTGTGTACCCATAAAAAAGACGATGCCCGGCAGAAGTTTCATTCGCTGAGCATCGTCTTTAAAGTACATATATGCATATATAATAGAAGGAACTCATGGCTTGATGTGCTTGTTAGCAGCTCTAAATCTTACAGTTGATCAGCAAAAAGCTGTTCTTTAATATAAGCGACAGGCATTTCTTGCCCTGTCCATAATTCGAAGGCAAGTGCGCCCTGCCACAGCATCATGCCCA
Organism: Paenibacillus polymyxa M1; assembly: GCF_000237325.1. Lineage (NCBI taxonomy): Bacteria > Bacillati > Bacillota > Bacilli > Caryophanales > Paenibacillaceae > Paenibacillus > Paenibacillus polymyxa. The sequence goes on from NC_017542.1 coordinate 1,034,999, forward strand.
GACCGTTAATGGCGGTTGCACCTACGGACTCAGCTTGTTCCATCAGTTTGGATTTAGCTGGGCTGTACACTACATCGGTCACGATCAGGTCGGAACGAAGCATGGACACATCCTCAATGACACTTTTGCCTTCCAGCGGTTTCATACCCACACCTGTACCATTAGCGAAAATATGACTTGTAAGAATCTCTTCACGCAGCTTCTCTTGATCCTCTAGTGCATAGATATTCGCCTTGACTTGGGCATGTTTCATCTCTTCATTAATAATACGAACATTCTCTTCCGCCCGGGCAAAGAACTGGTCATTACGAGCGAAAATTGAAATTTCAGCGAGGCCAGCTCGAGCGGCTTCAATAGCAATCGGTGTTGCAGCACCGCCTGAGCCGACGAGTGTCATTTTCTTACCTTTCAGATCAATGCCGTGCTCCTGCAAGTTACGAACATAACCAGATCCATCTGTACTGTAGCCTTTCAGCTTACCATCCGTATTCACGACAGTGTTGACGGCACCTGTAAATTTAGCGCTGTCGTCCAGCTCGTCAAGGTACTGTAAGATGGCTGTTTTGTTGGGCATGGACACATTGTAGCCGCGTATGTTTAGAGCGCGCATCCCCCGTACCACTTCTTCGAGTTGTTCATTGCCTACTTCAAAGGCCATATATGCGTTGTTTAGCCCCAGTTTCTCAAACGCAAGATTATGCATAGCCGGGGACAAAGAGTGTCCGATCGGTGTAGCTAGCAGTCCGATTAATTGTGTTCTTCCGTCAATACGTCCAGCGTTTTTCATAATAAGCCTCCAAGTGATCTGTGTAGTTTAATGAAACACTTTTTTATATCGATAAGCAACAAACACGGCCAGCAAAATACTGACTACGGCAATCGCAATATCTAGAATGAATACCGAGGTAATTCCCAGACTTTTGGACATGCTCCCGGTAGCTAAAGGCATCAGGATGAACGATAGGCTGGCTGCTATGTTTACGAGAGAAGTCGTAGTTCCTTTGTTCTTGCGGAAAAATTCCGTCATGACCGTAAGGGCAATTTGGAAGATACCCGCAGTAGACAAGCCGATTAAGAATGAACTGATCAAGGTAGCGACAGGATTGTGCCATACAATTAAAGCGAGCAAAGAAAGCAGGGCAATAAGCGGATACACAATCATGACGGTAATAGGCTTAATGAATCTACCAAGTACCACAGCCAACAAAATAACGGAAACTAGTGAACCTATACTATAGTAGCTAAGCAGCTTAATAGCGCTGGCTTTGTCCATGCCAAGAGCTTCTTGTCCAAAGGTAGGAAGCCATAGCTGCACGATCATGAACAATACAGTTGAAGTAAAACCGATAATAATCAGAGACAAGCCTTCTTGCCAAAACTTAGACTCGCTGTGGAACGAATCCGTTGATTGACCAGCCTCGGCTGGAGCCTTTTGTTCCTCTGCTTTGTGGTTGGGGAAAGCGGTCATCGACAAGAAAATTCCGTTCAGCAGATAAATTCCTGCTGGAATAAAGAAGGAATATCCATAGAACATATCGTGATTAATAAAAAATGCAATCATGAACGGAATAACAATGGCACCGATCGAGATGGATGCTTTGACCAGGACGGTTGCAGACCCGGCTTTTTTTCCGAACCCTTCAATGAGTGCGGGATAAGTCCCCGCATCCATCATTGAGTTGCAGAGCCCTGCGATAATGGCAAACACGAATGCCAACGTGTAGTTAGGTGCAAGCGGAATACCGATTAGGAAGATTAAATAAGCAAATGATGCAATAACAATGAGTGGTTTCCTTCCATATTTATCTGACATTTTTCCGGCTACTCCGAGAGCGAGCAGTTTACCGATTCCAATCGCTGACACCAGATAGCCGATGGCTGCTTTATCCGTGTTCAATTGCACGGTCAGAAAGCTCATATTCGACGAGAGAATAACATTAATCATACCCAGAAGAAAATAGTTGATATAAAGCCCTGTTGCCATTCTGATATAAGGATTTTTCATAAGTGTAACTCCCAACTTAAATTTTAGATCAATGGCCTAGATAGGCATCGTCCAGGTCTATTAAAGTACGCCCACAAACAAGTGAAAATATTCACATAATGTCTATGTTTTAATTATATAAGGGGTGTTATTATAAATCCAATGCATATTTTTATCGTTTTTCATAGTTTAAATCTATAATTTAAAATATGAATTAAAGAGGGAGTGTACATTCTTATGAATCTGAAGCACTTACAATATTTTCGTGTACTTGCAGAGCTGGAGCATTTTACCCAGGCAGCTGCGCGGCTATGTATCACTCAACCCAGTTTAAGTCATGCGATTTCAGAATTAGAAAAGGATTTGGGTGTTCATCTGTTTGAAAAGCAGGGGAGAAATATTCGACTAAACAAATACGGGCGATTTTTTCTGAAATATGTGGAGCACGCGATGGATGAATTGGAAAAGGGGGAGCATAACTTACGGGAATTAGTGAGTCCAAGCCATGGGAATATAGATTTGGCGTTCATTTACACGTTAGGTTCACACTTCATTCCAGCAATAATCCAAGCTTTTTCAGCTCAAGATGCCCGTAAAGACATTTCCTTTTCGTTTCACCAAGGGAATACGAACGATATTATTCAAGGTCTGAAGCAGGAACACTATGACGTGGCGTTCTGCTCTCACGTGGAAAATGAACCAGAAGTGGAGTTTATTCCGCTGGCTCAGCAGGAACTGGTGGTCATTGTTTCCCCTGATCATCCGCTGGCTTCGCTGGACCAAATTGATCTTAAGGATACAGCGGATTACCCGGTGATCTTCTTCAACAAAAAGAGTGGGATTCGGCCCATTATTGAAAATTTGTTCGCCAAGGCAGGCGTTACGCCACAGATTATTTGCGAGATTGAAGAAGATACGGCAATGGCAGGACTGGTGTCTATCAATTACGGGATCGGAGTTATGCCCCGCATTTCATCGTTAGATTATTTTAACGTCAAAACATTGCCTATTGTAAATCCAGAATACGAGCGTTTTATCTACCTAGCCAGCATTAAAAATAGATACTTATCCCCGGCAGTAGTAGAGTTTCGGAACTTTGCCCTAAGTTATGGCAAGGAGTTTTATCTGAAAACGCATCAGCGTGTCTAAGCCGGATTCTCGCAATTTTAAACTTGATAAATTTTAAATTGTGTTCTATACTTCATCATCGACACAAGCAATGTGAAATGATTCACGTTTTGATACTACAAGACTTACTTACAAAAGCAGGTGAATTCATGATGAAACGTTCTTCTATTCCAGTGGCGACAGGTCTTTATGTGAACTATCTTTTGTTCGGCATGTTTAATATTATGCTGGCGTCACACATGTCCTTTTTAACAGAGCATTTGCATACAGATCAGGCAGGCATCAGTCTCTTGGTTTCCGCGATGGGGTTTGGCAGACTGTTTACGCTGTACATATCCGGAGTGCTCTCCGACCGCTATGGTCGCAAACCGTTTATTGTGGCCGCAGGGCTGCTGATGGCCGTATTCTTGGTCGGTATACCGCTGAGTCCCACCTTTGAGATGGCGATGGTACTGGCTGTGCTGGCAGGTGTAGCGAATTCTTTTCTTGATTCAGGTACTTATCCAGCTTTGATCGAGGCTTTTCCCCAATCCTCTGGTTCGGCTACAGTGTTGGTGAGAGGTTTTATATCCATTGGGGCGGCATTTTTACCGCTAATGATTATCTTTTTTATGAATCACGATATTTTTTACGGGTTCTCTTTCCTTATACCAGCACTGATATTTGCATTGAATGCGATCTACTTGTTCAGAATGAAGTTTCCAGACATGCGCGTACAGCCCAACAAGGGGCAAAGTGGCGGTACTTCCGTATCTAGCGCCAAGCAGACGGGGAATTTAAAGGCAAATGATCCGAGTAAACCGCGGTTTTGGCAGGAAGGTGTGTGTCTTATCTTGCTTGGATTTACAGGACCTACCTTGCTGTATATTGTGCAGTTATGGCTGCCTACTTTTGGGCAACAGTTTATCGGCATGACGGAATCAGAGTCTCTGAGGCTATTAGTTTATTACAATATGGGTTCGCTGGTTTCCGTATTTGTATTGGTCATTGTATTGAGAAAATGGGTTAAACCTGTTCATATCATCCTTATTTATCCTTGCATTTCCTTGTTGGCTTTTGGAGCGCTTCTTCTTTTCAAATCTGGGGCTGCCGCCATTATTTGTGCGAGTGTCATCGGGTTTTCAATATCGGGTGTACTTCAGCTGACGTTAACCGTAATGAGTGAATTTTTTAGTCAACGAAAAGGACAGATTACCGGGTTTATTTATACCGCAACTTCGCTGTCCTATACACTCATTCCCGTGTTTACAGGCTTTCTTTTGAAGCATTCTCAGATTTCCAGTGTGTTTATGCTGGCTATTATTGTGAATGCACTTGGAATCGCACTGGCGGTGTTTGTTAATTTTCGCTACAGTGCCGTTTTTCCTGCAAAACGAGAATTGTCTCCTCAAATCGTACTGGATACGAAATAACTAGCGACTGAACCTAATCATCTGCATGCTTATTCAGAATGCGTTATACTATGAATTATTGTGAATGTTCGACTTGAAACTGTAATTGGGGAGTGAGATAGATATGGGAAAAATCGTAAAGATAAATGATGTACGGATCGGTGAAGGAGCGCCTAAAATATGTGTTCCCATGGTGGGAGAAACGTTGGAGCAGTTGAAGGAAGAGGCTGCCCATTTACGAACACTCGACCTGGATATCGTAGAGTGGAGAGTCGATTTTTTCGAGCATGTGGAAGATCTGGAAAAGGTAAAGGCTGCCTTACATGAAATTCGGTCTATTTTAGCCAATATTCCACTCGTATTTACGTTCCGTAGCGCCCGAGAAGGTGGAGAAAAGGAAATCAGTGCGGCAAGTTATGTGGAATTGAATCGTACAATAGCCGCAACGGGGCAAGTCGAACTTATTGATGTAGAGCTTTTTAATGAGGAAGCTGATGTGAAGACACTGGTAGAAGCAGCACATAAGCATAACGTGTATGTGATTATTTCTAATCATGATTTCCAAAAAACACCATCGAAAGAGGAAATTGTGTCCCGGTTGCGTAAGGCACAGGAATTGGGCGGCGATCTGCCTAAAATAGCGGTGATGCCAACTAATACAGCCGATGTACTGACCTTACTGGACGCCACACGCACTATGGCAGAAGAGTATGCTGATCGGCCAATTATCACAATGTCGATGGCGGGAAAAGGTGTCGTGAGCCGTCTGACCGGAGAACTGTTTGGTTCAGCTTTGACTTTTGGTGCTGCCAAGAAAGCTTCCGCGCCGGGACAGATTCCTGTCACTGAACTGAGAGAAATATTGCAGGTGCTGCATAGCCATTCTTAAAAGACGCAGGTATTGCTCGCTAGTGAGCAAGTTATCCGCAATGAACACAAAGGAGGACCCCAAGCGATAAGCATTGCTGGGGCCCTCCTTTGTGTAACGCTTAATTCAATCCCCGAGTTGGTTCATACAATTCCCAACCCAGATTCAGCGTTTGAATAATATAGTCTGCGACTTCTTCCGCATCCAACTGATCGGTATCGATCTTGGAGTGATTCACCGCGTAAATGTCCTGTCTGGAACGGAAAAGATTTTCAATTTCCTCCAGCGTCTTGTTTTGCAGATTAGGGCGGGTGTCAATCAGCATCTTGAGCCGATCTTTCCAGGAGTCCCAATTTAAATCCAAGAAGAACACAATGGAGGAAGCCAAACAAGCCTGCTTCACCTCTTCCTGTAAAAACGCACCACCGCCAACAGAAATGATTTTGAGGCGTGTATTGCTGCACAACTTCAAAATATGTTCTTTTTCAATCTCGCGGAAACGCTTCTCTCCGTAAGTTTTGAAAATTTCTGTTGTAGGCATGTTGTACTCTTGTTCAATCTCCTGATCAATATCGACAAAATCGCGATACAGTTTGCGCGCTAGATGGGAACCGATCGTTGTTTTGCCTACGCCCATAAAGCCGATGAGCACAATATTTTGTTCTTTTAATGGAATCTCACTATTGTTTTGCACGATAACCACTCTTTTCTCACCAGTAATGTTGAGATGTAACGCTTCAAAGCACTAAATACATTATACGTTCATCAACCGTGTCATTCAATAGTATAGAGCACATCAGCAATGAGGTATACGATAAAAGAGACTCTGATTACCAATGGAGTGATAAACAACATGTAAACGAGATGAGGTATTCAAGTGTTATTTAATGCGTAAATGGAAGAAAAACAAACTTGTACAAGTATAAAAGAGGCAATATTGTGTACTTAATTGAAAAAAAGGACATATTTTGCCGAAAAACGTATTGAAATTATTGGAAGTAGGAATATAATAGAGTTATGCAAATTGTAAATGTAATCGCTATATTTACAATTTGTGATTGATTGAATTTATAAAAATGAAGCTACTTTGAACCAAAAACCAAGTATACATATGCAAATAGTTAAATATCACTTTACGGACATGTATCGGTCAATGGGTTCATTGTACGAAGGTGGTGATACGGTCTACGCGCTTGCGCTCTAGTCAACGGAGAATTGGAGATAAGAATAAAAAACAATCTACGAGAGGGATGAATTGAAATGAAAACAAACACAGCTAAAGTATTGAAAAAGGGAATGAGTATTGCTTTATCCGGTATGCTGATCGCATTATTTGTCGGCAATTATTCTGCTCATGCAGCTCCAGAGGTCGTTCATAAGACCATACTTGTAAAAGCCGGAGAAGTATACGATGGTAAAGGCAAGACCGTAGTGGCTGACCCCGATACCTTGGGAGATGGAAGCCAAAAAGAGGCTCAAAAGCCTATCTTCAAGCTTGAAAATAATGCAACGCTGAAAAATGTGATCATCGCCGCGCCTGCTGCGGATGGTGTGCATGTATATGGCAATGGCACCATTTCCAACGTAACGTGGGAGGATGTCGGTGAAGATGCATTGACGCTTAAAGAACCAGGCACAGTGAATATTACAGGCGGTGGAGCATACCATGCATATGATAAAGTGTTCCAAATCAATGCCGAAGGCACAATTAACATTAAAAATTTTAGAGCCGATGATATCGGTAAGCTGGTTCGCCAACTTGGGGGCTCTACTTTTAGAGTGAATATGACTTTGGATAACTCGGATATTTCCAACGTGAAGGATTCGATCCTGAGATCCGACGGTCCTAACAGCAAAGCTAAAATTACGAATACTCGTTATCATAATGTAAAACAATTGTTCAAAGGCTTTAAATCTAGCAACACGAGCGAGTCCGGCAATACTAAATACTAATCGTTAGCGTAGGATAGGAGTACGGATAGGAAAAGGGGCTGTCCAACAGGTCGTATGATCTGATAGGACAAGCCCCTTTTTGGTACGTTGAGTTACCCAAAAGATGATCTGGGCTTCGTTCAGAACAAGGACTATGTTATGATCGTGCTATTACATTTTATACAAAAGAAGTTGGGTGGCTATGAATCTATTTCATCAATATGTGAATGTAGACGGTACTTTGAATGATACGCTGGTGCGCGATCGTGAAATTTTATATACAGGTACGAATGGCCGGCATGTGGAACGTTTTTACGTGTCCTCCTCTGAAAGTTATATATTTAAACCACTAACCAATGACGATCAGAAGGGGCACGAGAGATGGGTGTACGAGCATGTGCTTCCCGCATTACCACCCATCTATCCCCAATTGCTAGCTTGGTCTGATGCAGACGCAGATGACGGAGGAGAATGGATGGTATTTGAGGACCTTGGTCCGTTACATCATGTTCACGCAGACAAAACCCTATTGGAAGCTGTAGGACTTGTTGCAAGGTGGCATGCTTTGCCACTGGATTATTTTGCAGGAATGCCATTGCGGGGACCGAAGCCGCTCATTCAGGAGATGGTTTCTGAACTGCACATACGCAAGCCAGATATATTAGAGCTTTGCAGCTCACTCGGTTTTTCCAAGCAACACATGCAGCGTATTTATGTACAACTGGAGCATCTATCTTTTTCACACCAGCTTGTACTGTCTCATGGTGATCTTCATCCGGGGAACTATGCGCTGAGTGGGGAGCAGTTAAAGGTATTGGATTGGGAGCATGTTCATCTAAACACACCGCTGTGGGATGTATATCACCTGATCGACATGTCCCATCCGTTATTCCCCCGACATATGACGTCTGAATTGCGTATTCGTATGCTAGACACCTATCTGGAACAGCTGGAGCTGTTGGGGATACAGGTAGATCGAACGGCATTTATACAGGAATATGGTATGTTTGCTGTGGTATTTTCGCTTTGGATGCTATTACTAATCACAAGTGATTTGCAAAGGATTAAAAAGGAGCTGCATAGAAATAGCAACAAATGGTCAAAAGAGCAATTAGAGTCCCAGTTGGATGAAACGTTAGCTTGTTTAAACCAATGTACAGCGATGATGGATTGGGGACAAGTCCAACCATGTAAGCAGTGGCTTTAGTGGGCTTAAGGCATAGATTCTATATAGTTAGCCAAAGAAGGTAGGGAAATAAATCCATGAAAAAAGTCGGTTTGGTCATGAGAAAAATACAATTTGCTGAAGCGCAGGGTCCTCGTATTTTTGCAGAACGTCTGAAGCAGATCGGATTGGAACTGGGGGTGGATATCGTATTTGTATCACCGGAGCGCCATGTAAGCAGCCATGACTGGCTTCCGGGCTATGAGCACGAAAAGGGTGACCTGGTCAATTATGACGTCGTGCTGGATCAACTGCACGAGCAGCAGATTGAGCACGTTATTTATACGGTATCTGGCTTTACCTATTTGAATATGTTTTTTAAAAACAGCGTGCTTTTTCCACATAGTTTTCCAGACCCGGCACTGACAGGCTATGAGATGATGAAGCCTTTTTATCAGATCGTGGACAAGGCTATCGTACAGACTGCCTTTCTCAAGCAGGAGATGGCCTCGAAGTTTGGCGTAACCGATGTGACAGTCATCCCGATCGGATTTAATGAGCGGTTGGTGGAAAAGCATTTTGATCCCTCACAAGTGGTGGAGAACCGGGTGATGTGGATTGGTAGAGATGAAGAGAATCGGCGTCCGGATCTGGTACTGGAGTATGCGCGGCATAATCCTGATAAGGATGTCTATATGGTATTTGGTGGTGAACGCTACAAGGAAAGCATGAAGAAGTACGACATCCCGGACAATGTAAAACTTCAATTTGCGCTAACGCAAGACGAGGTGTTTGCACTGATGAACACGGCGAAGGTGTATTGGAGCTGCTCCAAATTCGACACGTTCGCGATGCCGCTGACCGAAGCGCTAGCCATGGGGAAAATCGTCGTCAAGCCTGAGCATCCTTGCTATGGGCACATCAGCTCTACACATTCATTTTCGGGGAATGAGAAGAACTGGTTCGAACTGGTCAATATGGCTGCGGCTTCACCTCGCCGGGTTTCGACAGAAAACCAGGCATACGCCATGGAACAGTTTTCAAGTCAGGTGATGAAGCAGGGATATAGGGATTTTTTCGATGGTTGGTTAAGCTGAACACCGAGACAGGTTGCGTGGATTTAGACCTTAAAAAAGGGACTTTCGCTCTAATGAACGAAAGTCCCTTTTCTTATGACTGTATCTCTGCTATCGCTTCAGTATGAGCCGTCTTGCGATCCATCATGTAGCTGACCAGCATCAGCAGCAGACCGCCGACAGTAATGAGTGATGCAACCCATGGAATGGCGGACAGCCCCATTTGGTTAATCACGACTCCCCCGATAAAAGCACCACCTGCGTTACCCAGATTCAATGCGGAATGGCTGGAGGTAGAGGCTAGCAAAGGAGCCTCATAGGCCAGATTCATGATGCGAACCTGAATACCCGGCATGATGCCGAATGCAGCAATCCCCCAGATGAATACAGTGATAACGGCCAGTACCTGGCTTTGAAGTGTAAACGTCAGAATGGCCAGAATAATGGCCAGTACAGCATAGTTTGCAATCAAGGAGGGAAGCAGCTTCCAATCTGCGAGCTTGCCGCCAACGATGTTCCCAATTGTGACGCCTAGGCCGAACAGGACAAGAATCCAGGTAATGCTGTGTTCGGCAAAGCCACTAATATCCGTAAGCATGGGCGTAATGTACGTAAAGACAGTGAACAAGCTACCACAGCCAACTGCACCTGTCAGCAGCATCAGCAGCACTTTTGGATTAAATAAGCTCTTGACTTCTTGCTTGAGACTGGAAGGCTTGTCCTGCTGAATCACCGGAATGTAACGAATAATTCCGAAGAGAGAAATCAAGCCGATCACAACAATGGCTCCAAAGGAAGCGCGCCAGCCGAGCTGCTGTCCGATAAAGGTGCCGAAGGGCACGCCAATAATGTTCGCTACCGTCAATCCGGTTAGCACCATAGAGATGGCTCCTGCCCGCTTATCAGCACGAACCAGCCGGGCAGCGATCAAGGAACCTGCTCCCAAGAAGGTTCCGTGCGATAACGCAGTAGCCATACGGGCCGCAATCAGCAGTTCGTAGTTAGGAGCAATGACGGAAAAAAGATTGCCTAAAATGAATATAGACATCAGCAGACACAACAGCTTTTTTTGCGGAACCTTATGGGTTAATACAGTAAGCACAGGTGCGCCAATGGCCACACCAAGCGCGTAACTGGTGATTAATTGCCCGGCTTGCGGAATCGTAACATGAAGATCATGGGCTACATTGGGCAGAAGTCCCATAATGACGAATTCGGTCATGCCGATGGCGAAGGCACCAAGGGTTAACCATAGCAAGGAGGGGGGGAAGCGATTAGCTGTCATATTTTCTTGAGTACTCATAAGTTTCTTGTATCCTCCTGAAAAAATAGTAATGCGAGTATATCATTCCAGGCAACATCTGGCGACCCATTTTGCAAGAATTTTACATACTAAGTTGATAAGGTTTGTGTAATTTACAAAAGCGACAGGTTGGAAGGAGCCAATTATGTTATTTTGGTAGTATGATATGAAGATAGGAAATGACGTTGAAGGAATGATCCGGGGAGGATATAACAATGACACTTAAAGTGGTACATAGTATTACGGACTTAATCGGAGATACGCCTTGTGTGCGGCTGCAACGGCTCACAGGACCGCAGGATGCGGAAGTGTATGTGAAGCTGGAGTATTTTAATCCAAGCGGCAGTGTTAAAGATCGGGCGGCGGGCAATCTGATTGCCGAGGCGGAAAAGGCGGGACATCTCAAGCCGGGAGGCACCATTATTGAGCCAACCAGTGGCAACACGGGGATTGGTCTTGCGATGAATGCGGCAGCTCGAGGTTACCGTGCGATTTTGGTAATGCCTTCGAATATGACGAAGGAACGGATCAATATTTTAAAAGCCTATGGGGCTGAGGTCGTACTGACACCAGCGGAAGAACGGATGCCAGGAGCGATTCGTAAAGCTCTCGAACTGGGGGCAGAAATTGAAGGGAGTTTTATCCCGCATCAGTTTGAAAATGAAGCAAATCCCGATATCCATCGTACAACCACGGCACTTGAAATTTTGGAGCAGACGGAGGGGCGGTTGGATGTGTTCGTCGCTTCTTCGGGAACGGGCGGTACCATTACGGGTACAGGTGAAGTGCTGCGCCAGCATTTGCCGGATCTGCGGATTGTTGTGGTCGAGCCCAAAGGTTCGCCCGTACTGTCTGGGGGAAAACCCGGTCCGCATAAGCTGGTGGGAACGAGTCCGGGCTTTGTTCCCACCGTGCTGAATACGGAAGTGTATGACGAAATCGTACAGGTTTCCGATGAGGATGCGATTGCGATGACACGGGCGATTGCTGCACAGGAGGGAATTCTCGTCGGGCCCTCCAGCGGGGCTACAATATGGACGGCCCTTCAGGAAGCCCGGCGTTTGGGAGCAGGTAAACGGGTGCTTTGCATTGCCCCGGATACCGGAGAGCGTTATCTGAGCATGGGGATATTCGGATAAAAAGATGCGAATCGGGACCAAAGTGATACACGACCGTAAGTAAGTGGTAAAATAGGTGTGTGATAGCGGTTTCACGCACTATTCGAATGTAGATGAAGCAAGGAATACTTTGAGGGTTCAAGGAGGAGCAGCATGAAAATTATGCCTTTACAGAAACGAGGGATCTCCGATAGTCGGCTGGTACTTGGCTGCATGCCTTTTGGTGGAGAATGGAGCCATGCACCGTATACACAGGAGCATGTCGTTGAAGCGGAGAGAGCTGTAGAAGCTGCACAATCCATCGGGATTACGATGTTTGATCATGCGGATATCTATCGTATGGGAAAAGCGGAAGAAATTTTCGGTCGGATTTTAAAGGGACAGCCCGGATTGCGTGAACAAATCGTAATTCAGTCCAAATGCGGCATTTTTTTGCCGGATGGCACGCTCCCAGGCCGTTTTGATTTCTCATATGATCATATTATGGAGTCCGTAGATGGTATCTTGAAGCGTCTGGGTACTGAGTATTTAGACATCCTGCTGCTGCACCGTCCCGATCCGCTGGTAGAGCCGGAAGAAGTAGCGAAGGCGTTCAGCGAGCTTAGGACATCCGGCAAAGTCCGGCATTTTGGCGTTTCCAATATGAATGTAAGCCAAATTTGTTTTCTGGAGCGTAGCCTAACGGAGCCGCTGATTGTTAATCAGCTGGAGATGAGCCTGGCACATCTGCATTTTATAGATCAGACCGTACACGTGAACCAGCAGGCAGGGACGAATGTACATTTTGGCGAAGGATTGCTGGAATATTGCCAAACTGAGGATATTCAGCTCCAGGCTTGGGGACCGCTGGCGCAGGGACGTTTTAGCGGAGGTTCTCTGGAAGGAGAGCCTGAGCACATCCGTAAGACGGCAGAACTAGTGCAGAAGCTGGCTTCTGAAAAGGGGACGACACGTGAAGCGATCGTCCTGGGCTGGCTGATGAAGCATCCGGCACGGATTCAGCCTGTCATTGGCAGCGCCAATCCTGAACGAATCAAAGCATGTCAGGATGCAGAACGCCAGAGCGAGCTGATGACCCGTGAGGAATGGTATCAATTGTATGTCAGTGCACGCGGACAAGCCTTGCCATAACTCGTTTAACAGGCCCTCCTTTCGTCTCATTAGCAGACGGAGGGAGGGCCTTTACGTGGATTCATCCTATATTTCTTCAGCAGCTATTCCTCTTCGTATCGTGCGAGGGCCTTGGCTGTTGTTTCCTTCATTCGCGAAATTAATCGAGAGCCTTGAACGACCTTGACACGTTTGCCGAGGAAGCGGATTTTGGATAACACATATTCACATTCGTCTGCCTGGAAAGTGAGCGTAATACGATAGGTATCTGCTTCCTGATCATATTCGACCTCCTTTTCAAAACAGGAAAAAGCATATAAAATACGAGACATTTCACCGTTATATACAGGAATAATTTCGATGATGCCCTGTTCTTTGCGTGACTCCAGTATACCGAGTATTCGTTGGGTAAACGTCTCGGCTTCTTCAGGTAGGATCTCATCCTCCGTAACGGTTACGATGTTGGACAGTTTAGTGGACATAAATGCGCGGTGGCGACGATTATACCACAGCAGACTCCATTCTTTTTTGACCATGGAAAACTCCAGCTTGTATGGGAATCCGGATATTCGCTCATGCAGGCGTCCGTTGCGCAGTTTGTAGGTCATACAGATGCCTGAACGGGATCGCAGAATGGAACGCAATTCACGCAGGAGTGGATGATAAACCGAAGCAGCAGGAACCCCTGCTTTTTCGCGCAGGCTGCCATCAGCCTCCAGAGGCTCGTCGTCTGCAAGTAATTGCCGAAGCTTATCAAGTGTAGAGGGGGTAAAAGCCTCTGTCGCTGCCGAGTCTGCAAGCATGGACTTAAGCCAGACTCTTTCCTGCGATGTGGTAGCAAAAGCGCCCGATTCATCCAGTCGTGAGACGATCTGATAGTTAAATATTTTCTCGAACAGGCTCATAATAGGCTTGCAGCTCCTTCCATTCCTGTCTGAATTCCTTACGCAGCCGCTGGGGTTCCAATACCTCACAGCTTGATCCGAAGCTGCGAATCCATGGTTTGATCTCAGTGATTCCATTCACTGTGATTTCATAGATAAAGGATTCACTTTCTTCCTCCGTAATCGCACCCCATTGTCCCTGTGACAGTACACGTTCCCGGATAAAGTTGCGCTTTGCACCCTCAGGATTAAAAAAACGTACCCGTACCTTCACGGGACGCCCCGTATCAACAAGCCAGCTGTACCGCATTTTTTCTTCCAGCACGGCTAACAGGTCGGCATAAAGCTGCTCTGGGACAGGCTTGCCCTCCACCAATTGAGTCATGCCCTCCATACGAAACTTCATGATTCCTTTGCCGCCTACATGACCAAGCACATACCAACGTCCGTATTGATGATCATAGATGACTTGCAGGGGTAGAATGGTATGTTCACGGCCTTCGGTCTCTTTTTCAAACCGTGGGTTTGTGTTCTGTGACCCGTACATGCTTCGTTTGGACGCCGAATAATATAAAAAGCTTACACAGCGACGTTGCCGAATGGCATGCAGAAGCGGATGAATATGGGCTTCGTCCAGAATGCGTGAATAATAATGGTATTTATATAAAAAAGGCTCTGCCATCTCACGATCTCCGAGCTGACGGCGCATGGCTTTTTTAAGATGATCTCGTAACAGATATCCCTGCACAGAGGGGAGCTGGGTGTTGGCCATAATGTCCACAAAATCATATAAGTCCAGTAATTCCTCGTCCGTCAGTTCTGTCACCAGATCATTGCGGACAGCATAGCGATAGGGCCTGCCGCCAGGCTCCTTACGAACCACGCCGACTTCGACCAGATATTTCAGATCAGAACGAATTGTTTTCTCATCTGGCAGTGAACTGTCGGAAGGCAGGCCATTGCAGCAAGCATCCAACAGTTCCATGGTAGTCATAGACTGTGACTGTAGCGCTGTCAGCAGAAGGGATAAGCGGACGCTTTCCGATTCCTTGAGCGATTTGGCCCGAAACAGGAATAACAGCAATGGATCAGCGGATTCGTAATAATTAAAGCGCAGCATCTCATTAAAATCATGTCCCTGTTCCGCAGGCAGCTGCTGTTGTACGGATTGGACGATTTCCTTGAGGCGCCGGATCGTTTTATCAAAGGTATGTACCGAAATGCCAAGTCTGTCTGCAAATTGCTGCCGATTATAAGCGCCGCTTGTTAGTGTGAGCATACGCAGGAATTGAATTTCTTTATCAAAACTCTCTCTCGCCATGATGCATTCCTCGTTTCTGTAGCCGTTCTCCGAAAATAAGTATCCCTTTATTCTAACAGGGAAGGGATGCAGGAAAAAGGTAATTTATTCATCTTTGTAATACTTTCACCATGTTCATGACTTCCAAAATAAAGGATTATAGGGATATAAGGTAGCACGATAAGTAAGAAGCAATACATAACAGAAGGGTGATGCAACATGTTTGGACGATTCAAAAATGAAGTGTTATATCCATGGGTAGGTAAGCTTTCGATTTATGAAACGATTAAGCAGGGACTGGACCCTCAGGGTAGGCTTACGGATGATCATTTGCCAGATGATGAAGAATACTGGGCAGGTCACAAGATGCGTTGGGTGGCAGGAGGGCTGGATGGAGCGTTTGGGCATCACGGCGCTGGCGGAGATGGAGAGACTGACAAAATTAAGGATCTGGCGCAGTTGTTGTCCAGACAATGCCGGAAGCCAGGGATGAAGACGAGACGTGAGACGTATGTACGCTTGATGGAGGAAAATGCACTCAGCCTGATTGATCCGCTGCTAGATGCGGTGCGGGAGCATCCAGCAATTCAGCCGGATCGATTGTATGAGGAAGCACGTTGGCTGGCTGAACACGGAGCACATCGTAATGTGGTGAAGTTTGGTATTGCATTGCTTGGATTGCTGGAGACGGATCAGCACCACGAGCTTATTTTAACACTAGCCAAGCATGATGAATTCACGCTATATGCGGCTGTAGCTATCCGTAATATCTCGGAGCAGGCCAACGAGCAGTTGTATAGGTTAGCGTCACAGGTACATGGCTGGGGACGTATTCACGTAGTAGAACGGCTGGAGCCGACACGGCAGGAAATACGTGATTGGTTATTACGGGAAGGATTCCGTAACAATGTCATGTATGAGTATCTTGCTTATGAGTGCGCTCATAAAGGCGAACTGCATACAGCCATCGCTGTACCGCACATTGATCAGGAGTTGTTTGACGGGGCGGGTGATATTCTATCAGCTTTGCTGGCAGCAGGCGGACCTGCGGAAAGTATAGATGATTATGAGCATGCCGCTATGGTCATAGGCAACTACCTTCGCCATGCTAAGGCCATGTGTACGACTGTGAAGCATTTTACGATCATCATGGATATTGCAGATTTTCTGGGTGAAGAAGACGATTCATGGGAGGCACGTTATGAGCATGAATGGACGCCGGAATTGCGTAAACGTTACGCGTCGATATGCCAGCAGATGATGGACGATCCACAGTGGGTAAAGCCGGTAGAACAGGAGCTACAGCATGCAAATTCACCGCATCTCCACTATGCCATTCGTGTAGCTCGAATGCTAGCACTAGATGTATGGCCCGTGCTATTTGATCAATTAAGCCAATACCCAGTCAAGCCTAATCTGTACTTTGAACTCATCAGGACAGAGGATGAACAACGAGCTCGTAAGCTGGTGGCTTTTGCAGAAAAGCGCTTGCCTCTGGAAGAGATTGCTTCTGGTCCTGCTGATGCGCCAGGCTTTGGACCGGAGTATGAAGCGCATCAGTGTCTGGGTATTTTGCTTCAGCTATTGTCTTCTTACGAAGGAATGGGGCAAGAGCTAGTTGCTGCCGGACTCTGGAGTCCGGTGACCTCCAATCGTCATGCAGCGCTTCATGTACTCAAGGAATGGCCTTCTGAGATGTGGGGTGAGGAAACGACAGAGCGTCTTCGCCGCTTATCGGTAGCTGAAACGGAGGAGTCGATTAGAGAACAGATTCGGGAATTACTTTAATGATAAGGGAGGGAACAACATGACAGATGTGAAGCATGGGCAGGGTTTCATTCAACCGGAAATGCGCGAAACGATTTTGCGTGAGCTGCGGGCGTTGGAGCAGGAGGAACAGGTGCGCATTGTATACGCCTGTGAATCAGGCAGTCGGGCATGGGGGTTTCCTTCACAGGACAGTGACTATGATGTACGATTTATCTATGTAAGACCCATAGAATGGTATTTATCTATTTTTGATAAGCGGGATGTGATTGAACGGCCAATCAGCGATTTGCTGGATATAAACGGCTGGGATTTGAAAAAGGCGCTCAATTTGTTTCGCAAATCCAATCCGCCTTTGCTGGAATGGCTGCAATCTCCGATTCCCTATCTGGAGCAGTATTCAGTGGCTGATCAGATTCGTGCGATCTCGCCGTTAACCTTCTCTCCGAAGTCCTGTATGTACCATTATCTGAATATGGCACGAGGAAATTATCGGGATTATTTGCAAGGTGAACAGGTGAAGATTAAAAAGTATTTTTACGTGCTGCGCCCGCTGCTGGCCTGTGGCTGGATTGAACGATACAACAGCATGCCTCCGATGGAATTCGTAGACTTGCTGGAGGAATTCATTCCGGCTGATACCGAACTTTATCAGGTGATCGAACATTTGCTGGAACGTAAAAAAGCGGGCGAGGAGCTGGATGTGGAGCCACAGCTTTCGGTGGTGAATGATTTTATCGAGCAGCAAATTGCTTACTTTGAACAGAAGGCGCCTTTGCTTCAGCATATGGAGGGCGGACGAGATCAGCAGTTGGATGATATGTTCCGCGCTGCGGTGAATGAAGTATGGAAAACATAAGTTGGGAGGGAGAAGTAGAGTATGCATATCACGCTAAAAGCAACCGGAAATAATGCCGGGATGATTTCGCATTTGCTTGCCAAAAATCCCTATAATACGTATGATCGCACGGAAAAGGGTGCGCGTGTACGCATGGTGTACACCGTGTTTACCGAGGAAGAGGCAGAAATCGTCATTCAGGCTTCGCCAGATTCGATAGATTTGGTCAAAAACAGTCCAGATAGCTATGATATTACACAGTATATTAATGACCGGGAGTTTGTAACCAGTAGCTTGTTCTGTACCTATATTCGCGGCGCGCTTGGCACGGCCCTGAACGACAAACCCAAGGAAGACTATGCAGCATGGGTGAAGCATCCTTTTGCACTGGAGTTATCGTTTGGGCCTGTTGCGTCGGATTTGCCAGATGCTGTGGTGGAGGGACTATTTGCGCCGCTGGGCTATCAAGTGACCATAGAACGAGGGGAAGCGGATTATTCTTTTCAGCTGAAAAATCGAAGCACCGTCAGATATGTCACGCTAAGTGGTCATCAGACGGTGCAATATGCGCTGCGTCAGTTATTGCTGTTGATTCCAGTGTTGGATAATTATAAGCACTACTATATTAGCGAAGAAGAGTTTGACAAGCTGAGACGTTACGGTGAAGGCTGGTTGTCAGCGCATCCGCTACGCGAGCTCATCATTCGACGCACACTTCATTTTACCAACCTGATTGAGCAATTTGAGCAATCTGATTCTGCTGCTACACGGACTGAAAAACATGCGATCCAAGAACAAAAGCATAATCACGAACAGGATCAGCAGCAAGAACAGTCACTGGAGGAAGGGACGCAACAGCCTACTGTACGGCTCAATGAGCTGCGGTATCAAGCCATTATGGATGTGATTCGCAAGCTGCCCCGAAGACAGAAAATCGTAGATTTTGGTTCAGGGGAAGGGAAGCTTTCGGCTCGGATGGCTCGAATGAAGGGCATTGAAGAGATTTGGGCGGTGGAGCCGTCTGCATATGCACAGGTGAGGGCGGTGGAGCGTTTTGCCAAGCTGGAAAGGCATGCTGATGCAATTCGCCCTACACCTATGATGGGCTCTCTCTTTTATTATGATGAGCAATTGCGGGGAAAAGATGTGATGATCCTGTGTGAGGTCATTGAGCATGTGGATGAGCATCGTCTGAACCGGGTGATGGATACGATTGTGACAGAATATCAGCCGGGTGTGCTGATCGTGACGACTCCCAATCGAGAATATAATGAGGTGTATCGTATGGATCAGCAAGAGCTGCGGCATGGCGATCACCGTTTTGAATGGAGCAGAAGCGAGTTTCGTGAACGATGCGAGCAATGGATTGAGGAAGCTCCCTATTCATTAGCGCTGGAAGGGATCGGAGAAGAGGTCGAAGGCTTTGGACAACCGACCCAAATGGCTGTATTTACGCGCAGAAAGGAGCCGAAGAATTCATGAGCATTTCATCCGAACGAACGATTAATCTACCGCATGCTGGACTGGTTGTGTTGGTAGGGGCCTCGAATAGTGGTAAAACCACTTTACTGGATAGGCTGGTGAGCGAAGGGATTCTATTGAAAACGGAAGTGGTATCCTCAGATCATTTTCGCCAGCTGGTCGGAGATACGGAATTTATAGACTGGAGCGGACTTCCAAGGCTGGAATCGGACGTGCTGTTTTATGAGTACCAGCAGATGTCAGCCAAGGCGTTTGAAGCGATGGATACCATTCTGGCTATGCGCTGTCGTCTGAATAAGCTGACGGTTGTGGATGCCACCCATCTGTATGCTGAGGATCGCCAGAAATATGTACAGCTGGCAGCCAAGGCACATGTACCTGTGATGGCTTTGGTGCTGGATGTACCCGAATCTGTGCTACTGGAACGTGATTCAGGCCGGGCGCATCCGCGTGGCCGCCAACGGGTCAAGCAGCAGACGCAGCTGTTAAAGCGGAACCTGCGCGGTATCCGGGAAGAAGGCTTTGATGCTTGCTATGTCCTCAAGGATGTAGAAAAGGTTAACTTTGCCCGTTGTGCTCAGCCGCTGTTTCATGATATGGGTGCAGGCATTGATATCATTGGTGACATTCACGGGTGCTACCGTGAGATGCTGGAAGTGATAGAGCGGCTCGGATATATGGAAGATACGGAAGGACTATACCATCATCCAGAAGGCAGAAGACTGGTGTCTGTCGGAGATGTGATGAGCCGTGGCCCAGAATCGTTATTAGCAGTGCAGTTCTGGAAAAAGCACGTGGACGCTGGACTCGCCTACATGATTGACAGCAATCATGGCTGGAAAATCGGTCGTTACCTTGATGGAAGAAAGGTAACTCTCAATCATGGAGATGAACGATTCGCAGAGGAAATGGTTCAATATGAACAAAAAGCGGGCAAGGTAGCAGCGGAACAGCTTAGAGGCGAGCTGAGGGATTTTCTACTACATGCACCCTCTCATCTTATTTTCGGCAGAAACGGGTTGCGGCACGTAGTTGTGACTCATGCGGGGATCAAGGATCATTTTATTGGCAAACAGTCGGCGCGTATTTCTGATTACTGTCGTTATGGAGATACGGAAGGTCAGGATGCAGACGGAAAACCAATCCGCAAAGATTGGTTCGTAGACCATGAATCGGGAGAAATAGTAGTATGGGGACATGATCCGAGACCGCAGCCTACCCTTGTCAATCAGACGGTGAATATTGATCAAGGTGTGGTATTTGGTGGTATGCTGACCGCTTATCGTTATCCGGAAAAGGAATTTGTCAGCGTTCCGGCTCATGAGAATTATGCGAATGATCCCGATAGCCCACTTGTCCGGTGGCAGAGAAAACGGTTTTCCCCGCCGAATTTACGTAAGCTCATCGCTGGTTACAGTGTGCTGACGGAATCGTATGGCGAAGTGCGCGTACAAGGAGAATCGGTCAAAACCGCTATAGATACCGTGTCACATGTGACGGTACCGATGGAGGAACTGGTGTACATTCCGCCCACGATGAGTCCTGCCCCCAAGGTTTCCGGAGAGGAAGGTTATCTGGAGCATCCGCGTGAAGCGCTAGCTTATTATCGCAGTCAAGGCGTACAAACGATGGTAGCGGAGAAAAAGCATATGGGTAGTCGGGCGATTTTGCTATTATTCAAAAACGAACTGGCTGCTGTTGAATATGTAGGCTACCCGACATTGGGCACGATCTACACCCGAAGCGGACGACCCTTCTTTGAGTCAGGCTTTGGGAAGCAGGTGTTGGAGAAGCTGAATGCGGATCTAGTGGATGCCGGATATTTTGAACAGAACCAGACGGATTTTGTGTTGCTGGATGCGGAAATTGTACCGTGGAATCTCAAGGCTCGGGAACTGATTGCTGCACAGTATGCGCATGTGGGTGAAGCAGCTCTGCTGGATCGCAGTAAGCTGGTAGACAAGCTGAAGCAGGCGAAGGTTGCAGGCCGAGAGGTTGGAGACTGGCTGGAGGAAATGGAACAGAAATATGGCAATGCCGTAACGTTCCAAGAGGCTTTTCAAAAATATTGCTGGGATGTGGACGGTCTGGATGAAATTCGTATTGCACCGTTTCATACACTGGCCCACAGCGGACAGACGTTTTTTGACCAATCTCATATTTGGCATATGGAGCACAACCGGGAGCTGGCAGGACTGTCCTCTATATTTATGGAGACAGAGTATCGTGTCATCACGGATGAAACAAGCGAGGAAGAGGTCATTCGCTGGTGGAATGAGATGACAGAGGATGGTCATGAGGGCATTGTGATCAAGCCGGAACGCTTTTTGATGAAAAATCGGGACAAGATGATTCAGCCTGCAATCAAGGTGAGAGGCCGGAAGTACTTGCACATCATTTACGGTATGGATTATCTTGTCCCTGAGAATTTAAAACGTCTGAAGCAGCGTCGAACGAACAAAAAGGAGCGTCATGCCTTGATGGAAGGAGCGCTTGGCATGGAGGGCGTGGAACGTTTTGTCCGCAAGGATACGGTGGAGCGTATACATGAATGCGTCCTGGCCGCGCTATCTCTGGAATCGGAGCCGATTGATCCGAGATTGTAGTTTGCGAAGGAGGGATTGAGATGGATAGGAGTACACCGTTGATTGATATTGGTGTGAACTTGATGCACCGTTCGTTTCATGCAGATCGGGAACAGGTGGTCGAGAGAGCAGCGGCTGTAGGGATTACACCGTTGATTATTACTGGAACCAGTGTTCGCAGTAGTCGAGAGGCCGCTCAGTATGCAGCGCGTTATCCTGGTCAGCTGTATGCTACAGCTGGCGTGCATCCCCATGATGCCAAAAATTGCAGCACAGATACGATTCAACAGCTCCGCCAACTCGCGGTTCAGCCGCAGGTCGTATCCATAGGAGAATGCGGGTTGGACTATAACCGTGATTTTTCTCCGCGTGATGTACAGCGCCGATGGTTTGGAGAGCAGATTCAACTGGCGGGTGAGCTACATATGCCGTTATTTCTGCATGAACGAGATGCGCATGAGGATTTTGTCGCTATGTTACGAGAGCATCAAGAGCTTGTCGATAAAGCGGTGGTGCATTGTTTTACTGGTACTGCTCAGGAATTGCATACGTATGTGGAAATGGGACTGTATATCGGTATCACAGGCTGGATCTGTGATGAACGGCGCGGCAAGCATCTGCGGGAGCTGGTCAGGGATATTCCATTGGACCGGTTGATGATTGAAACGGACGCTCCATTTTTGACCCCGCGTAATTTGCCCGTGAAGCCCAAAGAAGGGCGTAATGAGCCGGTGTATCTCGCTCACATCGCCGCTACGATTGCCGAGTGCACAGGCCGCAGCATGATGGAGATCGAAATTGCGACGACGGAAACGGCCAAACGTTTCTTCGGATTATAGGATTGTCAAAGCCATAGATGTGGTATATATTATAGTGAATTAAAAAGCATTGTCGGGAGCTTGAGATAGTCAGGCTGAGAGGGTGGCCCTTGCCGCCGACCGTGAAATCTGATCTGGGTAATGCCAGCGTAGAGAAACCTAGAACACCTTACAAGAAACAGGAATACCGCCGATTAGCGGCGGCTAGTCGATGGATACGTTTCATATCCTATATCAAGTTAATGAGCTACAGTCTGTAAAAAGTTGCAGACGGACAAGCGTGTCTTGTTCTGTACCTGACTTTGGCTTGGTTTTAGTGCAGTAGACTGCTGTGCTATATGAGATATGTCGACAACTGATAATGTATGGTGATCATTTTATGACTGCGCATAAAGCTTGCCTGGAGATTCAGCTCCGGACAGGCTTTTTTTTATGGCCAAATGGCCTATTTTAAAGAAAAAGGGGAGCGTATCAACAATGAATACGAATGTAAGAGCGTCCAAAGGACTGAAGCTGACTGATATTTTGGTCACGATTGTAATCTCCGTGGTGTTTGGGCTGGTCTACAAAATATGGGGACCTGCCTATGATTTGATGAAACCATTCGGTATGCACGCCGAACAACTAATGTATGGCATGTGGTTTATGGCTGGCACGTTCGCTTATCTCATCATTCGCAAACCGGGTGTTGCGATTTTGGCAGAGGTGGCCGCGGCAACCGTCAGTGCTTTTTTGGGAAGTGAATGGGGCATGTCCACCTTGTACTATGGTCTGCTGCAAGGCTTGGGAGCGGAGCTGTTCTTTGCGATTTTTCTGTATCGGAACGCCAACCTGTGGATTGCTTCACTAGCTGCGGCAGGAGCTGCTGTCACTTCTCTGATTTTAGACTTCAGCTATGGGTATATTGATCAGCTATCGACCTGGAACTATGTTTTGTATATTGGATTTCGGATGATTGGCAGTATTGTGATTGCTGGAATATTCGCTTTCTATCTGGCTAAGGCATTGGAAGTAACCGGCGTTACGCGAAGTTTGAGACCGGCAACGGAACAAGATTATAAGGGGCTGGATTGATGAGCCCGGCCAACGAAGATGTGGTGGCTTCGATCACCCGTCTTCGGTTGAAATTCCCCGGTGAGCAAGAGCTGCTTTTTCACAATATGTCCTTATCTGTTCGCAAAGGGGAAAAGCTGCTGCTACTGGGGCCGAGCGGATGCGGCAAATCAACGCTGCTTCAGGTGCTGAGCGGTCTGATTCCACGCACGATAGAAGTGCCTATGAAATACGATGCTGCCGTGATCCCGAGTCTCTCTGGTATTGTATTTCAAGATCCCGACACACAATTTTGTATGTCATATGCAGACGAGGAACTGGCTTTTGTATTGGAAAATAAGCAGGTTCCAAGGGAGCAGATGCCATCCCGCATTCGCGAGCTGCTAATGCAGGTTGGTCTTCCAACGGATGATATACATCTGCCCATTGCCAGCATGTCACAAGGAATGAAACAGCGGCTGGCGATTGCATCGGTGCTGGCTATGGAGCCGGAAGTGCTTTTTCTGGATGAGCCGACAGCCTTGTTGGACGAGGAGGGCACGACACAGGTGTGGGATACCATTCGCAACATTTCGGCAGACCAGACGCTGGTGATTGTAGAGCATAAAATCAATAAAATTGTCCAGGATGTGGATCGGATTGTGGTGCTTTCTGATCAAGGAGAAATGATTGCGGACGGAAGGGCGGAAGACGTATTTCATGTGCATCGGCAGGCATTATCCGAGTATGGCGTGTGGTATCCGGGGATATGGGATGAATCGTCTTCGCCGCGTTGGAGAGAGTCTGTGACGCAGCAGAAAGATGGAGGGCATACGGATAGTCCGTCCACCTCAGCACCTACAACGGATTTGCTGGAGCTAGAACATTTTAGCGGACTCCGGGGTTTGAGCACAGTCATTTATGTGGAGCAAGCGCAGGTGAAGCCTGGCGACTGGATTGGCGTGGTCGGTGAAAACGGGGCTGGCAAAAGCTCGCTTCTGCTCTCTATGATGCGTTTACTTCACACGCAGGGTCGTTATTGCGTGTGCGGAGCTGAGGCAGGCAATACGGAGCAACTGGCTGAGCGTATTGGGTTTGCATTTCAAAATCCAGAGCTGCAATTTGTAGCGAACACCGTACGAAGGGAACTGGAATATTCGTTACCCAAGAGCCTGTTTACAGCTGAACAGTGTAGGGAACGAGTGGATCGAATGCTTATACAGTTCGGACTGGAGCGGCTGGATGAACGCCATCCGTATCAGCTTTCGTTGGGTCAAAAAAGGCGGTTGAGTATTGCTACGGCTATGATCCGGGAGCCGGAAGTGCTGCTGCTGGACGAACCGACTTTTGGGCAGGATGCGCGTAATACCTTTGTCATGCTGGATATGTTGGAGCAGCTGAGAGCGGCAGGCACGGCCATTGTGATGGTTACGCATGACCCGGAAATTGTCCGTCGATATTGTACCGATGTATGGCGGATTCAGAAAGGGGAACTACAGTATGAGCCTGTCCTTTCCTCATCATGAAACATGGCTGCATCGCGTAAACCCGGGCCTAAAGCTCGTGATGTTTTCCCTGCTGTTTGTGATTGTTATAGTCATCCATGATCCGAACGTTATGTTTAATGTTGCATGTGCTATGCTGCTGTTGCTTGTCTGGTCAGGCCATCCATGGAAGCGGCTGCTCCTGTACGGATCCCCCTTTATATTGGTGTTTATTTCAACCTCAACAGGCATGATGATGTTTGGCAAGGGAGTGACGACCTGGTGGACATGGGGCCTGATCCATATTACGCAGGAAAGTTTTTTCCGAGGCATGCATCTGGGCTTTCGTGCACTGAGTATGGCCGCGGCAGGGTTGCTGTTTGGTTTAACGACTCGTCCGGTGAGCCTTTTTTATTCACTGATGCAGCAATGGAAGCTCCCTCCCAAGTATGCATACAGCTTTTTGGCAGCTATGCGGTTGATGCCGATGATGCTGGAGGAATTTCAGGCTTTGAGACATGCCCACCGTATTCGAGGTTTACACCAGCATGTGTCCAAATGGAATATGTACGCCACGCTCCGCAGGTACGCCATTCCGCTACTCGCTCAAAGTATCCGGCGTGCACAGCGCATTGCTATTGCCATGGAAGCGAAGGGTTTTGCTAATGAAACCAAGCGCACGTATTATTATGCGATCGGCTATTCGGCTGTAGATATTATATTTATTTTTTATTTTGTGGTGCTGCTGATGTTGGCTTGGGGACTTGGTACCTGCTTTCCTTATGTAGGGGTATGGGATGTACGTTAATTGTTGCAAAAGGCTTTGCCCGATTTCTGCTCTGTGGTATATTAATGCAATGGGAATTGACGGCTCGTACAGACCCGCCTGGGCTGGCGGGCTTATTACATTTTCCCGCAGTAATGGATCATCAGGAGGCCAAGTTACATGATTACGCTGCATCAGGTAAACAAGCATTATACCACCTCAAGCGGCCTATTTCATGCGGTTCAATCCGTGTCCCTTCAAGTGGAGGAGGGGGAAATTCACGGTATCATAGGTGCCAGCGGTGCCGGCAAATCTACGTTGCTACGGTTGATGAATGTATTGGAAAGACCGGATGAGGGAAACGTGGTTGTGAACGGGGAAGATCTGACTCGCATGCCGGAAAAACGTCTCCGTGAAGCTCGGCGATCCATAGGGATGATTTTTCAGCATTATCATCTTGTTCACAATCGGACGGTAAGTGGAAATGTAGCAATGCCGTTGGAACTGGCAGGTGTCGCGAAAAAAGAGAGAGCAGAACGCGTGCGCGAATGCCTGCAATTCGTCGGTTTAGCGGATAAGGCAGAACAGTATCCGGCACAACTGAGCGGAGGCCAAAAGCAACGTGTGGCGATTGCCAGAGCACTGGCGAATCGACCTGCGGTGCTGCTTTGTGATGAGCCGACCTCAGCCCTTGATCCGCAGACGACTGCGGATATTCTAGGCGTGTTACGGGAGATCAACCGTGAACTGGGAGTTACCATTGTAATCGTCACGCATGATATGGACGTGGTACGCAACATTTGTACCCATGTATCAGAAATGCGGGATGGACAGCTGCTTTCAACGCAACGTGTAGCTGACGCTGCGGTAGGTTCAACAGCGAAAGCAGGTGAAGCTGATGAATGAAATGCTAAGCATCATTGCGCAATATCAGTCTGAGATATGGAAAGCCATCGGAGAGACGTTTATCATGGTGGGGATTTCCATCGCAGCAGCTGTACTGTTAGGGCTTCCGGCAGGAACGATTTTGTATTTGTGCGGCAAAGGGCAAAAATATGAAAACCGACTGCTCTTCACCATTCTGAACAGTGTGGTCAATGTCATCCGCTCGTTCCCGTTTTTGCTGCTCGTCGTGTTTATGATTCCATTTACACGTCTGGTCGTAGGGACGGCGCTGGGCACGATGGCTGCTACGGTTCCCTTGTCAGTGGTGGCCATCGCCTATTATTCGAGGCTGGTGGAGCAGTCATTGCTTGAGGTGCCCAAGGGTGTGATTGAAGCCGCTACTTCTATGGGAGCATCCACCCTCCAGCTTATTTTTAAATTTCTATACGTGGAAGCCCGTTCCGGGCTAGTACTGGGTTTGACCACGTCCACCATAAGCTTCATCTCCTACTCCACGGTGATGGGCATTGTGGGCGGCGGCGGGGTAGGCGATTTTGCCATTCGCTATGGTTACCAGCGGTTCGAAACAGGCTTGATGGCGTTCACCATCGTCGTTATGATTATTTTCGTACAAACGATCCAGTTCACCGGAAGCACCATATCCCGCCGGATCGACAAGCGGTAAATGGTAGAGAATTAATTTGATGCTACGAATCAATCATTTCACTACACTTGCACCACTCACTATGGGAAAGAGAAATGACTTTACAGTGCCTCAAAAGCGGAGCGGGCAGAATTGCTCTGGAGAAGCGTCAGCGTTCGCCTTTGAAATGGGATTCTAACCTATCATCACTTTTAAATGAGAGAATCCCATTTCAACAGCGATCGGAAGAGCAATCTGCACGCGAAGCGGCTATACTGTAACTCATTTTTCACCTTCCCAATCACAACTAATTTGGAGGTTCAACATCGAATGAGTCGGAAAAACAACATGAAAACGAACTTGAAATTACTTACACTATTTGCAGTCGTTATGCTGCTGGTTGCCGGATGCGGTGGTCAAAAGCAGGCTACACAAGAAACAACAACTAAAGAAGCAGCTTCCCAAAAAGAAGTAACCTTGAAAGTAGCCACGCTAATCCCACCGATGACAGATGTGCTGGATATCGTGAAGCCACTGCTTAAACAGGACGGAGTCAATCTGGAAATCGTCGTGCTGTCAGACAATATCCAACCGAACAACGCATTGGCAAGCCACGAAGTGGATGCTAACTTCTTTCAGCATGCACCGTTTATGCAACAATATAATGAAAGCAACAAGTCTGATTTGGTAGCAGTAAAACCAATTTATAACGCCATTTATGGCGCGTACTCCAAAAAATACAAGAACGTTAAAGACCTGCCCGAAGGTGCGACGATTGCCATTGCCAATGATCCGGCCAATACGGGACGTTCTTTGGTAATGATGGAGCAAAACGGTTTGATCAAGCTTAAAGAAGGTGTAGGCTATAATGCTACACAGGCTGATATTATTGAGAATAAGAAAAAGTTTGTGTTTAGAGAAGTGGATTTGTTGATGCTGGCGCGGTCGCTGGATGATGTGGACATGGCTGCCATGTATCCCGCATATGCCAAGCCGCTCGGTCTGACACCGAAGAAGGACGCACTGATTACCGAAAAAGATGATACGCACTTTGCCATTAATTTGGTAGCGCGTAAGGATAATGCAGATTCTGATGCCATTCAAAAGCTGGCAAAACGAATGACCGGACCGGAAGTACGTAAATTTTTTGAGGACAATTACAAGGATAGCGTTGTTCCAGCATTTTAAATAAATATTGAAACATTATTTTTGATGATATTTGACCTGTATAATGGAGTGAAGTCTGTGAAAAGCAGATGGTCTCCCTTGTGCAGGTCTTTTTCTTTTCTATCCTTAATATGGATAAATTTCATCGAAAACAGGGTACAAAGTCTTATTTTTTAAGATTTGGGGTGTTACAACGCTGAGAATTTTGGTCATAAAGGGCGATAGAGTAATGATAAGGAACATATTAAAATAATTATACGAACAAACATTCGTCTTTCATTTTATTAATGATGTTTGTATGAAGGTCGAGAAATTCAGCTGACAACGGGTAAAAAGTGTGAATAAACAAGGAAGGGAAACGATATGGAGCTGTTTGTAACTGTAAAAAGTTTGGGAAAGCGCAAGCCCGCACTCGCACGACAGGAAATAGAGCTGAACCCTACTCCAGAAACATTGCGGGATTTGATTACTGCAACCGTTGCCCTGAATGTTCAGAAACTACGGGAAAAGCAGGAGAGTGTCGCGCTGATTCCGTTCCTCACGGGAGAGGAAATTCAGGCACAAGGCGAGATAGGCAAAGTAGGATTTGGTTCCATATATAATGACGGTGTTCCTGATATTGAGGAAGCCGTGAACACGGCGATGCAGGCCTTTGAAGATGGATTATACAGAGTTTTTGTATGTGATGAGGAAGCGACTGAACTGGATGCTCCTTTGTCACTTCATGCAGGGGATGAGATTGTATTTATACGCTTCACAATGTTGGCTGGAGGCCTATGGTAGAGGAGGAGACGAAATATGCATCAGGAGAAAAATGAGCAGGAATATTTCGCCACACTGAAAGAGCGCGCGGCGCAACTGGGTGGACAGCAACAGGAGTTGGCTCAGTATGTTGTGGAACTGGGTAAGCTTCATTACATACAAGAGGTCGAGGAGCCATTTATCGAATGTCAGCGAATATTGAAAGAACGGGCAGCAGAAAGCGGGGAACGGCTGTTCAAGCCACTGGCAGAGGTACTGCGTGCTCTAATTGGACAAACAGCTGGCAATGTGTTCGCACATCTAACAGAACATGTGACTGAATATCCATACAGCACCGGATATGAGCGCAGACCGTTTCGCACTTCGGATATTACCGCTCATACTTCCCGGGTTTATAAAAAAATGG
This sequence comes from Paenibacillus polymyxa M1, assembly GCF_000237325.1. Lineage (NCBI taxonomy): Bacteria > Bacillati > Bacillota > Bacilli > Caryophanales > Paenibacillaceae > Paenibacillus > Paenibacillus polymyxa. The sequence continues at coordinate 1,064,893 of NC_017542.1, forward strand.
TGCAGTTGATCCGAATGGACTGTATCGGATTCTCTATAATGGATTATTTAACGAAAAAAGACTATGAACCAGGCAGGGATTACCGAATTCAGGAGACGATTGGTGATTGGATTGCTTACGAGCTAGACAATGGCAATTCACAGGTGTCTGAGGCGCTAAAAGCTATTATTTATGGGGATAATCAGGCGGCGCTACTTACTCGCAATATGATTAAAGGCATGCTGCTGAGCCATCAAGAAGAGAATTATCACATGATTGGCGAGCTGCTGGCAGCGGCCAAGCTTCAGGAGGGATTGCGCCAAAGCATTGTGGAGCAAATGGATGAAGGAACTCCAGAGGCTCTCATTTATCTGTTAAAGGTGATCATCGACCAAGGCTTCATTCGTTACAGTTCGGTGGTGCGGGCGCTTGCAGTCTGGACGGGCATGGGCTTGGAATCCGCGAATCAGCGGGTCGTTCGCCAACTGATCGAGCAGGCATATGATGCATTGACTCGCAGTGAATTGCGCCAGGAATGGCTGACCAGCTCAAATGCTAATGAACTGTATATGAGTTTGTGGGCTACAGCAGTACATGAGGAACGTGACTTGTATGGACAGGTTCGCCAACTTATGGAGCAGGGAGCAGCTTACCAGAAGATCGTAGCACAGTATGTACTGTCTAATACTAAAAACAAGGATCTGCGCCTCGGAATTGCTAGAGAATATCTGGATGAGACGGATCCGGAGCTTCGCTATTGGATACTCACGAACTATACAACTGATTATTTTTATGAATGGGTAGAAGGCGGGACGGTCGCGGATCGAATCGTTAAAGTGGCGCGCACTCCTTTGTTGGAGAGCAAAGAGGAGCGTCGTAAGGATTTTGAACGACTTTATAACCTGTTTGTACATATGAAAAAGGGAGAGTCTACCGAACCCTCCAAGGTACTGGATTATGTGAATTTGTATCACCGCTCGGATGCAGCTATTCAAAAAATGCTGTATCTCGCTGGTTATGATATGGACGCTTCCTGGATTGGGGAAATTATAGCCTTAAAGGATCAGATTAGCCCTAATCTGCGCGGCGAGATATTGAATCATTTTGTGCAGAATCCTGAGGATGCGGTACAGCGTAATTTTATTTTTTTCAGCTTGTCTGACAAAAGTATGAGTATCCGTGAGTTCGCTGTGGCTAAGGCGCGTAAGCTGACGCTGTCGGAACCAGAAATGCAGCAAATGGAAGCCTTATTAAAGCTCAAGACAGGCTCGTTGCGACAAAGTGTCATCGGTGTGTTGCTTTCACAATCGGAAGAGCCGCTAGCTGGCTCTTTGGAACGCTTGCTTCGTGCTAAGGCGGAACTGCAACGATTGGGTGGCCTGGAAATTTTGACGAAGATATATGCAGATCCTGATCGTGCCGAGCAGTATGAAAGCCTGCGGTCTTTGGCGGATATCATTCAGCAACCCACCGCCAAAGAGGAGCAACTGCTGTCCAAGTTGGGACAGGAGGATGCTTATACAGGGACAAACGGCTTTGGCCTGTACGATCCGAATGTCAAGGAAGCTTGGTTGGAAGAGAAAGTTGATCTGGGTGATTTCCGAATGGCCGATGTTTTTGTTAGCCCATTGGAAAAGCTCAAGCAGTTCTTGAATGGACTGGATGAACTGGTTCATCATCATCGTGATGTGGAATATACTGCGAAGTATTATTCAGGCTACCAAGATACATTGCTTATTGGGATGAACCTTCGCCCTCTACGGATGATTCAGGTCGATGAAGAAGTAGATTCCAGGCTGTCTTTATATCCTCTTTACGAGGAATGGGACCGTTATTTGCAGGAAAGCGGCATAGAAGCGCGTGAATTGCTGGAGCTTGTTTTTTATGATCGATTGGAGCCTATGGACCGAACGTTGGATCGTTACTATCGATATTTCTCATTTAACTTTGGCTATTCAGAACAAAGCAAGCACAAGCTGCTGGAAGGATGGCGTAAAGACTTCGCCGAGCAAATGTATCCTTTAGAGCGGATTAACGAGGTTCAAAAGTGGATGGCAGAGCTGACCTATACCGATCAGGTAAGCACATTAATTAATGCCTATTTTATGGACACAGCCGGAGCCGAGACATTTGACGTAATCGACCTTGCCTTAAATTCACTGATGCAGAGTATGCCTAAGGATAGACCTGCAGAGGATATGGGAATGTTTCATCTATTGTCCAGTCCGTGGGTGGCATTGGAGAAGGGACGAATTCATGATAGTGAGTCCTTTAAGCGCTTTTTCCATACCTTTGTGAACTACGCAGAATGGCCAGGAATGGGAAATCGTTTTTATTCTCCGCTGGATCTGGAGGATTACTTCAAAGCCTATGAAAAAGGGCTGATCGGTGTAGGTGAAGTGTATCGGGAGCTGTTGGCCAGTAGTGATAGCAGAAGCCATATGAGCACCTTAACCAATGCCCGTAATACATGGATTTCCAGCAAACCAGAATTTTTGGAGATACGTCGTACGGTTATTGATCGACTGCTGGAGGTTGAATTGGTTCGAGGCGACTTGCCTACCGAGGCCACACCAAAGGTGATGGGTCTGAGCCGGATTGAAGGCATGGATTATTTTATCCGTATTCTGGAGGGTCTCGACAAGGAAACGTTCGTGCGTGGTTATGTGTACGGCTACGGTGATCGTATCACCAAAAAGGAATCGTTCAGCCACTTGCTCAAGGCATGTTATCCAAGTGATGGCGAGGATGCTGCATTGCTCAAGGAAAAGCTGAAACACACTAAAATTACAGATAAACGTCTGCTGGAGGCTGCAATGTATGCCCCGCAGTGGATTGAGATTGTAGCAGGTTATCTCGGATGGGAAGGACTTCGCAGTGCGGCATGGTACTTCCATGCGCATATCAATGAAGGCTTTTCGGCTGAGAAAGAAACGATTGTAGCTCATTATTCACCGATAGCTCCGCAGGATTTTAATGACGGTGCCTTCGATATTCACTGGTTTCATGAGGCCTATGAGACGCTGGGCGAGGAACGATTTGATCTGCTGTACGATTGTGCCAAGTATATTTCGGCTGGAGCCAATCATCGTCGCTCCCAGTTGTTTGCGGATGCAACGCTGGGTAAGCTGAAACGGAGTGAAATGGAAAAATCAGTGGAAGACAAGCGAAACAAAGACCATTTGTTGACCTATAGTCTGATTCCACTTGCCGAGCCGCCTGAATCAGATGTCCGCGAACGTTATGATTTTATCCAGAAGTTTCTGGAACAAAGCAAAAAATTCGGGGCACAGCGTAAGGCTAGTGAGGCACTGGTTTCACGGATTGCGCTCGGGAATTTGGCACGTAACGCAGGTTATGATGACGTAACCCGTCTCGTCTGGGACATGGAAGCTCGCAAGCTGGATGATCTCCGCTCTTATTTTGAGCCCCAGGCCTTGGATGAGGCTACAACGATACAACTCGTTATTGATGATGAAGGAGCAGCAGATATTGAAATTGTCAGCAAAGGGAAGACGCTGAAATCCATTCCGGCTCGTTTCAAGAAGGATGAGTATGTTACGTCGTTGAAAGAGCTTAAAGGAGATCTGGTAGACCAATATCGCAGAGCTCGCAAAGAATTGGAGCGCTCTATGGAGTCTGGTACGACCTTTATGGTAAAGGAATTGAGAGGACTGCTAGGCAATCCTGTGCTTGCTCCGCTGGTGGGGACACTGGTTTTCAAGGCTGGCGATCACCTTGGATATTTTAACGGGGATACGTTAGCGTTGACTGCTCCTTCTGCTGAACAGCATACTATTGGAGAAGAAGATAAGCTGATTATCGCACATCCACTTCATTTGTACGAAAGTGGTCGTTGGAGTGAATTCCAGAAGGACCTATTCGACCGTCAGATACGCCAGCCATTTAAACAGGTGTTCCGTGAGTTGTATCTGCTAAATGCTGATGAACGTGCTAACGCGACAGTTTCCCATCGGTATGCGGGACATCAGGTACAGCCGAATAAAACGGTATCTCTACTAAAAGGTCGCCACTGGACGGTCAGCTATGAGGACGGACTCCAAAAGGTGTTCTATGCCGAGAATCTGATTGCGAACCTGTATGCCATGGCCGATTGGTTCTCACCAGCGGATACTGAAGCTCCTACACTGGAGACCGTGCAGTTCTTTGATCGGACAACCTATAAGAGCGTGCCTTTGGAGGAGGTTCCACCTGTTCTTTTCTCTGAAGTTATGCGGGACGTGGATCTGGTTGTCAGTGTTGCTCATGTAGGCGGCGTTGATCCAGAGGCTAGTCTGACGACCGTTGAAATGCGTAAGGTCATTGTACAGGAATCTCTTCGTCTGCTGAAAATTAGCAATGTACGCTTAGATGGGAATTATGCGCGTATAGATGGGAATCTTGGCGAGTATGCGGTCCACCTCGGAAGCGGTGGGGTCTACAAGCAAGCGAAGGGAGCACTGCACATTATTCCGGTGCATTCGCAGCATCGTGGGCGCATCTTCCTACCGTTTCTGGATGAGGATCCAAGAACAGCCGAGATTCTATCCAAAATAGCATTGCTGGCTGAGGATCAGAAGATCAAGGATCCGCAAATTCTTGCACAGCTTCAAGCGTAGGATAGATATTGTAATATAGAGAAAATAGAGAAAATCATAATTAACTCAACGTTCGCACTTAGACATGGGTTTCAATCGACTATACAGGTGGAAGCTCAGTTTAGCTGCGGAGGTTGAGTTATTTAATACAAGGTACGAATCGAGCACGAATAAGGAGATATACATAAAAGGTTGTCTCTGTGTTTTGGCGGGAAGCTTACGACATCACAATTGACGATAATAGGAGAATACAGCGATGGTAAATAGCATCCTTTTAAAAGAGTACGCAACTGAGTATCAATCGCAAGTTGTCGATTTAATTTTACATATTCAACAAAAAGAATATAATATCGCCATCACTAAAGCAGATCAGCCTGATCTGCTTGACATTGAAAACTTCTATCAACATGGCAACGGTAACTTCTGGGTGGCTCTTCGCGGAGGAAGCGTAGTAGGAACGGTTGCCTTGCTGGATATCGGAAGCCATAAGACAGCACTCAGAAAGATGTTTGTCAAACGAAATTATAGAGGCAAAACCTTTAATGTTTCGAATCAATTACTTCAGCATGCCATAGAATGGGCCAAGGACCGGTCAGTCGAAGGAATCTATCTTGGAACAACACCGCAATTCGTAGCAGCTCATCGATTTTATGAGAAGAATGGATTTGTTAGTATAGCTCTGGACGAATTGCCAATGGGCTTTCCAGTTATGAAAGTGGATAAAAAGTTTTACAAATACACCATTCAATAAATGGCCTGAACCAAGACGATCCTGAAGGAAATTCCTGCTCAAAACTGACTTCGTGCTCGCCTTGCTGCCTTTCAGCGAAGCCGCAACACAAACTGTTGCCGAACAGGAATTTCTTTTGTTTAGGGCAGGTGTTTGCTAGAATGAAGAAGATCGTGTAAGTCTACGTTAACTATACAACTGGGAGGGATACAAGTATGAGCAAAAAGATAAAATGGGGAATTGTCGGTACGGGATGGATCTCAGATCAGTTTGTTGCTGATTTGCAGCATGTTACGAATGGAGAAGGATACGCCGTTGGATCACGCAATATTGAAAGCGCTACCGAATTTGCAACCAAACATCACATAGCACAGGCATACGGTAGCTATGAGGAATTAGTGCAAGATTCCGAAGTCGATGCGATTTACATTGGAACCCCTCATCCTTTTCATAAAGAGAATGTTCTAGCGGCTCTTCGAGCGGGCAAAGCCGTCTTGTGTGAGAAGCCCTTCACCGTCAATAGCAAAGAGCTGGAGGAACTAATCAGCTATGCGCGTGATCATAAACTATTTTTGATGGAAGCAATGTGGACGCGTTTTTTGCCCCCGATTCGCCAAGTGCGGAAGTGGATACATGAGGGACGTATTGGTGAAGTGAAGTTGGTGAAGGCGGAATTCGGTTTTCGTGTAGACTGGAACCCAGAGGGAAGATTATTGAATCCCGAGCTGGGCGGAGGCGCATTATTAGATGCAGGAATTTACCCCGTTTCTTTTGCTTCGATGGTGTTTGGCCCTGAGCCAGAGCATGTATGGAGTACTGCTCATATCGGGGAAACGGGCGTTGATGAAACATTTTCGATCATGCTGGATTATGGAAAAGGACGCACGGCTATGCTTAACGGGGCGGTTCGTCTCGGGCTGACGAATGAGGCTTATATCCATGGAACCAAGGGCTATATCCATATTCCGTCATTCCTAAATAGTACATCGGCTACATTAGTTGTGGACGGTGAAGAGGCACAGAACTTTCAAGATGACCGCTCCTCTACAGGCTATGCCTTTGAAGCAGAAGAAGTCGGGCGCTGTTTGAACGAAGGTTTGCTCGAAAGTTCTACTATTTCTTTGGATGAATCATTAGGAATTATGAAATTGATGGATCAAATTCGTTCACAGTGGGGGCTCCGTTATCCATTTGAATAATCACATTGAATCCACATTGCCTCCAGGGACCTTTCAGGTCTCTGTTTTTTTATTATCCTTTCTTTTTTATACATAAGTATTTCCAATTCCCTAAAATAGAGGCTTTGGTCGCACGCTAAAAAAGATCATAGATGCATGTCAAAGCGTGGGACATATGAATCATTTTTTAGGATTATAAATAGTTAAAAAACAGTCATTAAAAAGTTACAAAAGTGTAATCTTATAATCAGTTAACTGAATTATTAGCGCTCTCTTTATATGAGAAAGAGTGAAGGTCCTAGTATTCTTCTTCCAAAAACTTTCAATGAAATTTCCGAAAATGTGCGGTAGGGTGGTAAACGTGTCACTTGAGCCATTGCGGCTTTTGCTGACTTGCTTGCTTACCCCGTGGCTCTGGATTCTTGTTGGAGCTCGCAGGGTCGAGAGCCTTTGCAAGCCTGTGAGCGTTGAATAGGCATTCACCTCATGACCAAACATCAAGGAGGAATTACAAACGTGAAAGTAAAATCAACATGGTTGTTCCGTATGGTGATGATGACAGTCATTGCGGCTGTTGTGATCGGACCTATGCATATTGCAGGAGCGGCAGGAAGCCGGACAGATCGACCTTGGATGAACACATCCCTGTCGGCTGAGAAACGGACAGCATTGCTGTTACAAGAAATGACGCTGGAAGAAAAAATAGATCTGGTGACTGGTAAGGTCAACAATTATTATGGATTTTATAATAATTCGATGGAACGGTTGGGTATTCCGGCGTTAAAGATGGCAGATGGACCTGCGGGTGTTCGGATCGCCAATCCGGATGTGCAGGACAAGCAATCAACTGCGTTGCCGGCCCCTATTGCATTGGCTGCAACGTGGGATACCCAGGCTGCCAAACAGTATGGAGATTTGATTGGAGACGAGGCTTTTAATACGACTCATAATGTGGTGCTTGGACCGGGGATGGATATTGCCCGTATTCCATGGGGATCAAGGAACTTTGAATCTATGGGCGAGGACCCGCTACTGCAATCGCAAATGGCGACCGCTTATGTCAAAGGTGTGCAAAGCCACCCTGTCTTGGCGACTGCGAAACATTACCTTATGAATAATCAGGAGACGGAGCGTTTCACGACAAATGTCAAAGTCAGTGACCGTGCGCTACATGAAATTTACATACGCCCGTTTCAGGAGGCTATTGCCAAGGCAGACTTGGGCGGAGCTATGTGCTCCTTTAACAAGGTCAACGGCGAATCGGCATGTGAGAACAAGACCATCCTGACAGACCTTTTGAAAAAGGAAATGCAATTCAAAGGCTTCGTGATGAGTGATTATGGCGCAAATCTGAGTACAGTCGAATCGGCAAATAGCGGTTTGGACCTGGAAACACCCGGAACACCTTATGATAAATGGGGAGACCAGCTGCTGGATGCTGTCAAGAATGGCAAGGTAAGTGAACAAACGATTGATGATAAGGCTAAGCGCATTCTGGTGCAAATGTTCAGTAAAGGTTTGTTTGATCACCCGGCTCAAAATAATCAAATTGATGCCCGTGACCATGGTAAAACAGCCCGTCAATTGGCTGAGGAAAGTATGGTACTGCTTCAGAATAAAAACAACGTATTACCGTTATCTCAAGATAAACTCAAATCCATTGCTGTGATTGGTCCAGATGCAGATAGCGGCACCGTGGCAGGCGGAGGCAGTTCGTTGGTAAACCCGACGTACACGGTGAGTCCGCTGGAAGGCATCCGTAATCGTGTAGGCAAAGGGGTTACCGTCAAGTATGCACCGGGCACGGACCCTATTTCTGCGGGAGACATTATGCCAGGTCCATCAGCTGTTCCGTCTTCGTTGCTGACCACATCCGATCAGAAAGAGAATGTCAGTGTTGGATATGCGACTTATGGCGATGCTGAGCAGGGACTGCGAGGCGAATACTGGACGAATAACAAGATGGAAGGCAATCCGATTCTTGTGCGCAATGATGATCAAGTCAATATGAATCTTGGCTTTTATAATTATCAGGGCTTCAATGCGAAGTCCCCTAAAGTTCCTAATACCCCAACAACACTAAATGGTTTGATATCTGCACGCTGGACAGGGGCCATTGCAGCTCCCAAGGATGGTGACTATGCATTGTCATTAACCAGTTTGGGATCAAGCAAGCTGTATCTTGATGACAAGCTATTTGTAGATAATCAAGGTACGAAGCTGGGAACAACGAAGAAAAACATCTCGCTCAAAGCGGGGGAAAAGCATAAGATACGAATTGAATATCGTGCCGATTATCCAACGAATGGTCGCGATTCTGGTGGTATGGTTCGTCTGGGCTGGGAGCCTCCGGCAGATATGACAGACAAGCTGATTGACAATGCTGTAAAGCTGGCTAAAAAATCGGATGTTGCGATTGTGGTCACACGTACTTATGAGAGTGAAGGCTATGTGGAGCGTTCCGATATGGAGCTGCCGAATAATCAGGATCGGCTGATCCGTGCGGTTGCCGCTGCCAACCCGAAAACCATTGTGGTACAAATGAGCGGCAGAGCTGTGCAAATGGACACCTGGCAGGACAAAGTTCCAGCGATCGTACAGGCATGGTTTGCTGGACAAGAGCAAGGGAATGCCATAGCGCGCGTCTTGTTTGGGGATGTGAATCCTTCTGGCAAGCTGCCAGTAACCTTCCCGGTTAACGAGCAGTCTACACCTGTATCCTCACCGGAGAAATTTCCGGGTGTCAATGGAGTCGGTGACTATTCAGACGGTATTTTTGTAGGCTACCGTGGATATGAGAAATCGGGTATTCAACCTGCATTTTCCTTTGGACACGGTTTATCCTATACAACTTTCGGGTACAGTGATTTGAAGGTAAAACAGCATGCGAGTGGAAAGAAATCCGATCGTACAAGTTCTGTCGAGATTTCGCTTAAATTAAAAAACACTGGCAAAACAGCCGGAGCTGAGGTTGTGCAGGTATACAGCGGTAAGCTTCCGACCAATGTAGAGACCCCATCACGTCAATTGGCAGGTTGGGCCAAGGTAGAGTTAAAGCCGGGCCAAGAGAAGAAGGTTCGCATTGAGCTCGACCCGAAAGCTCTCTCTTATTGGGATGAAAAATCCAAAGCATGGGTTATGCCATCTGGTGAAGTTCCGATTTATGTAGGCAGCTCCTCTCAGGATACAAGACTGACAGGAAGTGTTACGATTCCGGCAACCTCTACAGAAAAGGCAAAAAAGTAATCCCGTTATATTCCTTTTAAAGTGGTTAAATTTCAAGAGAGCACGGGCACTAGCACCGGCTCTCTTTTTGCTATAGATATGTAACATTCAGTAGGTATGCAAAGGGAGACCCAAGTGAAAGCTGAAATAGAAGGAAATATAGGGGACAGTCTGATTATGGAGAGAGGAGGACCTTAGATGAAGAAACTCCCAAAACAACGACGTTCTGACTTCTTCCTGCTTATAGTTGCAGCTATCATCTTGATTGGTGCTATTCTGATCAGTCTAGCTATGCAGAATGGTGTGAACACGGCAGGCGAAAGGAATGTCAGTATGTGGCTAACCACACCAGACCCGGCGAATCGTCTGACACAGCAAGCCCCAATCCCATGGAGAAAAGACAACAGTAACGAAGTTGCAGCGAATGCGGATACACTGACGGTTGAGATTAGACCAGATATTCGTTACCAGACGATGGAAGGGTTTGGCGCAGCAGTTTCCGGTTCGTCCGCATATCTGATGAATCATGGCATGTCTGCCAATCAGCGTGATCAGTTGCTCAATGACTTGTTTACAGCCGGCGGTATTCAATTAAGCTATATTCGCCATACCATTGGAGCATCAGATTATTCAGTGGACGAACAGGGACAGCCTAGCAACTATACCTACGATGATGTGGCAACAGGCAAGGACTATGAGCTAAATCATTTTTCCATTGCCAAGGATCGGGATGTGATCGATGTGCTGAAGCAAATTCTGAGAAGAAACCAGGATTTATGGATTATGGGGACTCCATGGACGGCCCCGCCCTGGATGAAATATGGTGAGCAGATATATAACGGTTGGTATTTGGACTATACCGATCCGCGTGTCTATCAGGCGTATGCTGACTATTTTGTTCGTTATATACAGGCCTATGCGAATGAGGGGATTCCCATTCAGGCGATTTCCATTCAAAATGAGCCGGAATTCACCACGTCCAAGTATCCCAGCATGAGTATGGGAGCAGTAGAGCAGGCGAAATTTATTAAGCAATATTTAGGCCCTGCTTTAAGTCGAAACGATTTGTCTACCCATATTATTGCCTTTGACCATAACTGGGATACTGGGAGTGAATATGCCAAGACCGTACTGGGAGACGAACAGGCTCGAAGCTATACGCACGGAACGGCCTTTCATTGCTACAAAGGAGAGCCGACAGCGATGTCAGACGTGCACAATGCTTTTCCGGATAAGCCTGTTTATATGACAGAATGCAGCGGAGGAGCATGGAGTCCGGGCTTTGGAGATGATTTAAGCTGGGATATGTCCAAGCTGATTATTGGCGCACCCCGAAACTGGTCGCAAAATGTCCTCTTTTGGAATATTGCACTTGACCCGTCCGGCGGTCCGACCAATGGTGGATGTACCAACTGTAGAGGTGTAGTGACCATCGACCCGTTAAGCGGTGCCGTTACGAAAAATGTAGAATATTATGCGATTGGACATGCCAGCAAATTTGTCCGTCCTGGTGCGGTACGTATTAATTCTTCTCATTATAGTGGAAGTATTGAAACGGTCGCTTATCGTAACCCCGATGGTACGCTGATCCTGATTGCCGCCAATACGGGAGAGAACACAAAGACATTTAAGGTTCGGCAGGGGAATCAAGTTTTCAAATCAACCCTTCCATCTAAGTCAGCAGCTACCTTTCAATGGAAGCCTACAACTTCCTGAGAGGGTCTGTACATCCATGTTTATAAAAATTTTAGAGTGCTTAGCCCTATCTGGTTAAGTGCTCTTTTTTTCTCTACCAAGTTCCAACTACGAATAAATAAAATTTTAAGATTGTTCAGAATCGGTTCAGAAGTGGATGATAAAATCTTTTCACTAACAAAAGAATGAACCATGTACGGGGAGAAACTGGTGAATTAAGAACAAATAAAGAATGGTAGAAAGCGCTAATCGAGACCTTGCTGGCAGGTATAGCATGGGGACCACAGCTTTGTTCATGTGGAAAAGAAAGGGGACACATCAGCAATTGTGACTAAAGCGAATACAGTATCTTTTACCGATCAATCCAACAATATGTCATCTGAGGCGTTACAGGCAGTACAGGAGGTTGTGAAGCAAGGGGGGATCACTGATTATCCGGATGGCTCATTTCGCCCAGATGAACCACTGACGCATTGCGGCGGTGGCAGTTCTACAATGAATCCAACACCAACGTCCACACCCACACCTAACCATGTACCTGTCACAGCCACAGTTCCTCCCGATCAATATGGCATTGTAGGTTCTGGAGATACACTAGTGGATTTAAAAAATGTATTTTTTAGTGCTGATCAGGATGAGCTATCGTATCATGTGATCACTTCAGATGTATACGTAGTAGAAGCAGAAGTAGCAAGTCAACAGCTTACGTTAAAGCCCAAATCAGCAGGAAGCACACAGGTGTTTGTGACAGCAGAGGATGGAAAAGGTGGTAGAGCGAGCGTGTTTTTCACCTATACAGTCACTGGCTCTACTTATAGCTCAACTTTGACGTAATTAAGATGTTAAAAAGTTGGACATTCACGTTGTATTTAGTGGTACCGCCTGGCAGAGCGACTATATTCCAGGTTTATCAGGAACCACAGGAGGCATTTCTTTTGTTCTTTTCACAATATGTCGATGGTGGAGACGGTCGCATCGTGCTGCAATTGTTTTACAACCGAGAATGTGACCTCTCTCATAAAATAGAAGGATATGAGCTGGAGGTTCACCAATTCATGAAAAATACGAACCGCATGAACGTGTCCAGCATAGCGCTATATCCGGTTAATCCATTAATACCGTATCTGATCATAAACAGCATCTTTTACGATTTTATGGATGTTACAAATGTTTCCTATTTTAATCAAGAGGGTCATTTCTATAACCCAAGTGAATTTAATACGGTCGCATATGTACTAAAATATCATGGAACTGTGGTAGATGTGCTTGGAGAGCCTCATTCGCAGGATCAATTGTTTCCTCAAGGCGGGACATTTGTTCGTAAACAAGGTATAACATGCGGCTCGCCCGTTTTTAATCAGCAGAATGAGTGGATTGCTTACCCGAAAGGTACTTATCAATATGTTGGCAGGCATACACCTTAGTTGTGTATATTGGTCTGAGACCTCTCACTCTTAAAGACAGGTCATGAATTCTTATAAAGGTGTAACCCATCAACAGCGGAGGGTTACACCTTTTTGTGTATCAATCAAAAGGTAATGATACTGGAGAGCACTCTCCTATAATGATTTCTTGCCCCCTGGGAGCAAGCTATGTCTAGGAGTGATTGCTATAAGCCGAATCAGTGCCGGGAGAATGCGATAACCGAATGAACATTTTTTTACACTCTACTTCTGCTGCTCCTTAATCACCTGTTCAATTCCCAACAGAATTACCTTCAAGCCGAACTCAAACGCCCTGTCGGTCCCCATCAGTTTGAACATCCCATTCGTGAACGTCCTCCGGAACAGTCCCACATCCGTATCGCTCATGGAGTCCAGAAGGCGAATCAACTCCTCACCCGGAGGCGTTTCCTGGTCCTTAAGGATAGCAGAGACATTGCGCTGATGCTGATAGTCGTCCATAACAAAGTAGAAGACATAGTTCACAAGCGTGGTAACCACTTGCATTTTCTGCTCTTCCTCAAGCGGCGTTGATTCCACGCAAAGTAGCATACGGTTGGTGAACCGTATGATGTCCGGTTCGTGGGGGAGCGTCAACATCATGAGCTGAGTGGAGCAGGGATACCGGATGAGCACACTCCGTACCGTTATCGCTAGCTCCTTCAGCTGCTCCTTCCAATCTCCTTCGGAGTGGAATTCCTCTAGAATCAATCTCGATACCTGGTTGGCTAGACGCTGGTAGAGATTCTGCTTGCTTTTGAAGTACCAATACAGAGAAGGAGCCTGAATCCCCAGCCGATCGGCCAATCGTCTCAAACTGAATTTCTCGATACCATCCTCCCCTAAAAGCTCCCACGACGCTTCTAAAATCTTATCTTCTGAAATCTGAGGTTGCTGCTTTTTCATTAATATCCGCCCTTTAATCTAACAGTGTAAGTTTGTTCTTTACAGATTTATAAATTCATGATAGCATCTAACACTGTAAGGTTCAATCTAACGGTGTTAGATTAGATCAAATAAATGAAGAAAGCAGTGATCCGCATGGATGCAGAAAACCTCCATTATTTTGAAAAAGCACCGATCGCTAAAGCCGTAGCTCACTTCGCTGTACCGATGATGCTAGGTACGTCAATGAGTGTCATCTATTCCATCTTGAATGCCTATTTCTTAGGCACTCTCCACAATACCGCTATGTTAACCGCACTCGCACTAACCTTACCGTTATTCGCGGCCATTATGGCGATAGGAAACTTGATTGGCATCGGCAGCGGTGCATTTATCTCTCGTTTGCTGGGAGAGAAAAAGTATGATGATGTAAAGAATGTGTCTTCATTCGCCTTTTACAGCAGTTTAGCACTAGGTCTTATCTTGATGGCCTTTGGCCTTCCGTTGATCGATTCAGTCGTTCATGGCCTGGGGGCAACACCTGACTCCTTCGGCTTCACGAAGGACTATGTGACGATTATGCTTATAGGTTCGCCATTCGTCGTATTATTCTTCACGCTGGAGAATATCGTGCGCTCAGAGGGTGCAGCAATTACGTCGATGGTCGGCATGATTCTCAGTGTTGTCGTGAATATTATGCTCGATGCGCTGGTCATCTTCGTTTTCCATTGGGGTGTGATCGGCGTTGCGTCAGCTACGGTTATTTCTAATTTGGTTGCGAGTGTATTCTACGCCTTCCATATGGGATATAAGAGTCAATTCTTAACCATCTCTATAAAATGGTTCAAGGCTACCAAGGATATTCTGAGTAATGTATTCAAAATCGGAGTCCCCGTATTTATTATGAGTCTCTTCATGGGTGCGATGTCACTCGTCTTTAACCATTTTCTTGTCGAATATGGGGATCAGGCCATAGCGGCTTACGGAATTTCCTCGCGTTTATTACAATTTCCTGAGTTTATTCTGATGGGCTTATGCGAGGGTGTTGTACCGTTGGTTGCCTTCACTTTTACAGCGAATAAATTACGAATGAAACAAACCATTGGATTTACAATCAAAGCGATTTTGGCCTTAGCAGTCGTGTTCGGCATCATCGTCTATCTGATTTCCGATCACTTAATTGGTTTATTTACGAATGACCCGCAATTAATTGTAATGGGCAGCTACATTCTGCATGTGACGTTCTTATCTTTGTTCATTACGGGAATGACCACGTTGTTTACGGGGATATTCCAAGCTACAGCGCAGGGAACCGCTGCGTTTATTATGTCCGTCATCCAGGGAATTACTCTGATTCCTGTGCTATATATCGCCAATCGTATAAGCGGCTTCCACGGAGTGGTCTGGTCACTCGTCATTGCGGATGCCGTCGCGTTCCTTGTTGGAGCTATCATGCTGTATGTTCTGCGGAACAGATTGCAGCCGGAGTTGGATAATTTAGTACAGTAGAAGTGCTTACATTTCAAATTACTATGGACATGGAACAAGTTTGAGAATAGTAGAAAAATCAGCCAGAGTGAATTGCAGCAATGGTTCAAACTTGATAAATACAGGCTATGACTGCTGCCAAACTAAGGCAGTGTATCCTTTTATAAATGCCATCATTAATGATCTCCTTGTACTTAAAGTTTTGAGATGATTATAATGAAAATATAGTTTATATTTAGACTTTTTGAAGTTGTTGAGTCCAAATATGTCCAAACATCTCAATTACAAAGGAGAGAGTTCATTTCATGAGTATACATTTAGAGTTGGATTCCTTGTCGGTTGAAAGGCTAGCAATGGTCCTTTCAGGACGGCCAGGCATGTTCAAGTTGTTTTATGATACAGAGGATTGTGGATGCAACGGTGTACTTACCATTTTGGTGATCGATGCACCGAATGCAACCGACACAGCAATTCAGTCCGATTCGTATTCTTTTTGGGTAGATCGGCAGCAGGAGCAGCAGTTCGATAGCCAAATGCGGCTTGAGGCAGATCCAAGTTACCCATCGTTCAAAGTAAGTAGCGATGCTGGTATATTGAGCAGCAATGTTAGAATTCAAGATCGGCGTGTAAACTCGTCCAAGGCGTGATATGCGGAGGTAATAAAAATATTAAGCACCAAAAAGCAATGCTAAATTAACACCAGCTTCCCAAAAACGAACCTTGTTAAGCCCATAGGGCAGAGGTTCGTTTTTACAATAATCTTTATGATAATTTCAGAAGGACGATGAGATGATGAAAAACTTGCTCGTTTCTGGCTATCGTGCCCATGAGCTGAATATTTTCAGTCAAAAGCACGAAGGCATTCCATACATTAAAAAGGCGATTACAAGCAGGCTGATTCCCCTGATCGAAGATGGGCTGGAATGGGTGATTACCCTCGGCCAATACGGGGTGGACTTGTGGGCTTGCGAGGTCGTCATTGCATTAAAACAGCAATACCCCGACCTAAAATGCTCTATTATGATGGCTTATCAAAATATGGAGGAAAAATGGAAGGAGGATAAAAAGGAATACTTTCAGCAGATTTGTGCCGAAGTTGACTATGTGGGAGTAGTTAGCCGCCAGCCGTATCAGGGAATATGGCAACTCAAGGCACGGGATGAACTCCTTTTCCGCAAAACAGACGGTTTATTGCTTGTGTATGACGAGGATGCCGGAGAGGGTAGCCCACGTTTTATGAAGGAACTGGCATTGAAAAAACAGCAGGCAGAAGGCTATCAATATATCAGTATTAGCTCAGAGGATATCCAAAGCATAGCTGACGAAGAACGATTATTCATGGACCTCTGATTTTTAAAGTATTAGCCCGGATTTTTGAACAAAAAGGACGAATTCGTCCCTTTACATTTATGTAAGCGCTATCATAAGATTTAAACAACAATAACTTATCAGTCAGATAAAATAAATTTATTGAAAATACAAACCATGAAAGGAGCTAATGATCAGATGGACAAAAGGTTTCGGCATGCTGTATTGCTCTGTCTCGGTGTCATGTTGTGTGGAGTGGTCACTCCGATGGATAGCCCAATCTCAGCTGCCTCTACAAGGCAAATGGAGAAGCTGAACAGGGGAACTGTCGCAGTGAAGGTACCAGAGGGTGTACTGGTGAGCTGGCGCTTATTGGGTACGGAAGCGGATTCGGTTGGTTTCAATCTGTACAGAGGGGCAAGCAAGGTGAATGATGCGCCGATTACATCGAGAACCAACTTCCTGGACAAGGCAGGTACGACCTCATCTTCGTATACCGTTCGTGCCGTGGTTAACGGAGCAGAGCAGGCCGCTTCTCCAGCGGTAAAGGCATGGAACAGCAACTATCTGGACGTTCCCATACAGCAGCCTGCGGGAGGTACAACCCCGGATCATGTGAACTACACGTATAATGCCAATGATGCCAGTGTGGGGGATCTTGATGGGGATGGCGAGTATGAGATTGTGCTGAAATGGGACCCTTCCAATTCTAAGGATAATTCGCAATCCGGGTATACGGGAAATGTATTTTTGGACGGATATGAGCTCGATGGAACACGCAAATGGCGAATCGATCTGGGACGGAACATTCGGGCTGGTGCACACTATACGCAATTTCTCGTCTATGATTTTGATGGAGATGGTAAAGCAGAGGTTGTATGCAAGACAGCAGACGGCACGGTAGATGGTATAGGTGTAAAGATTGGCGACGCTTCGGCTGATCATCGCAACACGAGTGGATATATTTTGAAAGGCCCCGAGTTTCTAACTGTGTTCTCAGGTGATACAGGCAAGGCTCTTAGTACGATTGACTATGTGCCACCGCGCGGAACGGTGTCCAGCTGGGGAGATAACTATGGTAACCGTGTGGATCGTTTTCTCGCCGGGGTTGCTTATCTGGATGGCGTGAGACCCAGCATAGTGATGGCACGTGGTTACTACACGCGTACTGTTCTAGTCGCATATGATTGGCGGAACGGCAATCTAAGCCGCCGCTGGACCTTTGACAGCAACAGCTCCACCAATGCCGGGACGGCTGGACAGGGGAATCACAGTTTGAGTGTGGCAGATGTGGATGGAGATGATAAGGATGAGATCGTGTATGGCTCACTGGTTGTAGACGATAACGGAGCGAAGCTGGCTAACACGGGAATGGGACATGGAGATGCGCTTCATGTCGGGGATTTGGACCCGGACCGTTCAGGATATGAAGTATTTAAGGTGAACGAGGATAAAAATGCCACCTACGGAGCAGCCATGTACGATCCGCGCAATGGCAACATTTTATGGGGCGTAAAAACAGGCAAGGATACCGGACGAGGCATGTCGGCAGACATTGATCCGCGTACGAAGGGGAATGAGCAATGGGCACCAGGCGTCGGATTACGTTCAGCCCAGGGGCAGCTCATTACCAACACGACGCCGTCTTCTATTAATTTTGGTATCTGGTGGGATGGGGATCTGCTGCGTGAACTGCTGGATCATACCTCCTCAAGCGCTGGTAAAATTGACAAGTGGAACTATACGAACTCGACGACTTCCAACTTGCTTACGGCCACAGGGACGAGTTCCAATAACGGAACCAAAGGAACACCGTCGTTGCAGGCTGATCTGTTCGGTGACTGGCGGGAGGAAGTCATTTGGCGCAAAAGTGATAATTCGGCGCTGCGTATCTACACAACACCTTACGAGTCAGAACACCGATTCTACACGCTTATGCATGATCCGGTGTATCGCCTGAGTGTGGCCTGGCAAAACGTAGCCTATAATCAGCCCCCGCACACCGGATTTTATCTGGGAGAAGGGATGTCCAAGCCCCAGCAGCCGAACATATACACTCCTTGATATGCAGCTCGGTAGTGGGTTGAATACTAGTTAAATGAATATAATCAGAAAGGGCTCCATGCTAATCGGGGCTCTTTTTGTTATGGGTGCAGAGGGGAACGTATGTTTTCCGTATAAATGGGAACGCTAGTTCTTACAAAGGTAATACATGTGTATGATAAAGGAGGCGGAATCTGTGAGTTCTTTAACGACTGAAAGCATGATCGAGCTCGTAACTAATGTCGGATTCCCTGCAGCATTAAGCCTGATTCTGTTAAAATACATTCTCGTCACCCTTAACCGTAGATTGGAGCAGCTGGACCGTTCTGTGAAGCAAATGTCACGATCCTTGGAAGAGATCGAGGCAAAGCAGAAGAAACGGTCAGAACCTACGCTCCCGGCAAATACGGACAAACTTCGTGCAGAATGAACAAAAAAAGGCAAATAGAAACAATTTAGCAACCTAATCGAGCACCGAAATTCTTATAATAGAAACGTGTGCAGTTTATGCAGACATATGATTATGGAGGTGTATTTGAGTATGAAAATAAATACGAAACTATCCGCACTATGTGTTGCGGCCACACTTTTGAGCGCGGCACAGGTCGCCGCTGCTGCACCCGCTGTGACCAGTCCCGCGAATGCGGCGCAACCGAGTGTTGCCGTCCCGTCAGCAACTGTACCGACCCAGGTGCCTGCACCAGCAGCATCAGCGTCTGTTGCGACGCCAGCCCCTGCGCAAGCGCCGTCAGTTCCAGCAACAACTGCCCCAGCCGCAGGTTCCGTCCAAGCGGCCACACCAGCAGCTCCGTCTGCACCAGCACCGCGCCCATCCGCGTCGGTAGCACCAGCGGCAGCTCCGTCTGTACCATCGACTGCCAAGCCGCAGCAGCCGTCTACTTCGGCGCCAGCCGCAGCTACAGCTACTAGCGTGAATCCAACCCAGCTGGACAAGCTGAACCATGAGAGTGCGATTCCGCTTGTGCTGGAGGCGCAGTCTCGTTATCAGTATGCCATCAGCGGTGGCAAATCGTTGGGCCAAGCGTTCCAGTTGAACGGTAAAAGCTACCGCTATTTGTCCGAGGACATCGGTACGAAGACCAAATTGATCAACTATCTAACGCAGGCTTATACGAAACAGGCCAGTGAGCAATTTGTCGGTAAATTTTTCGTTGAAGTTAACGGCAGACTAGCTCAGTTGAACGCAGATGGCGGCAATTTGCTAGAGTTCAGCCGGGCTACGGCGAAAATGGTAACCATGACTCCGGTGAAGCGCAGCTACCTGCTGACCGTGCCTTATCCGGCAGAAACCAAGCAGGCGAACGAGAAAATCACCGTGAATTTTGAAAAGGTCGGTAGCTACTGGAAGGTCAGCTCCGCGCCGCATGTCATTTTCTAAATAAGTTTGTGCAACGTTCTTTATAAATAGGGTATAGTGATGTTAAGGCTTGTTTCGTAAGCCCCAATTCAACGCAGGGGAGTGCTGTGCAATGATGACACCCATCAAGGTAAAAAACGTTAAGGATATTGAGAAGATCAATCAAATCGTATCCAACTATACGTATGACATCTGGATTCATGGCAAAAGCGGCATGGCAGATGCCAAATCCATTTTAGGCATGTATGTGCTCAAGCTGGATGAGCCGCTAACTCTGGTTGTACCTGACAACGTCAATCCCAAAAAGCTGTTCAAGGATTTGGAGGAATTTATCCATTTTCCTGCTCAAGCAGAATAAACAGCAAAAAAACACCTGCAGACACTGCATACGCTATTATTAGAATTAATGCAAAGAAGCCATGGAACTTAGGTTCCATGGCTTCTTTTTTTAGTGTTCCTCTTCGTCCAAAAACGGGAGATTGACCGAATAGTACATAACCCCCATAAGCAGCACGCCACCTACCAGATTCCCAAGCGTTACCGGAACGAGATTATGGATGACGCCAGCGACAGAGACCGTACCCGGATGATCCAGCACGAGCGCAATGGCGAAAGTACACATATTAGCTATACTATGCTCATATCCCGAAATGAAAAAGCAGAATACAAACAGCATCATAGCGAACATCTTTGCACCATTTTCCTTCATAAACATAGGCACAAAAAAGGCGAGGCAGACCAGCCAATTACACAAAATTGCGCGGAAGAATAGCTGCATTGCAGGCGCTTCCATTTTATGTTCAACCACGCTCAGCAGAAAGCTGTTCACGCTGGAGGAGTCAAACAGCCCTGTCAGGTATATAAGGAGTGCGAAAACCCCCGCACCTAACAAGTTGCCTCCATAGCTGGCAGTCCATAGCCGCAGCACCTGACCCCAGCGCAGCTTTTTACGGAGTGCAGCATAGGTGTAATAGAAGGTGTTGCCAGTAAACAAATCCCCGCCGCCGTACGCGATCAGAATGATGGCTGCCCCGAACGTGAGCGCCGCCATGGGATAAGTGAATGGAGAATGCTCCATGTAAAAAAAGTTGCCCGTCTTGAAGGCGACAATAACGCCGAATCCGATAAACATACTCGCCAGCATGGAACGCGCCAAATACCGGAGCAGGCTTTGCTTGTAAATTTTGTATTTCTTCAGGGCTAGCTGTTCGACATTGCGTAAGCCTTCCGTTTCCATACCAACGACAACCTCCTATTTTCTCATATCTAAGTCATTAAACCGACTTAATTTTTCCTGAAACATGCCCAGTCCGTCAGCAATCCAGTTAGCTTAACAAACCAAGCTTTTGCAGTCCGTATAAAATTCCGTCTTCATCTGCGCGTTTTGTGACCATTTTAGCAGCGGCTTTGGCTTCATCACAACCGTTCCCCATCGCGACACTGTTATGTATAGTTGTTAGCATCTCCACATCATTTAATCCATCGCCAAAAGCGTATTGATTCTCATCGGCAATGCCCAGTCTGGACGTAATTTCGCGGATTCCCTTTGCTTTAGAGCCAGCGTGAGGGACAACGTCCACTGAACTTGGATGCCAGCGTACAAAGTCAAATGCTTTGAACACCGCTTCATAGTAAGGCTCTTCTTCTGCCGTACACATCAACAGCGTCTGATAAATATCTCTCCCATGGAAATAGAGCGGATCGTACCCAACCGAAATCTTGGCCTTAAGCGTTTGGACCGATTTCTCCACAAGTTCATCGTTAGGAATATTGGCTTTCATGTCCAGATGATCCATATATACGAGAGCGTGATTATGAGTGAGTGCCAGATCGGTCATTGCTTGCAAGGCTTCACGATTCAGCGGATTGGTAGCGACGACTTCCCCGCGAAGCACGACATATTGTCCGTTAAAGCTAACGTAGGAATCAATTTCTAGCTGCTCACGGATATCCTTGAACATAAAAGGTGCACGTCCTGTTGCGATGGCTACCTCATGTCCTTGCTCTTTCAAAGCAAAGACAGCTTTTTCGGCGGTTAACGGCATTTTCTTGTCATCGTCCAGTAATGTACCGTCGATATCGAAAAAAATAATTTTTTTGTCTGACATGTCCTTACACCTGACTTTCAATAATATATTGTCGAAATAAACTCATATGGATTCATTATATCAAAGGAACTGCTTCTGAATACACAAATACGTATAAATCCTCATGAATGTCCGACTTCTATAGCTTACAATATGAAATAGGGATTACTGTAAACTATAATGTCTATCTCCTATTTTCGAAGATGGGATGTGATCACCATGACAAAAATCCAAGTCACACCGGAGCAGCTGGATAACGTGGCCTCCCAATTTGCCAATGCCCACGGCATACTGTATAACCAGCTAAACGGTCTGGATAGCACAATGAACCACCTTCACAGCCAGTGGGATGGTATGGAGAGAAATCGTTTTTATAATGACTATCGTACAGCTAAATATACGCTTTCTTCTATATTAAATAAGGTTCAATCCATTGAAATTGAGCTAAAAAGTATTGCTTTGAAGTTTAGAAATGCGGATGGTGGGAGCACACGTGGCTTCTGGTCAGCCTTGGCAGCAGCGATGAACGCCAGTGCAGCGCTGGCGGGCAGCGGAGAGGGTGGAAATCATACTGGAGATATCGTGGATTCACCCCAAAATATAGACGAGTGGGAGCAGGCAGACGCGGATAAATATCATCAATATGAGGAACTATTGAAAAACGCAGAGACCATCGGCGACAAGCAGGTCATGCAGAAGATCCACGACCAGATGAATGTCCTGCGGCTGCAATACGAGGACTCGGTTATCCGTACAGATTATAATACAGGAGCGACCTCCAAGATCACATCCGATTCTCTTGTTGCCGTCACTGAACTGACAGGTAAAGATGGAAGCAAAACGGATATATCTATAGATAAAAAAGGAAATATTATAAGTTATGAGCAAAATACGGATAAATACGATTACTGGGTCCAAAAGCATACTCAATCAGCTGGAGAGCACGCTCTAGGTAAAACGGCCCAGACCGTTACCGGTTATGGAATGGGTCTTATTTTGTCGCGCGGGACTGGCGTCAGTGGAGCAGGTTCGGGCGCAGCCTCCGGCTGGGGAGAACACGTTGTCGGCATTGGTGGCGGCATGATCAGTGACAAGGTGCTGTTCTCTGTCCCCGATGAGGGAGAAACCCGTACCATGATCTACCGAACAAATAAAGAAACTGGGCATGTGGAGAACATGATCATCGTCACCAAAGGTGAAAATGAAATGAAGTATCGCTATTGGGAGGATTATAACTAGAACTTGAGTGGGAAATGATTTTAGTAAAGCGAATAGCAATATCTATCACATCTACAGACTTTTTCAAGACTAAGCGAGCGGCAGTAGAAGACTGCAAAACTCATCAGTTGGTAAAATCTGTAGATTTTTTTCGTGCGCATATTTCTAAAATTATATTCGAGTTATTTAATTGTTACATCGTATTTATGATTTAAGCAGCAACTTTATGGAATAAAGGACATCTGATTCATGTCGTGTCTTTAATTTATTTTTTCAAATGTAGAGTAATCTGAGCTTAAGAGCAAGGTTCAAAAAAAGATTGTATTATCATAATTTGGATAAATGTGAAAATGTAATAAGAATGTATTTATATCAATCTTTTAAAAATATTTAACAATTGCATAAATAATTTTATTTATTTTTATGTAGTGAAAATAATGAAAAAAGCTATTCTTTCAAGAAAACGACTTTATGTAATAACAATCAACAAAATTCTACATTTTACGACCTTTTATTTACAAAAATGTAACATTTGGAGGTTGACTTATTCATTGACTTTGTTGAAATAAATCGTTATTTTAATTCGTAAAAGGAGTAGAACATGGGTTGGAATAACGATTTATAAATTATTAATACAAGCTGATTAAATGCTAGTACACGGTGATTACATATGATTTAATTTATTTTTAAATGATTCCTTTTTTCATTAATTATGTCGGTCATAAATTTCTGCTTTAATACTACAAAGGTTATAACTTGCAACAGAAGTTAAATTTTAAAAGTACACATATTCAGGAAGCTCACTGGAGAAGAGGTTTTCAGATGAATGGTTTTCAGATGAATAAAGTATCTTTTATTTTTCCTGGGCAGGGTTCGCAATATGTAGGAATGAGTAAAGAACTATGGGATAATTTTAATGTGGTAAAGCGTTTATTCGAAGAAGCGGATGATACCTTAGGTGTAAAACTCTCAAAACTTTGTTTTGAGGGAGATCCCCAAGAGCTTCTTCAGACCATGAATGCCCAACCAGCCTTACTTACTGCCAGCCTTGCTGCATATTATGCTAGCAGAGAAATACTGGAACTGGAACCTCAACTGTTAGCCGGGCATAGTTTAGGAGAATACTCAGCATTGGTGTGCAGCGGTTTTTTCTCTTTTCAAGATGGACTTCAAATCGTGAGAAAACGAGGAATGCTCATGCAGCAGGCTACAGCTAACGGGGTAGGGACTATGGCTGCTGTTGCGAATGTTTCTGCTTCTATTCTGGAGAGCTTATGTCAAGAGATATCTACGGATCGTGATGTTATATCTATTGCATGTCACAATTCGGACAATCAGTACGTGCTATCGGGACATACAGAACCTATGGCTCGAATAGTGGAGCAAATCAAGCGTCTAGAACATAGTAAGGTTAACTATTTAACAGTAAGCGGGCCTTTTCACAGTACTCTGATGAAGCCTGCAGCAGATAAACTTGCCGTAGAACTAAAGAAATTCCCACTACGTAAGGGAAGATGGCCGGTTGTTTCCAATGTAACAGCCTTACCACATGATGAATTCTCGATTTATGACTTGCTGTACAAGCAAATGATAAGCCCCGTACGCTGGACAGATACGATGGATTTTTTATATCAGAACGGTATTACCGTTGCGTTAGAATTAGGTCCGAGAAAAGTACTTGGACAGCTGATGAAAGAAAGATATCCGACTATCTCCACTTTTTCTGTTAATACCAGTTCTTCTTTAAAAGAGGTGGACAAATGGCTAAGTAAGCAGCAAACTACACGCAAAGTTACACTTGAGCGTCTGGAGGAAGGTTTTGCAGCAGCGCTTATTGCACAAAATCGAAATGGGGATTACAAACAACATATGGAGGGGGTTGTTTACCCTAGTCAGCAGATTCGAAATCGGATCAATCAACTTCAAAGTCATAAAAATGACACCGTTTATAATGCGGTTAATACAGAGGTGTTAGAGCTCATTCGTACTATTCTCACTACCAAGCAAGTGCCCGATCAAGAACAACAGACGATTCTTAATATGTTCTGAATAAGATCCATCAATGATGTTGGAGATTGTAAATTTATTAACTGGAAGCTAATAAATCTTACGATATACGGGGGAATAGCATGTATACAAATAGGTTCAAAACACTGCTTGATGTTATTACAGAACGGGGAAAGTGTGATCATAAATTTATTACTTTTATTGAATCGGATCAAAATGAAACAACACTTACTTATAAAGATTTATATTGGGAAGCTCTAGCATTTCTGGGGAATCTTCAGGATGCAGGAGTTAAGCAGGGACAAGAAATTGTATTTCAAATAGAAAATAATCGCCATTTTGTAAAAGCGTTTTGGGCTTGCATTCTTGGTGGCATGATTCCGGTACCTGTCAGCATCGGTAACAATGATGAGCATAGAATGAAACTTTTTAAAATTTGGGATGTTCTTAACGATCCTTTTTTAATTATCGAGCCCAAAATATTAAAAGACCTTGAGAAATATACATTGAAAAGCAACCAAGATGACCTATTCGAAAACATTCGCCATCGTCATCAATTACTTCTTCAAGACCATGAACAACCCAAGCAATCCTTTGCAAAGATACACACCCCTCAATTGGAGGATATAGCATTTATTCAGTTTTCCTCCGGTTCCACAGGTGATCCTAAGGGAGTCATCCTTACACATCATAATCTCATTCATAACACAAGTGGAATTATAAATAGGACAGTCGTCACAGAGCAAGATTCGTTCTTGCAGTGGATGCCTCTAACCCATGATATGGGTTTAATTTACAATCATATTACCCCATTAGTTGCTGGAGTGAATCAGTATATTATGCCAACTTCGCTGTTCATTCGTCAGCCAGTACTTTGGATAAAAAAAGCTAGTGAACATCAAGTAAGCATTATTTCATCGCCAAACTTCGGATATAAGTATTTCATGCAATTTTTCAAACCTGAAAAAGTGAAGAACTGGAACCTGTCCAAGATCCGTGCCATCATCAATGGTGCTGAACCTATCTCTCCTGAATTGTGTGACACCTTTCTTGACAAATTAGCTCCTTTTGGATTAAAAAGAACGACTATGCGAACATCATATGGTTTAGCAGAAGCATCGGTTGCAGTTGCTATCCCGCCAATCGATACTGAATATATAACCGTTTATGTTGATCGTAAGCACTTAAACATTGGAGAGTCCGTCTTGGAGGTAGACAAGACTTTTCATAATGCTCTGCCATTTGTTGTGGTCGGTCAGTCGTTAGATTATTGTGAAATCAGAATATGCGATGACGAGGATGCAGAAGTCGCGGATCGCGTTATTGGGCACATACAAATCAAAGGTGAAAATGTTACAAAAGGATACTATAACAACGAAGATTCGACATCCAAACTTTTGACGTTAGATGGATGGGTGAGAACTGGCGATCTGGGGTTCTTCCGTGAAGGTCAATTAGTCGTCACAGGGAGAGCAAAGGATATCATATTTGTAAATGGACAGAACGTTTACCCTCATGACATCGAGCGTATCGCTGAGGAAGTAGAAGGAGTCGAACTTAATCGTGTGGCGGCGTGTGGAGTTCGTGTAAATGGGATGGAATCAGAGGAAATTGTGGTATTTGTCGTATCCAAAAAGACGATAGAAAAATTTTCTCCAATTGCATCTCAATTAAAAAAACATTTGTATCGTCATGGAGGATGGGCGGTTCACGATATTATACCTATTAAGCAAATGCCCAAAACGACCAGTGGGAAGTTACAGAGGTATAAGCTTGCGGCTCAGTATGAAGCGGGACATTATCAGGAGACTTCGATAGTTTTAAAAGGGATCATGGAGCAAGAAAACAAAAATCAAAAATTGCCTACACATTCGTTTGAGATCGAAAAAGTACTTCACGATATTTGCTGCGAGGTATTACTTAGGGAAGAGGTTGATACGAGAGATAGCTATTTTGATTTAGGAGCCAATTCCCTACAACTGGTTCAGATTACAGACAAAATTGAAAATCAGCTGGGGATTAAGCTTGCAGTTACCGATTTGTTTGATCACCCCTCAATAGCTCACTTGGCAGAATTTTTAGCGAGCCCTGCCGATTCTGAACAACAGCATATTCCTACAGATGATACGGATCACAATCATAGCAAGGACGTGGCTATTATTGGGCTTTCTTTGGACTTACCTGGTTCTTCATCTGTGTCACAGTATTGGGATCATATTGTTCAGGGCGATGACTGTATCGGGAACTTAAGCTCTCAACGTAAGCAAGACGCCATCGATTATTTATCAGTTGTGGATCAAAGGAAGGGAGAAGAAGAGTTTATAGAAGGCGGCTTCCTAGAAGAAATTGATAAATTTGATTATGCGTTCTTCAAGCTGAGTCCTGTGGAAGCAAGCTATATGGACCCAAATCAGAGATTATTCCTTCAGACCGCATGGCATGCACTTGAGGATGGGGGCTATGCAGGGGATCGGATTCATGGACAAAAGGTAGGAGTTTACGTCGGCTTCTCAAAAGTGGGCTACGATTATGAGCGGATGCTCTCTAAAGGAGAACCGGACAAATTTCACCAGTATATTGTTGGAAATTTGCCGTCAGTGCTGGCAAGTCGGATTTCGTACTTTCTTAATTTAAAAGGTCCAGCAGTAACAGTAGATTCGGCGTGCTCCTCTTCACTTGTCGCGATTCATATGGCTTGTAAGGCGTTAGCGACGGGGGATTGCAAGATGGCGATCGCTGGAGGAATCCGAACGATGCTATTGCCAGTGAAGCTGGGACTAGATATGGAATCGCCAAATTACAGAGCTCGTACCTTTGATGCAGAGGCGGATGGAACAGGTGTGGGAGAAGGGGTTGCAGCGGTCCTGTTGAAGCCTCTCGATCAAGCATTGCAAGACGGAGATCGTATTTATGCTGTGATTAAAGGAAGTGCGGTGAATCAGGATGGTACAACGGTAGGTATTACTGCACCTAGTCCTTCCGCACAGGCAGAAGTGGTAGAGGCCGCTTGGAATGATGCGGCTATTCACCCGGAAACTCTATCATTTATCGAAGCTCATGGAACGGGAACTAAACTGGGGGATCCTATTGAGATCGCGGGATTGACACAAGCCTTTGAAAAATATACGGATAAAAAACAATTTTGTGCAATCGGTTCTGTCAAACCCAATATTGGTCACTTATTTGAAGCAGCAGGAATATCCAGTCTTATTAAAGCAGTTCTGATGCTGCAAACGAGGAAGAATCCTCCGTTGGTTCATTTTAAGAGGCCTAGTTCCCGTATTAATTTTGAATTGTCGCCGTTTTATTTAACGACAGAAGTAGCGGATTTAAGTTCAAATGATGCCCCACTTCGCTGCGGAGTAAGTTCTTTTGGTTTCAGTGGAACAAATGCTCATGTTGTTATGGAAGAGTTTATAGAAACGCGGACAGATGATGATTCTGTAAACACGCCGGATGGCATTCATCTTTTTACGGTTTCTGCAAAAAATGAGCGAAGTCTGCATCATTTGGTTGAGGGATATGTGGACTATTTACGCCAAAATCCAGCGGTTTCCTTGGAGCAGATGTGCTATACCACACATATCGGCAGAGCTCATATGGAACATAAATTAGCAGTTATTACTTCCAGTCCAGAGGATTTATTACACAAGTTGAAGCGATGGACTTCCGGGAACAAACAAGAGAATGCACCTGATATGTATATAGGTTCTCATAAACAGAGCGTTGATCATAAACGGAAAAAAGATGATACGGTAGGTCGATTGATTACAGCCATTAGAGCAAGTGCACATACAGATATTCACGCTCTACGCCAATTGGGTGAACTGTACGTCAAAGGTATGGCTATTCCGTGGCAAGCGCTTTATGCGGATGATATCAAAATAATCCAGTCGCTGCCTTTGTACCCTTTTGAACGAAATCGTTGCTGGTTTACTCCAAAAGTAGTGCAGATAAGTAACGTAGGCAGGGAGGAGAAAAGTATGGAGTCCGCGTATCCAAAAGAACTGCAAGCTACAGATCAGCTAGACTACACAGCGAAGATTTCCAAAGTATTAAAAGATGTAATCAGTAAAGTTTCCGGTTTTACGGTGGAACAACTGGATGAACAGATGCATTTTCTCGAAATGGGCTTGGATTCAATTATGCTAGTTCAAGTTCAAAAAGAAATTAGAGAACAATTTAATGTGGATGTTCCCATGAACCACTTCTTTGAAAGTGTTACAAACCTGGATCGTCTAACAACGTTTATTTCAGATTTGACATATACCACCCAATCGGTAGCGGCTGCTGATGCTCTAAGTACGGTCGCTGATCGGACAGAAGTCAATCCAGAAAATACGGTTGCTACAAAGTCTTCGTCCGAGTTTGGTGGCCTGGAAAAGTTACTCTCTCAACAAATTGAATTACTGAACAACCAACAGCTTGGGCTTACTCAAGTGTTGACCAAACAACTAGAGATGCTTGGTGGTGGTCAAGGAGGAACTATTCAGGCAGCACCGTTAACAACAAACAAAGACACAGTCAGTGTTCAGCCTACAACTCTGCATGCTGTGGCAACTGACGTGCCTATCACTTCTACAATTAAAGTGAATACAACTACTGAATCCAAACCCTTTGTACCCTATCAACCTCTACTGATCGGTGAGGAAAGTGGATACAGTGGGCGGCAAAATGATTTCTTACAGCGTTTTATTAAACGATATACTCAACGAACCCGCGGGTCCAAGAAATACACACAGGATAGTCGATTGGTTCATGCTAATAATCGTCATGTGTCTGGGTTCCGGTCCTATTGGAAAGAAATCGTATATCCTATCATTTCAGAGAGCGCTTCGGGTTCAAGGATATGGGATGTAGATGGGAATGAGTACATTGATCTAACTATGGGCTTCGGGGTTCATTTACTGGGTCATAACCCAGCTTGGCTAACCGATACTTTGCGGAGCAATGTGCACGACCGTACGCCTTCGATCGGCCCTATGTCAAATACAGCAGGTGAAGTTGCTGCCTTGATTAGCGAGCTGACAGGTGTGGAGCGGGTTGCCTTTTATAATTCGGGGTCAGAAGCTGTTATGGTCGCTTTACGTTTGGCTAGAGCGGCTACAGGACGCTCCAAAATAGTGCTGTTTGCTGGTTCTTACCATGGAACGTTCGATGGTGTACTGGCTGTGTCCGATCCGAACTCAAGCGGGGGAGAGGCTTTGCCCATGGCACCGGGAATTCCTTCGAGCATGATGGAGGATGTTATTGTACTCCCTTATAATCACCCGGATTCTATAAAAGCTATCAAACATTATGCACATGAACTTGCTGCCGTATTGGTTGAGCCTGTACAGAGTCGCAGACCGGATTTGCAACCAAAGGAGTTCTTGAAGCAAATTCGCGAGATCACAGCAAATTCGGGAACGGCACTTATTTTTGATGAAGTAATTACAGGATTTAGAATTCATCCAGGAGGTGCTCAGGCCTGGTTTGGAATTAAAGCTGATCTAGTTACTTACGGAAAAGTGGCGGGTGGAGGTATGCCTGTTGGCATTGTCGCCGGAAGCCCAGAGTTTATGGACACTGTAGATGGAGGTGTGTGGTCGTTCGGAGACGACTCCTATCCGGAAAATACGAATATTAAAACATTTGTAGGCGGTACTTTCTGCACACATCCGCTGACCATGCACACGGCTCTAGCGACTTTGAAATATTTGAAGTCTGAAGGGCCGAATCTTCAGGAACAACTGAACCGAAGAACCAACGAATGGGTAGCAGAGCTGAATACTTATTTTAAACAAAATAGTGTACCTATCCACATGGTGAACTATGGCTCACTATTCCGGTTTGTTTCGTTTGGCGACATTGAGCTCTTTTTCCATCTGCTGATTGACAAGGGAATTTACATTTGGGAAGGTCGCAATTGCTTTTTATCGACTGCTCATACAGATGGGGACCTTCAACTAATTACACAGGCTGTAAAGGAAAGCGTGGAGGAATTGAGAAAAGGGGGATTCTTACCTGACAATACGCCATCACCGGATGGAAATGGAAACCGAAAAAATAATGTGGTTCCCATCGAATCCTCATCGTTCCCTTTAACAAAGGAGCAGCAGCAAATTTGGTTTGCTACGCAATCCAGAAGTGATTCATCCACTGCATTCAATGAAATAGCAGCCTTACGGATGCAGGGGCAACTGCAGCTTGATACTGTAAAACGTTCAGTTCAAGCAATTGTGAACCGGCATGATTCGCTACGGACGGTTATTGACCTCGATGGCGAAGAACAGCATGTTCTTGACAACGTGAATGTGGTCATCTCACTGAGTGATTTCTCAGGATCTCCTCCATCAGAGCACGAAGAAAAGGTCAAGCAATGGTTTGAGGAAGAGGGAAAAAGGGCGTTTGATTTGACGTCCAAAGATCCGCTGTTCCGAACTCACATTTTACGTTTACAACCGGAAGAACATATTGTGGTGTTCACATTTCATCACATTGTTGCTGATGGTTGGTCGATGGCAGTATTTATCCGTGAATGGGAGCAAGCCTACACTTCTTTCTGCAAAGGTGAAAATATAGTCACGTTGCCTGTACCGCCAAAATTCAGAGAATTTCAGGCTTGGCAACAGTTGGAGCTAGAACATGCAGGAGTGAGTAAGGCAGTTTCTTACTGGGCACGGACATTGGATTCCGTCCCTGTCGCCATGGACATTCCGTCTGAGGACGGTGGCATGAAGAAACCATCGTATAGAGGAAGAAGAATAAATATTCGGGCAGACAGTACGCTGGCGAGAAAGTTGAAAAAGCTTAGCATTAAAGCGGGTAACAGCCTGTTTGTTACACTGCTGAGTGCATATAAGGTGTTTCTGCACCGCTTAACTGGAAACACAACGATAGTAGTAGGTATTCCTACCTCTGGACAGTCTAGAATGGAACAAATTAATTTGATCGGTAACTGTGTTAACATGCTGCCGATTGTGAGCCATATTACCAGTAAAGATTCTTTATTTAAGTATATGGCACAAGTTAAGCAAGTCATGCAGGAGGTCGAACCGCTTCAAAGCTACTCTTTTGCTGATCTGATTGAGCGTATTGAGAACATACGGATACCTGAGATGAATGTCATCTTCAATATGGATCGACCAATGCAGAAATTCCATTTTCATGGACTGGACGTCGAATTGATACCGACGCCGATCCTGTACTCCAAATATGACATGTTTCTCAATGTGATAGAGGTCGAGGGAGAGCTTTGGTTTGATTTTGATATTAAAGCCAGCTTGGCCGCACCGGAAACAATGCAGATTTGGGCAGAGTATTTTTTACACATCCTGAATACGATTGCTGATGGGCAGGAACGGGATTTTGTAGATATCTCCCTCTTAAATCAGGATGAACTGAAATATGGGGTTAAAAACTACAGGGACTATGTGGAACTCGAATCCAGCGGCATCACGGACAACGATTCACCAAGAGCCATCTATTTACTGGATCATTATCTGCAACCTGCACCTGTGGGGACGATCGGGGAATTGCATGTAGTACAGGAAAACGAATCTCGTTCCGAAAATTCAGTATATTTAC
This sequence comes from Paenibacillus polymyxa M1, assembly GCF_000237325.1. Classification (NCBI taxonomy): domain Bacteria; kingdom Bacillati; phylum Bacillota; class Bacilli; order Caryophanales; family Paenibacillaceae; genus Paenibacillus; species Paenibacillus polymyxa. Next base: position 1,097,723 of record NC_017542.1, read on the forward strand.
CGACAGGAATCCTGGCTTTGCGAACAGCCAACGGTGAATTGCGACTGTTAGGACCTGTTCAGAAGCGAGCCTATATAAAAGGACATGCCATATATACTGAACAGCTTGAACGATTTATTACCGCTATTCCACAAATTAGCGAGTGCCAAGTGATAGTTCAGAGTACAGAGGACAGAGCAGACACCCATTTGGTTGCATATGTTACGAGTCTTAATGATGGAATAGAGGAAATCCTACGCAAGCAATTGCGAAATCATTTGCAAGACCAATGGGTACCTCAACAGATCATTCAGCTTGAAAACATGCCCTTAAATTCGCAGGGATATGTAGATTTGTCGCAACTTTCTACTATGAAACAAGCTGTTAGCAAAGAACCTGTTGAGGCAGTTAGTAGCACGGAGAGAAAAGTAGGGGAAATTTGGGGAACGGTGCTGGGATTGAATCGTGTTAGATCTGATGACAATTTCTTTGATCTAGGAGGAGATTCGTTGAAGGCGACTCTCTTGCTTGCCCGAGTTCATCAAGAGTTTGGCAAACGAATCCCCTTGAATGTACTTTTTCATTCACCGACAGTTTCGGCCTTGACCAAGGTGATCGAAGGAGCCAAACAAGGTACAGCCGTTTCTATTAAAAAGCTCGAAGAATGTACGCATTATGCAGTATCCGATGCCCAAAGACGTATGTTTGTCTTGCAGGATATGGGGATAGGTACAGCTTACAATATTACGGGCCAGGTGCGTATTGATGGGGATCTAGACATCCCCCGTCTTCAGAAGGCTTGCCTGGATTTGATTCGGCGTCATGAATCATTTCGTACTTCTTTTAATATCGTGGATGGCGAAATTGTACAAGTCATTCATGATGAGCCGGCTTTTGAAATCAAAGTCACAGAAATATTGGAGAAAGATGCAGACGAGATGAGTCGATTGTTTGTCCGTCCGTTTGATCTGCGCCAATGGCCACTTTTCAGAGCAGAATTGTTCCGCTTTGAAGCTAATAAACATATGTTGGTCATGGATATGCATCACAGTATTGCAGATGGGCTTTCGTTATCCATTTTCCTTAATGAACTCGTACAGCTGTATCGGAGTGAAATGTTAGCTCCGATCCAAATTCAATATAAAGATTTTGTTGCATGGCAAAAGGAACAATATACCAGCAACCGTTTGTTTGAACAGGAACATTATTGGAAAAATGTTTTGAACGGAGAATTACCTGTACTGGCAATGCCTACGGACTTCCCTAGACCATTACATCAAAGCTACGAAGGGGCTGTATTGTCGTATAACATCACTTCAGCAATGACAGAGGAATTAAAGAAACTTGCCAAAAATACGGGGACTACGGCCTTTATGATCCTGCTTGCGGCTTACAATATACTGCTCGCAAAGTATACGGGTCAGGAAGATATTATTGTAGGAACAGCGGTGGCAGGACGCCAGCATCCGGACACGGAAACGATGATAGGAATGTTTGTTAACACGTTAGCTTTGCGGAACCGCCCGTCTCCTCAGCGGAGTTTTCATTCGTTTTTGCAAGAGGTCAAGGAAACGACTCTGCGAGCTATGGATTATCAAGACTATCCTTTTGAAGCATTGATTGAGAGACTGGATATCCGCCGTGACCAAGGACGCAATCCTTTGTTTGATACGATGTTTGTCATGCAGAATTTTGAAATGAGTTCTCTTGAAGCCAATGGAGTAAAATTTCATCCAAGTGAATTCAATCCAGGGATTTCCCAGTTCGATTTGGTACTAAGTGCTGACGAATGGCAGGAGGGTCTAGCCTTACGCTTCAATTATTGTACCCAATTGTTCCGATCAGAAACGATTGATCGCCTTGCTAGCCTCTATATACAAATATTACGCTCCATTTTAGAACAACCTTGGAGCGAGATTGGGAAGTTGGAATGGTTACCTGAGGAAGAGAAGTTGCAGCTAATACACGGCTTTAACACTTTTGATCTGTCCTCTTCATCTATAGTGGAGAAACAAGAAACGTTGCACTTGCAATTCGAAGAGCAAGCTCTCAAAAGTCCGGATCATGTAGCTGTAGTTCATCAGGGACATGTGATTACTTATAAAGAGCTGAACGAGAAATCAAATCAGCTGGCGAGGGCATTAATGAAGCGGGGAGTAGGGGCAGAAACTGTAGTCGGCTTAATGGCGGGCCGTTCATTAGATTTGGCCGTTGGTATGTTGGCTATTTTAAAAGCCGGTGGCGCCTATCTTCCAATCGACAGTTCTTATCCAGAAGAACGAATTCACTTTATGCTTGAGGATAGCGGGGCTGCTCTCCTGTTGTTGAATGACTCATCTAATTACAATGCTACTACTTATGAAGGTTTAGTCCTAAATATGGACGATGATGAGTGGTATAAAACAGAAAGCAAGTTGTCTTCAAAGTGGGAATCGGATTCAAGTCATTTGGCATATGTGATCTATACATCGGGCTCAACGGGTACTCCTAAAGGAGTTTGTATTGAGCATCGAGCGATATTAAATACGTTATCTTGGAGAATAAATGAATATGCACTAGAAGCAGCAGACCGTATCCTGCCAATGCTGTCTAGCTCATTTGATGCTTTTGTGGGTGCCTTTTTTACTCCGCTGCTGTCTGGAAGTACGGTAGTGCTGCCTACGAATGAGGAACTGAGTGAATTATCGGCTCTGAAGACCTTAATTTTATCAAATCATATTACACATCTCGTGTGCACTCCTTCTATGTACATGTCTATTATAGAGGGTCTGACTCCAGATGAAGCCAAGTCTCTCAAGGTTGTAACGTTAGGCGGTGAGAAAGCAACGAAACGGTTGATAGAAGCCAGCCAAGCCAAACATCCTGGCATTCAATTGTTCAATGAGTATGGTCCAACAGAAAATAGTGTAGTTACAACGATGTTACGAGATATGGGGCCTGAAGAAGTGGGGTGTATTGGAAAGCCGATTCCTAATACGGGCGTTCTCATTCTGGATCAATACTTGCAGTTGCGGCCAATAGGGCTTTCAGGAGAATTATGCGTTTGGGGTAAAGGAATTGCGCGAGAATATCGTAATCGTCCTGAGCTTACGGCGCAGAAATTTATCCCACACCCTTATTTGGACAATATGAAGCTCTACAGAACAGGAGATTTAGCGAGATGGTTACCTGACGGAACGCTAGAGTATCTTGGCCGCGCAGATCAACAAGTTAAAATCAGGGGCTACCGGATTGAGCCAGGTGAAATTGAAAGCACATTGTTGGCTCATAGAGCGGTAAAAGAGGCAGCAGTAGTGATTAAAGGAACAGATGACAATCCGTATTTATGCGCTTATGCCGTTTTGCGGGAATCGGTTACAGTAGATGTTTTGAAAGACTATCTGTCGTCAAGCCTGCCTCATTATATGGTACCAGCCCATGTATTCTTGTTGGATGCGATGCCGCTGACAGCAAACGGCAAAGTTAGTAAAAGTGCATTACCTGAACCAGGGGAGCATTCTAGCAAAGAATTACAGCACGTTGGGCCCAATAATGAAACGGAGCAGCTATTGATCGAAATGTGGCAGGATCTGCTGGAGATTTCTCCGATTGGTATACACGATCATTTTTTTGAAATAGGTGGGCACTCGATGAAAGCGACCCTGTTGACTGCGAAAATCAACGAGGTCTTTCATATCGAAATTTCAACTCAAGATATATTTGGGGCACCAACAATCGAAGCGCTCTCCAAGAAGATTCTTGCTGCCAAACCCACAGATTACCAACGAATTGAGGCAGTGACTGAGGGAGCTTATTATGAGGTTTCTCCAGCACAATCCAGATTGTTGGCCGTGCTACCGCTAGATGAGACGGGTGTGGCTTACAACATGTCGGCAGCATTGATGATCGAAGGTCATGTAGATCGAAGAAGAGTGGAGCGTACCTTTGAACAATTATTAGCCCGGCATGAAGCATTTCGGACCTCGTTCGGATACGTGGATGATAGAGCGGTGCAATTTGTACAACCAGAGGTAAGCTTTGAACTTGGCTTTGCCCGGGCTGCTGGTGATATTACGCCAAAGGGCATAGATACATTGATCCATAATTTCATCCGTCCTTTTGATGTTGGTAAAGCCCCACTATTTCGGGCAGAGCTTCTTCAAATGGATCGTGATAAATTTATGCTTCTTATTGATATGCACCATTTGATAGCTGACGGTACTTCTATCGACACTATTATTAACGAATGGAACAAGCTGTACAAGGGAGAAGAACTTCCCGCTTTACCGCTTCAATACAAAGATTACTCTGCTTGGCTCAGATCGAATACAGAAATTCATGCAAAGCAAGAACAGTATTGGCTTGATCAATATAAAGGAGAACTTCCCGTACTAGATCTTCCTACAGACTATCAGCGGCCACAATTGCAGAGTTTTGTTGGAGATATGGTGAAAGTCGAACTGTCCGAAAAGCTTATAGAACAGTTGAATCTCACGTGTATTCAAACAGATAGCACACTCTTTATGCTTCTATTTGCTGCCTATAATGTGCTGCTGGGGAAATATGCGGGACAGGAAGATATCGTAATCGGCATTCCAACATCTGGACGAACGCATGCAGATACCAATGGGATCGTAGGGTTATTCGTAAATACCCTGGCTATTCGAAACCATCCGGCTAGTCATAAGAGCTTCAAAACCTTTTTGAACGAAGTAAAAGAAAACACGCTGCAAGCTCTGCAAAATCAATCGTATTCATTTGCCGAACTGGTTGATAAGCTGTCCATCAAGAGAGACCTGAGTCGAAATCCGTTGTTTGACACGATGTTCTCCTTTATGAATACGGATGCACAGCAGTGGCAAGCCGATAACCTTAATTTTGAGCTATATCCGTTCAAAACGGGTATTTCCAAATTCGATCTTGTACTGAATGCCGAACAAAAGGCTGGGAGAGTTCATCTGGAATTTGAGTACAGTACAAAACTGTATAAAAAAGAAACAATTGAGCTTCTCGTCGAGCATTACCTGAATGTATTGGAGGAAGTAGTCCAAAACGCTGATATGGCATTGACTGATATTAATCTTCTAAGCGCAACAGAAGCGGCTGCTATGGAGGAACGGTATAACAGCACTCATACAGCTTATCCACAGCCAAGACCCATACATCATTATATTGAGGAGCAGGCTGATAGAAGACCGGATGCTAAAGCTGTTATCTATCAAGATCAGGTGCTGACCTACAAGGAGTTAAATGATCAGGCGAACGCGATAGCAAGCAATTTGTTGGCTAGAGGAATTGGACTTGGAAGTTATGTGCCTATACTCATGGAACGGAGCTTGGAACTGGTAGTATCCATACTGGCTGTTATGAAAACAGGTGCTGCTTTTTCGCCTCTTGATACAGAGTGGCCTATTGACCGCTTACAGAGCGCCCTGCAGGATTTGGGAAGTTCTACCCTATTGGTCAATCCAAGTACACCTATCAGTTCAGAAATAAATGCTGAAGAGTATCTAGTTATAGACTGCTCTGTAGTCGAAAAGAGGAGTAACGCTATCAGTAACCCGGCAGTAGATGTAGATATGGAATCACCAATCTATGTAATCTTTACTTCGGGTTCAACTGGCAAACCAAAAGGGGTTATTGCTGCCCATAAAGGAATCACCAATCGTTTTCTATGGATGAACGACTATTTTGGAACATCGGCTGCACAAAGTGTTCTCCAGACGACTCATCATGTATACGACAGCGCGGTATGGCAATTGTTTTGGCCATTAATGAACGGTGGAACGACCGTGTTGCCGGAAACAGGCATGACCGTGGATGCTACGTACATGACGAATATCATTGAACAGGAGCGTATTTCTTTTACAGACTTCGTTCCATCCGTATTTAATGCTATTGTCAACCAGTTGGACCAAAATTCAAATCGAACCAAGCAATTGGATTCTCTTCAACAAGTTATTCTTGGTGGTGAAGAAATTACGCCATCGACGGTTCATACGTTTTTAACCATTTTTCCTCATGTTCAAATCACGAACCTGTATGGTCCAACGGAGGCAAGTATAGGCTGTGTTGCTTATCGAGTGACAGGAGATGAAGACAGAATTCCTATCGGAAAGCCAATTGCCAATACCAAGATTTATATATTGGACCCTGGACTAAAAAGGGTTCCCGTAGGAATCGCAGGAGAAATGCATATTGCAGGTACACCACTTGGGATTGGATATTTGAATGATCCGACTAAAACGAAGGCTAGCTTTATAGATAATCCTTATTCAATGCCTGGCTATGAAAAGCTCTATAAAACAGGAGATTTAGCTAAATACTTGCCTGACGGTAACATTGCTTTCCTGGGTAGATCCGATTTTCAGGTCAAAATTCGCGGCTATAGGATTGAGCTTAGTGAAATTGAATATCATCTTTTAGGCATAGCTGATATTCAGGAAACTGTCGTAATGGTCAAAGAGAATAAGGGAAGTTCTTATTTATGCGCGTATGTGGTTTCAGCTAATCGATTAGATACGGATCATATCAAAATGCAGTTGGCTAAGGAGCTTCCTGATTACATGATACCTTCGGTGTATGTTCCGCTTGACGTGATCCCCATTACACCTGGCGGAAAGATTAACCGTAAAGCATTACCTGAACCTGACTGGAGCGGTGCCTTAGAAGTGGAGTATGTGGAACCAACAGGTGAGACTGAAGTATTGCTGGCCCAAATATGGGAGGAAGTGCTTGCCGTAACAGGCGTGAGTGCAACTCACAACTTCTTTGATTTGGGCGGAGACTCTATTAAGGGTCTGCAAATCGTCTCGCGTTTGAACACACATGGCTACAAGCTAAGCATTAAAGAATTATTTTTGTACCCTCAGATTAGACAATTGAGCCCATTCGTTAAGGTAATCCGTCGGAAGATTAGTCAGGAAGCTATTGAGGGAGAGCTGCCTTTAACGCCAATACAGCAGCGATTCTTCCATCTACAGAAGATAAGTCCTCAGCATTTTAATCAGTCCGTCATGCTATTTTCTGAAGACGGTTTTGATGAGCAAGGGATTGTGGCTGCATTTGACTGCATCATTAAACAGCATGATGCCTTAAGAATGACATTCTGTCAGAGAGAAGATCGCATCGTTCAATACAATGAAGGGCTAAACAATCAACCACTATCCTTGGCGATAAAATCACTGCCTGAAGGTCTACCAGCAGAAGCATGGATTGAGCAAGAAGCAACGGCTATTCAAAGTAGCTTCGATCTCACAACCGGCCCTTTAATGAAGCTGGGATTATTCCGGACTGTTGAGGGAGATCACCTGCTCATTGCGGTTCATCACCTGGTAGTTGATGGGGTTTCGTGGAGAATTATTTTACAAGATTTTACGTCCCTTTATCAGCAATATCAGCAGGGGGCAGCACTACTCTTGCCAGACAAAACAGATTCGTACCGCTCTTGGGCACAAGAAATAAGCCAATATGCAACAAGCGAGGAGCTGGCACAAGAACTGGAATACTGGACACAGCTGGAGCAAACCGAGTCTGGAACGTTACCTAAAGATAACTCCTATGAAACCAATATGTTGCGTGATAGCGAAAATGTAAGTGTCTCACTTGATAATGAGAACACTAGTAAATTATTAAAACAGGTGCACCAGGCCTACAATACTGAAATTAATGACATTTTGCTCACTGCTCTTGGATTAAGTATCAAAGAATGGACTCAGCAGTCTCGTGTGTTGATCTATCTTGAAGGGCATGGGCGAGAAGAAGTGTTTCAGGAAATGAACATTTCCAGAACCGTTGGTTGGTTCACAACAATGTATCCATTTTTACTGGAAGTGGACAATGCGCATGATCTTTCATATCAGATTAAGAACATCAAAGATAGCCTTAGAAGGATACCGAACAAGGGCTTTGGGTATGGGGTATTAAACTATGCTCAAGTGAATGAGTCTGGTGTGACTGCCTTTCAAGTCGCTCCTGAAATTGCCTTTAATTATATGGGGCGTTTTGATACGGAACTAGATACAGATGTATTTACACTTTCTAAATTTTCCTCAGGAGAAGAGGCTAGTCCCTTTACGGAAAGATCCGTAGCGTTAGATATCAACTGCATTATTAATGAGAATGAACAGTTAATTATTACATGCAACTATAACAAGCAAGAATACCAGCAACAAACCATTGAACGAATATTGTTTTTATTCCAAAAACATTTGACGAATCTAATTGACCATTGCTGCAGCAAACAAGTAACGGAACAAAGTCCAACTGATTTTCTCTATGACAAATTGTCAATCGATGAGTTTCAGAACCTGTCCCAACTTTTAAGTAACAAACTAAACTTGTAGCAAAGTGGTGAGCCGTATGAGAAACGCACTCATTCAAAACATTTATCCATTGACACCCATGCAGGAGGGGCTTCTATATCACTCCATTTTAGACGAGCACTCAGAAGCATATTTTGATCAAACGGTCATTACCTTAAATGAACGGTTGAATGCAGAGACGCTGAATGAAAGCTTCCAAACCCTAATTGACCGTTATGATGTGTTACGGACTGTGTTTGTTTATAAAGAAACAGACCAACCGTTACAAGTCGTGCTGGCTAATAAAGAGGCAACGATTGATTATAGAGACATTACGGAATTAAATGAAGCAGAACAACGTTTATATGTTGATAATTTTACGATTAATGATCGGAAAATGCGTTTTGATCTGGAAAAGGATCTCCTTATTCGGATAAGTGTTCTTGCATTAAGTGATACAAGCTGCAAAATGGTTCTAAGCTTTCATCACATCATTATGGATGGCTGGTGTATTGGTACAATTGCGAAGGATCTGTTCCAAATTTACAGAGCTTATTCCCTCGGGAAGAAGCCAGAATTGGACGCAGTATTTCCATATAGCCGGTATATCAGTTGGTTAGGGCAGCAAAATAAGAAGACAGCTCTTGCTTATTGGGAACAACAATTATCAGGTGTGGAAGAGCAAAGTGGCTTACCTCTTAGCAGTAAGTCAACTGAGGATGGAAGCTACAAGCTGAACAACCATATTTTTACCTTGGACGAGCAGTTAACCCGTGGTTTGGAAATGATAGCACAACAAAATCAGGTAACCTTAAGTTCTGTATTTCATGGGATATGGGGTCTGTTGCTGCAAAGATACAATAACACCAAAGATGTGGTATTTGGTTCCGTTGTTTCCGGCCGTCCAGCTGAGCTGGAAGGCTCGGAGAAAATGGTTGGATTATTTATTAATACGATTCCTGTACGTATTTGTCATAAAGAAGCACAAACATTTTCCCAGATAATCAAGCAATTTCAGCAGAATATGATGGAATCGGGGAAGTACCATTTTCTATCCTTGGCTGATATTCAGATGCTAACCCCACTGGGTAAAAGCTTGATCCACCATATCATAGCGTTCGAGAACTATCCAATTACTGAAGAGCTTGCTGGTGGTGAAGGAGAACAGCTTGTTTCAATTGTGGAAACCGAGGGCTTTGAGCAAACGAATTATGATTTTAATATTGGAGTCATTCCTGGTAAAGAATTGAAAGTTAAGTTTGGCTATAACAGTATTGCTTATCAAGCTTCAGATATTGAAAGAATTGAACTGCACCTAAAACAAATAGCTGAACAGGTAGTTTCTAATCCGCATATGAATGTGGATGATATTGATTTGCTTTCTGGCGAGGAAAAACACAGAATCCTGCGAGATTTTAATGATACAGATGCCTTATATCCTCAAAGTCAAACGATTCAACAGCTATTCGAAGAGCAGGTGGCACTGACGCCGAATCGTTTGGCAGCAGCATTCGCTGATGAGCGGCTAACTTATCTGGAATTGAACGAACGGGCTAACCGTTTGGCTCGCGTCTTGAGGATGAAAGGGATGCAAACCGGCCAGATTGTTGGGATTGCAGCCTATCGCTCACCGGAGATGTTAGTCGGGATCATGGCTATTCTTAAGGCAGGGGGAGCTTACTTGCCAATCAATCCAGAGGATCCTCTGGAGCGAATTCAATATATAGCGGGTAACAGCGGCGCTTCCATCTTGCTGGTGCAACAGGAAATCCAATCTACATTAAAGGATATTTCACCGAATATCAGCGTGCTTGCGATCGGAGCAGACTGGCCAACTGAAAAAACTAATCTTGAACCTTACAGTGGGCCGGAAGATTTAGCTTACGTAATTTATACATCCGGTTCTACAGGTAAGCCTAAAGGAGTTATGATTCGTCACACCTCTATAGTGAATCGGCTTCATTGGATGCAAAAAAAGTATCCGATTGGTGTGGACGATATCATTTTACAGAAAACGCCTTACACCTTTGATGTTTCTGTATGGGAACTATTTTGGTGGGCTATAGCCGGAGCTTCAGTCTACTTTCTTCCGCCTGATGGGGAGAAGGATCCCAAGCTACTGGTGGACACGGTGGCAGAACAGAAAATTACAACCCTTCATTTTGTGCCTTCCATGTTGTCTGTTTTTTTGGAGTATGTTGAGCAGCACCAAGCAGAGGGGAAACTCAGCAGTATTAAACGAGTTTTCGCTAGCGGGGAGGCACTAACAGTAAAGCAAGCCAGACGGTTTAATACTCTGCTTCGAAAGCCGAATGGCACAACTCTGCATAATTTATACGGACCAACGGAGGCAACAGTGGATGCAACATGGTTTGATTGCCCGGACGGAGATGATTTGCAGAGTATTCCAATTGGTAAGCCTATTGACAATACCCGGTTGTACATTTTGGATCAGGAGAGGAGACTGCTTCCTGTTGGTATTCCGGGGGAACTTCATATTGCTGGCACAGGAGTAGCCCTAGGCTACATTAATCAACCCGATCTAACGGACGAAAGATTCACGGATAGTCCCTTCGTTTTCGGAGAGCGCATGTATAAGACAGGGGACTTGGCAAAGTGGCTCCCCGACGGCAATGTGGAGTATCTCGGAAGAACAGACCACCAGGTGAAAATCCGTGGATATCGTATTGAGACTGGAGAAATTGAAAAGGTCCTGCTCTCTCATCATGACATCAGAGAAGCCGTTGTTCTATCTAGAAAAGACCAAGAGGACGAAACGTATTTATGCGCTTATATTGTTTCGGACCATGAACTCTTAACACAGGAAATACGATCTTTTTTGAAAGCGTCTCTGCCCTTGTATATGGTACCTGCTCATCTGATACAGATGGCTACGATACCTCTTACGCCTAATGGAAAGGTGAACCGAGGAGCGCTTCCTGAGCCCCATCATGTGATTCGGGAGCAGGGGGTTGTAGCTCCTCGTACAGATACAGAAACTCGTCTAGTACGTTTGTGGGAGGATATTCTGCATGTGAGCCCCATAGGTATACACAGCCATTTTTTTGAACTGGGTGGACATTCGCTGAAGGCTACAATACTGATCGGAAAAATTATTCGAGAATTCCAGGTCGAGTTGCCTATGCGTGAAATATTTGAGTACCCAACTGTGGAAAGCATGAGCAAACTCATTGAACGTACAATCGGGAGAGGGGCAGGTACATTTACTGAAATTGCTCTACTTTCTGATCAAACCTATTATCCAGTTTCCTCCTCGCAAAGACGTCAGATGATATTGCATCAACTTGAAGGAGCGGAACTGGTTTACAATATGCCTTCTGTCATGCTCGTTCAAGGCCATCTGGATCAGGAACGGTTGAAAATGGCTTTCAACACTCTGATTCACAGGCATGAAGCATTGCGCACTTCTTTCTCATGGATCAACGGAGAGCCGGTTCAAAGCGTACATGACGAAGTAGAATTTGAGTTGAAAATTCATAGTCTGACCAGCAAAGAGGATTCAGAGGAACAGCATATAGAAACGGTGCTAAGTGAATTCGTCCAACCGTTTGACCTGAGTCGTGCCCCTTTATTAAGAGGCGAGCTGATCCCGTTGGCAGAGAACAAAAATATGCTGCTGGTTGATTTACACCATATTATTTCGGACGGCGTTTCTATGTCTATTATTATGGATGAATTTGTAAAAGCATATGATGGACAGGCGCTTCCGCCTCTATCCGTTCAGTACAAAGATTATGCTAACTGGCATAATGAGCAAATAAATTATGGATTTATTAAAGAGCAGGAATCCTACTGGCTGGATCTCTTTAAACATGAGCCGCCTGTACTGGAGCTACCAACGGATTTCCCAAGACCGTCTATTCAAAGCTATGAAGGTAACACAGTATCCCGAATCCTGGGCGATGATATAACAGAGCCACTTCACAAACTTGCAGCTGAAACTCAAAGTACATTGTTCATGATTTTACTGGCTGTATATAACGTTGTTTTGTCCAAGCATGCACGACAAGACGACATTGTCATCGGTACACCGGTTGCTGGGAGAAGACATCCAGATACGGAAAAGATCGTCGGCATGTTTGTCAATACGTTGGCACTGCGTACTAGCCCTTCAGCGGAGAAGAGTCTTTCAGCTTTTCTGGACGAAGTTAAGGAAACGGTTTTATCTGCTTTTGAGCATCAGGAATATCCCTTTGAGCAATTGGTCGAAAAGCTTGCGCTGCGGAGAGATGTGAGCCGAAGCCCGATCTTCGACACCATGTTTGTCATGCAAAATACAAAAGGACAGCCGCTACAATCTAGTGGGTTGGAATTCAAACCGTTTCCGTTCAATCCAGGTGTATCCCGATTTGATTTAACCTTGAGTGCGGAAGAAACAGGCAGCTACCTTCATTTGAATTTGGAGTATAACAGTGCTTTGTTCCAAAAGGACACTGTCGAACGCTTCTTGGATCATATGGTGGTGGTGCTAAGGTCGTTTGTAGCTAATAGCACACAAACCATAGGTGATACCGATTTGTTAACAGCGGTAGAAAAAGAATTAATTTTGAAGAAATTCAACGGGACGGCTGCGCCTTATCCAAGGGAGAAGACGATTCATCAATTGTTTGAGGAGCAGGTGGAGCGAACACCGGAACATCCGGCAGCCCTATACAAAGATCGGCAATTGACGTACCGGGAGCTGAATGCCCAAGCGAATCGGGTGGCTCACGTCCTGCGGAAGAAAGGGATCGGGCCCGACCAGATGGTGGGCATCGCAGTTCATCGATCGCTGGAGATGATCGTCGGCCTGCTGGGGATTTTGAAGGCAGGCGGGGCGTATCTGCCGCTACATCCAGAGGACCCGGAAGAACGGCTGGGATTCATGCTGGAGGATAGCGGGGCATCTATCCTGCTGACCCAGCGGGATCAGTTGGACCGCCTTCGTCCGCACGGAGCCAATCGCGAGCTGATCGCTATCGAAGATCTGCTGATGGAGGGGATGGAGCTTACAGGAGAAGAATGCGAGAAGAACCCGGAATCTGTTAACCGCTCAACCGATTTGGTGTACGTGATCTATACGTCAGGCTCCACCGGCAAGCCGAAGGGTGTCATGATTGAGCACGCTTCACTGATCAACCGTCTGCACTGGATGGAAAAACGAATTCCGTTTGGAGCAGAGGATGTGATCCTGCAAAAAACGCCATACACCTTTGACGTATCGTTGTGGGAGCTGTTCTCATGGGCGATTCAGGGATCGACAGTATGCTTTTTGGAGCCGGGAGGCGAGAAAGACCCGGCAACGATAGCTGAAACGGTGGAAGCCAACGGGGTAACAGCGATCCATTTTGTGCCATCCATGCTGGGAGCATTCCTGGAGTATATCGAGCATAGCGGAGCCGCCGGAAAAATGCGTAGTGTCCGGCGAGTATTTGCCAGCGGGGAAGCGCTGATGACAGAACATGTCCGCCGGTTTACCCGTTTGCTGGGAGCCGAAGGAGCTACGCTGCACAACCTGTATGGACCGACAGAGGCAACGGTAGAGGTGGCGTATTACGACTGTCCTGCCGAGCAGGAACCAGAGAGCATTCCGATTGGGAAGCCGATTGATAACGTAAAATTGTATATTTTGGACCATAAAGACCGATTGCAGCCGATAGGTGTACCGGGCGAGCTGCACATTGGAGGGGACTGCGTAGCCCGAGGATATGTGAATCGGAAAGAACTGACGGAGGAGAAGTTCGTAGCGGACCCCTATGCGGCAGGGGGACGGATGTACCGGACGGGAGACTTGGCGAGGTGGCTACCGGATGGAAACATTGAATATATGGGTCGGATCGACCATCAGGTGAAAATTCGGGGCTACCGGATCGAACTGGGTGAGATTGAAGCGGCAATACTGGCCTACGAAGGGGTACAGACGGCAGTAGTGCTTGCTCGTGATGACCGTTCTGGGGGAAGTTATTTATGCGCCTATGTTGAACATGCCCAGGAATTCAATGTACAAGCATTAAAGGCTCGTATTAAAGAAGTCCTTCCCGAGTATATGGTGCCTGCTTATATCGTATCTATGGAAGCTATGCCTTATCTATCGAGCGGTAAGATCGACAGAAAAGCATTGCCTGAGCCTGATCACAGTCTGTCGATTGAGGTAGATTATATTCCTCCATCCAATAAGGTTGAAACGTTGGTGGCGGAAATCTGGCAAGAGGTTCTTGGCTATGCTCCTATCGGAACGAATCATAACTTTTTTGAATTGGGCGGGGATTCGATTAAAGCTATTCAAATTTCCACACGTCTAAGCAAGCACGGATATCGCATGGAAATTAAGGACCTTTTCCGTCACCAAACGATAGGTAGCCTGACTGCAGATCTAAGAGCAGTCAGTGTTCAAGCCGAGCAAGGGATTATTGAAGGAGAGGCTGAGCTATCCCCTATCCAACGATGGTTTTTTGAGCAAAAGTTCACGGAATCCAACTATTGGAACCAGGCTGTTATGTTGTATAGCCAAAATGGGTGGAAGGAAGAACTGGTCGATCAGGTGTTGTGTAAGCTGACTGAGCATCATGATGCCTTACGAATGACATATACAGCGAATCAGGACAAAATTATTCCCATCATTCATGGTACGAATCGAAAGGCATATGCTCTTACTGCTCTGGATGTAAGCCATGAGTCATCCATTGAAGAAGCAATCCAGACCCTCAGCGAAGCGATTCAGCGGCGCATGAATTTAGAAAACGGTCCGCTTGTGCAAGCGGGGTTGTTTCACACCGCTCAAGGTGATCACTTACTACTCGCGATTCATCATTTGGTGGTAGATGGAGTTTCTTGGAGAATTCTATTGGAAGATTTGGAGCAGGGGTATATGCAGGCACTTAATAATGAAGAAATCCTCTTTCAGGCGAAGACCCATTCATGGAAGGATTGGACCCATCGCCTTGGTGATGATGCAAAGGGTGGGCGTCCAGCTCGTTACAAACGTTATTGGGAGAATGTAATCCGTCATGCCAGTAAACCGCTTCATAAAGACTATCCGGCCGCTGACAGAAGAGGGAAAGACCTGGAAATCTGCAACGTAAGGCTTTCCAAGCAACAAACAGATCGTCTACAGAAGGATGTACACAAGGCTTATAGTACGAATGTAAACGATCTACTGTTGACAGCCTTTGGGCTGGCATTGAGAGACTGGACTGATGATGACGAATTTACCATTTTGTTGGAAGGGCACGGACGGGAACAGATTTTTGATGATATAGATATAACCAGAACGGTCGGCTGGTTTACTACGATGTATCCTATTCATCTGGATATGAAGCATAATACCGATTTAGCTTACCAAATTAAGCTGACCAAGGAAGCGTTGCGACGTGTTCCTAATAAGGGCATTGACTTCGGAATTCTGGAATATATGACCCTACACGATTTGAAAAGTACTAGCCAGGGACATTTTGCACCTGAAATTCGCTTTAATTATCACGGCCAGATTGATTCAGGCTCCGTTGCGCCTTTATTTGTCGAATCAAAGTATTCTGCGGGTCGAACAGTAAGTGAGGAGACCGAGACACCATTTGTGCTTGATATTAATGGCAGTATCGAACAGGGGATATTAACCCTCGGGATTGAGTACAGCAGTCGTGAATATGCTGAATCGAGTATTCAAAAATTGGGAAATTTCTTGCAAAGTCGTTTGCTAGAAATTATCGAGCATTGCTCTGAAAAGAAGGAGAAGGAATGGACTCCCGCAGATGTGAGCGATGAGAATCTTTCAATTAACGATTTGGATGAGATTATGGCCTACTATAAAAATAATACATCTTCCTAGGCGGTGGATTATGAGTAAAGATCTGCAAATTCAAAGTATATTCCGATTAACTCCGATGCAACAAGGAATCTTGTTCCATAGCCTGCTAGATCAAACTTCGTACGCCTATTTTGAACAAGTGAGTCTTACCCTGAACGGCTTACTCAAGGTAGAGCTTCTGGACCGAAGTCTTTCTGTTCTATTTGAGCGCCATGAGATATTGCGCAGCAATGTTTTTCACGTCAATATTGAAGAGCCTAAATTGATCGTATTCCGGCAGAAGCATCCATCCATTCACTTTGAAGACATTTCTTCACTAACGCAATCTGACCAGGTGGCCTATATAGAACAGTTTGTTCAACGTGATAAGGCCAACGGATTTGATATCACCCGGGATGAGTTATTCCGGGTCTCCATATTGCAGTGTGCGTCTGATGTATACAAGCTGATCGTTAGCTTCCATCACATCATTATGGATGGATGGTGCTTAGAAATCGTTCTGAAAGAATGGTTCCAGATCTACACATCATTGAAAAAAAATGAGCCAGTTCAGCTAGGTGAAGCTCCTTCTTATGAAAAATACCTCAAATGGCTGGACAAGCAGGATACAGATACAGCGCTTATGTTTTGGGAGCGATATTTGGATGGTTTTGAACAGCAAAGCATCTTGCCTACGAGTGGTAAAGGGAGCCACGTTGATTACGATCCACAGCAGCAAATCTTTAGCTTTGATTCGCAATTAACAGGTCAGTTGGAATCACTGGCCAAAGAACTCAAGGTTACTTTGAGTACAATGTTTCACTCCATCTGGGGTCTGCTATTGATGAAATACAACAACACCCGCGACGTGGTATTTGGCTCTGTCGTTTCCGGTCGTCCGTCAGATATTCCGGGAGCAGAAAATATGGTGGGCCTATTTATCAATACTATTCCAGTGCGTATATCAAGTGAAGAGGATCATCTTGCTTTTTCGGAATTCGTCCAGCATGTACAACATTCGGTTATGGAGGCGGGAGAGCACCATTATGTGCCTCTTGCTGATATTCAGGTGGGGAGTTTGTTGAAGAGTAATCTGATACACCATATTTTGGCCTTTGAAAACTTCCCGGGTATGGAGGAAGCCTCCGATCACGCGGACGAAAACAGTTTAGCGGTTTTGGAGATGGCTGGCTTTGAACAAACTAATTATTCCTTCAATCTTAACGTTGTTCCCGGTGAGAAACTGCGGATGAAATTCAGCTATAACGGTCTATTATACGAACCAGCATATATAGATCGATTAGGTCGACACGTTGAAGAAATCGCCCGCACTGTGGTTTCATCTGCTGATGTTGTTTTGAACGAAATAGATATTATTCTGCCAGAAGAAAAAGAATTGATTTTGAAGAAATTCAACGGGACGGCTGCGCCTTATCCAAGGGAGAAGACGATTCATCAATTGTTTGAGGAGCAGGTAGAGCGAACACCGGAACATCCGGCAGCCCGTTACAAAGAGCGGCAATTGACGTACCGGGAGCTGAATGCCCAAGCGAATCGGGTGGCTCACGTCCTGCGGACGAAAGGGATCGGGCCCGACCAGATGGTGGGCATCGCAGTACATCGATCGCTGGAGATGATTGTCGGCCTGCTGGGGATTTTGAAGGCAGGCGGGGCGTATCTGCCGCTACATCCAGAGGACCCGGAAGAACGGCTCGGATTCATGCTGGAGGATAGCGGGGCATCTATCCTGCTGACCCAGCGGGATCAGTTGGACCGCCTTCATCCGCATGGAGCCAATCGCGAGCTGATCGCTATCGAAGATCTGCTGATGGAGGGGATGGAGCTTACAGGAGAAGAGTGCGAGAAGAACCCGGAACCCGTTAACTGCTCAACCGATTTGGTGTACGTGATTTATACGTCAGGCTCCACCGGCAAGCCGAAGGGGGTCATGATTGAGCACGCATCGCTGATCAACCGTCTGCACTGGATGGAAAAACGAATTCCGTTTGGAGCGGAGGATGTGATCCTGCAAAAAACGCCTTACACCTTTGACGTATCGTTGTGGGAGCTGTTTTCGTGGGCGATTCAGGGAGCGACGGTATGCTTTCTGGAGCCGGGAGGCGAGAAAGACCCGGCAACGATAGCCGAAACGGTGAAGGCCAACGGGGTAACAGCGATCCATTTTGTACCATCCATGCTGGGAGCATTCCTGGAGTACATCGAGCACAGCGGAGCCGCTAGGAAAATGCGCAGTGTCCGGCGAGTATTTGCCAGCGGGGAAGCGCTGATGACAGAACATGTCCGCCGGTTTAACCGTTTGCTGGGAGCCGAAGGAGCCACGCTACACAACCTGTATGGACCGACAGAGGCAACGGTAGAGGTGGCGTATTACGACTGTCCTGCCGAGCAGGAACCAGAGAGCATTCCGATCGGGAAGCCGATTGATAATGTGAAATTGTATATTTTGGACCGTAAAGACCGATTGCAGCCGATAGGTGTACCGGGCGAGCTGCACATTGGAGGGGACTGCGTAGCCCGGGGATATGTGAATCGGAAAGAACTGACGGAGGAGAAATTCGTAGCGGACCCTTATGCAGCAGGGGGACGGATGTACCGAACGGGAGACTTGGCGAGATGGCTGCCGGATGGAAACATTGAATATATGGGTCGGATCGACCATCAGGTGAAAATTCGGGGCTACCGGATCGAACTGGGTGAGATTGAAGCGGTCTTACTCGCGTACGAAGGTGTCAAGGCGGCTACAGTACTTGCCCTTGATGATCGAGATGGTGGTAAATATTTATGCGCATATTTCGAAAGCGGAGAAGGTTTGAACACATCTATTTTAAGGGCGCACTTGAAGGCACTCATACCGGATTACATGGTGCCAAGTCATTTCGTTCGGCTAGATGTTATGCCGCACCTGTCCAGTGGCAAGGTTAACCGTAAAGCGCTACCCGAACCAGATCATGGGATGCGAGCCACCAGCTATGTTGCACCAAGAAACGAAACGGAAAGAAAACTAGCCGAGATTTGGGAGAAGTTGCTGGACATATCCTCCATCGGTATACATGACAACTTTTTTGAACTGGGTGGACATTCACTAACGGCGACTCGACTTATGTCTCGAATCAATAAGTTGCTGCAAGTTGAAATTCCACTCCGTGATATTTTTGCACATCCGACCATCGAAGAAATGAGTGTTTTGATCTGCGGACCAGAGGTTGCAGCTGGGACGATGATGGATATTGCTCCTGCCGAGCTACGCGATTCTTATCCAGTGACATCCGTTCAAAAGAGACAAATGATTTTACATCAGTTTGAAGGAGCAGAAACAGCATACAATATGCCCTTTGCCTTACTGATGGAGGGAGAACTGGACATCCAGCGGCTGGAGCGAGTGTTCAGGGATCTAATAGATAGGCATGAGGCATTGCGGACATCATTTGAGTGGGGCACAGAGGAGCCAGTACAAAAAATTCATAGTGAGGTTCCATTTCAACTAAGTTTCCAACAGGCTGATGATATCGAAATAGAAGCACAGGACAAACAGATTCAAGCGATATTCAAATCGTTCGTAAGACCGTTTAACTTAGGTCAGGCTCCATTATTGCGGGCGAAGCTGGTGCGTATTTCGGACAATAGGCATATTTTGATGGTAGATATGCACCATATTGTTGCAGATGGCGTTTCCATGAGCGTTTTGGCTAATGATTTCACGACATTGTATCACGGGAACTCGCTGCCACCATTGCGTATTCAATATAAAGACTACGCCGTTTGGAACAGTGAGTGGATCAAAGAAGGACACTTGATGAAGCAGGAACAGTACTGGTTAGACTTGTTTTCGGATGAGCTTCCTGTCCTTAATCTACCAACTGATTTCACGAGGCCTCAAGTACAAAGCTTTGAAGGTGACCGGTATTCTTTTCAAGCTGACAAGACACTTCGTGAAAGTCTACAGCAATTTGTTGCAGCAAATCGGACCACTTTATTTATGGTACTGCTATCGGCTTACAACGTGTTGCTGCATAAGTATTCAGGCCAGGAAGATATCGTGGTAGGGTCTCCAATAGCAGGTCGTAATCATACAGATTTAGAAAATATTATGGGGATGTTCGTTAACACACTAGTGCTGCGCAACCGTCCAGCTGCTGACAAAACGCTCAAGCAATTTTTACTGGAGGTGCAAAGAAGCAGCCTGGAAGCTTTCGAACATCAGGATTATCCAATAGAAGATCTTGTAGATAAGCTCGAACTTCACAGGGATTTAAGCCGAAATCCTCTGTTTGATACGATGTTCTCTCTAGAAAATACCGATTCGGTAAGCCTGCAAGCTGACGGGATATCCATATCACCGTATTCTGTTGAAGCTGGCATAGCCAAAGTTGATTTAACGTTAACAGCAGAAGCGGATCAAGAGGGACTCTTTTTTCGAATTGATTATTGTAACAAGCTGTTTCACAAAGAAAGTATTGAGAGAATGTCGAAGCATTATTTGCAGATTTTGCAGACTATTGTGGACTCTGCGGATCTCCGGATTAGCGACGTAAACATGGTAACTGCATCCGAAGAAGAGATCCTGTTAACGAAATTTAATACGGTACCCGCTTCTAACGAGAAAGAGAACCGAAAATTGCTGCATCAGCTCTTTGAAGAGCAGGTAGCGAAGACGCCGGAGCGTGTCGCAGTATCGTTCGAGGAACAACAATGGACTTACAGCGAGTTAAACGATAAAGCGAATCAGCTTGCCAGAGTGCTTAGAGAAAAAGGAGTACAGGCCAATACGCTTGTTGGCATTATGGTAGAGCGATCTTTTGAAATGATAGTCGGAATCCTAGGGATTTTAAAGGCTGGGGGTGCATATGTTCCTCTGGCACCAGATTATCCTGCGGAGCGAATTAGTCTGATGCTATACGATTGCAAGATAACACTATTATTGGCTTCCCATCATGTTCTGACTGAATCAACTTTCATAAAAGAGGCAGGAGCAGATGGATTTGCAGGGGAAATCCTTGATTTGGATCAGCTCGATATGATCGTTAAGGATTCAGATTCTAGTAACTTACCTTATGTGAATGAACCGGATGATTTGGCATATGTGCTATATACCTCTGGCTCAACAGGTAAACCAAAAGGGAATCTGACCATGCATTATAACGTGGGAAGATTGATTAAAAACTCCAATTATATCGATCTTACAGAACAGGATATTCTCTTGCAGTTATCTAACTATGCCTTTGATGGGTCAGTCTTCGATATATTCGGCGCTCTGGTCAATGGTTCTAAGCTGGTTCTCTTACGTAAAGAGAATATGCTGAATCCAGAAAAACTGTCTTTCTTAATTCGAAATGAAAATGTCTCGGTATTTTTTATTACTACCGCCTTGTTTAACACGTTGATAGAAACCAATATTGAATGTTTTACTACAATTCGCAAAGTACTTTTTGGTGGAGAGCGGGTTTCACTTCCGCATGTGAGTAAGTTGTTTGAACATATCGGACCCCATAAAATGCTGCATATGTACGGTCCTACCGAAAGCACGGTCTTTGCTACCTGTTATGGTGTAGATCAGATTCATGAACGGAAAGGTACAATTCCGATTGGAGCCCCGATTACAGGTACTACTGTGTATATTCTGGATAAAAATCTTAAATTGCAGCCTATTGGTATTCCGGGAGAGCTTTGTATAGCAGGCGATGCACTTTCCCGGGGCTATTTGAACCTACCTGATTTTACAAAAGAAAAGTTTATAGACAATCCATTTAATCCAGGCGAGAAAATGTACAAAACAGGTGACATTGCAAAATGGCTTCCCAATGGAAATATTGAATTTGTAGGCCGCCAAGATCATCTGGTGAAAATTAGGGGGTTCCGTATAGAGCTTGGAGAAATTGAAAATCAACTACTATCCCATGAACGCATTAAAGAGGCAATAGTTGTAGCTAAACCGGATCAATCCGGCCAAAATCGTATTTCTGCATATATGGTGACAGACGGGGAATTAAATACTTCAGCTATTCGCCGTTACTTGGCGAAGTATTTACCAGATTACATGTTGCC
The DNA here is from genome assembly GCF_000237325.1 of Paenibacillus polymyxa M1. Classification (NCBI taxonomy): domain Bacteria; kingdom Bacillati; phylum Bacillota; class Bacilli; order Caryophanales; family Paenibacillaceae; genus Paenibacillus; species Paenibacillus polymyxa. The sequence continues at coordinate 1,119,830 of NC_017542.1, forward strand.
ATCCAGCTTAATACTGCTAGACAGTTTGCCGCTGAACGCTAATGGCAAGGTGGATCAGAAGAAATTGCCAGAGCCTCATATCAACTTAGACTTAAGCACGCTGTATGAACCACCGACAAGCCCTACGGAAGAGAAGTTGATCAAAATTTGGGAAGGCGTACTGGGACAAGAGGGAATTGGAATTAGTCACAGTTTTTTTGACCTTGGAGGAGACTCTATTAAGGCCATTCAAGTTATCGCAAGGTTGAGTCAAGAGGGATTAAAGCTGGATATGAAGGACATATTTCAGCACCCTACTGTTCAGCAAGTAGCACCATATGTCCAACGTCGTTCCAGAATCATTGACCAGAAGGCGGTAACAGGTGAGGTACAGCTAACTCCAATCCAAAAATGGTTCTTCGAAAATGTACAGGATGATCGGAACCATTTTAATCAAGCGGTTATGTTGTTTACTAGTGGTGTGTTTGATGAAGAAGCCCTAAAAACTGCTTTGGAGAATATTATTATTCACCATGATGCCCTACGAATGGTGTATGAGATCGGTCAGAGTTCTGTTTGCCAATACCATATGGAAACGCAGTTAAAGCCTCTTCATTTAAATATTTATAATCTACAAGGAAATAACGATGCTGAAAGCAAGATTGAGGAAGAGGCTAGTCGGCTACAGGCTACCATGGACTTAAGAGCAGGCGAGATTATCCGGGTTGGCTTGTTCCAAACAGATCAAGGTCAGCATTTGCTGATTGCTATTCACCATTTAGTTATTGATGGAGTCTCCTGGCGAATCTTATTAGAGGATTTGGAGAGCGCATATACCCAGGCATTACAAGGTGAGACTATCACTTTGCCGGATAAAACGGACTCTTTTCAGTATTGGTCTGACCGGCTTGCAGAGTATTCGAATAGTCGGGCTTTACTAAAGGAGAAGGCATATTGGCAGCAAATTGAAGGTGTTCAATGTGAGCCTCCATTTCCTCAGAAGAGAGCAGTTACTGAAGAGGGTGGAGTGAAAAAAGAAAGAACGAGTATAGCTGTCCGGTTGGACAAGCAAGATACACAGCTACTGCTTGGAACTGCTCATCAGGCCTATAATACCGAAATTAATGACTTATTGTTATCAGCACTTGGATTGGCTATTAAGCAATGGGCGGGTAGTAAAATCTTCGCTATTAATCTTGAAGGACATGGCAGGGAAGAGATTATGGAGGAGATTGATGTTACTCGAACCATAGGCTGGTTTACTTCGATGTTTCCTGTTGTGCTGGATATGAGGGATAGTGAAGATATTTCATCTGTTATTCGGCGAACTAAGGAAATGATTCGGCATATCCCTAATCGAGGGATTGGATACGGAGTTCTGAAGTATTTGACCGATGTGGAGCATATTCAAGATTTAGATTTTAACATACAGCCACAAATCAGTTTTAATTATCTGGGACAATTTATGGATGGTACGCAAGAGGGAAGCTTTGAATCGTCACCGTTATCTCCGGGACGTTCTGTTGGTGAAGGGGCAGAAAGCCATTTTACACTGGACATCAACAGTATTGTTTCCCAAGACCAACTGTTACTTGAATTTGGATATATTCGCGGCGAGCATGAAGACAATGCTATTAAACAATTATCCCTTATGTATATAGAGCATTTAAAAATGTTAATTAATCACTGTACAAGCATTTCACAGAAGGTTCTCACACCATCTGATTACCAAGACCATACTCTCTCTATTCCTGAATTAGATCAGATTCTCACACAGTTTGGTGGGACTGAACAGGTAGAGCATATTTACCCGTTAACACCTATGCAGCAGGGAATGCTGTTCCATTACATGATGGAGCCGGAAACTACAGCTTATGTGGAACAAGTCGCGATTGAAATGGAAGGTGAACTACAGCAGGAGCTTCTGGAACAGAGTTTTCAAGAATTGTTGGCAAAATATGAAGTATTGCGTACGAATTTTGTGTTTACCGGTATACATGAACCTCGGCAAATTGTGCGTAAACATCAACATACAGAGTTTCGGTTTTATGACCTTACCGGGATGAATGAGCAAGAAATTAATGCTTATCTAGAGGATTACAAAAAACAAGATCTTCTGCGTGGATTTGATTTATCCAATGAGGCACTAATACGTATAAATGTATTAAAAACAACTCCTGATAAGTTCCTTATGATGTGGACCTTCCATCATATGATTATGGATGGATGGTGCGTAGGAATTGTCTACCACGATTTTATGAGCATGTATCTAGAATTGAAAGATGGTAGACCGCTTAAGTCTGAAACAGCCCCTGCTTATTCAACTTATATTCGTTGGCTGGAAAAGCAGGACAAAGAGGAGTCCATGCAATATTGGAAACAGGCTTTGGATGGATATACGCAATGTGCAGTTATACCAAAGACGTCCAAATTGCAGGCTAAAGAAAGTGGTTACCAGACGAGTCAGCTGGAATTTTCGTTAGACCAAACACTGACACGACGATTAACAGAGATTGCATCTCATAATCGGATTACGGTCAACACATTGTTCCAATCCATATGGGGGGCCTTGCTTCAAAGATATAACAATACCAACGATGTAGTATTTGGAGCAGTCGTTTCAGGGCGACCGCCAGTAATCCCGGACATTGAGAGCATGGTAGGTATTTTCATTAATACGATTCCCGTGCGAATTTATGGCGAGGAGAATGAAAGCTTCATTGAAATGGCCAAGAGAGCTCAACAAAGCTCCATTGAATCGGTTAAGTATGAGTACACATCGTTAGCAGACATTCAATCCATATCTACACTGAAGCAAAGCCTGTTAGATCATATTATTGTGTTTGAAAATTACCCTGAGTATGGCGAAGAAGAGGCGCTGCAGAAGCACAATCTGAAAATTCACGTGCGAGATATGGCCTTTTATGAACAGACAAACTATGACTTTAATCTTATTGTTTCCCTGAAAGAAGAACTGAACATTAAATTTCTGTACAACGCTGATACCTTAAGTAGAGAATTTGTGGAACGTATAAAAAATCATTTAAATGGCGTAGTCCGACAAATCGTGGATAATCCGGAGATGAGTATATCCTCAATTGAAGTAACTTCTTTATCAGAGAAAGAAGTGATTTTGAATGAATTTAACAATACTACGGCGATCTATCCGCGAGAGAAGACAATCCATCAATTGTTTGAGGAGCAGGTGGAGCGAACACCGGAACATCCGGCAGCCCTTTACAAAGGACGGCAGTTAACGTATCGGGAGCTGAATGCCCAAGCGAATCGGTTGGCTCATGTGCTGCGGGAAAAAGGAGTAGGACCTGATCGTGTGGTGGGGATCGCGGTTCACCGATCGTTGGAGATGATTATCGGACTACTAGGAATCTTGAAAGCAGGTGGAGCGTATCTGCCGTTGAATCCAGAGGACCCTGAAGAACGACTGGCGTTCATGCTGGAGGACAGTGGAGCATCCATTTTATTGACCCAGCAAGAGTTAGCGGAGCAGCTTCGCTGTCATGGAAGAACCCGGGAACTGATCGCTATCGAAGATTTGCTGGTACAGGAAAAGGAGCAAACAGGAAGAGAAAAGAATCCGGAATCGATCAATCGCTCGACGGATTTGGTATATGTGATTTACACCTCGGGATCTACGGGTAAGCCCAAAGGAGTCATGATTGAGCACGCCTCGCTGATCAATCGTCTGCACTGGATGCAAAAGCGGATTCCGTTTGGAGCGGAGGATGTGATCCTGCAAAAGACACCGTATACCTTTGATGTATCGTTGTGGGAATTATTCTCGTGGGCCATCCAAGGGGCAACGGTATGCTTTTTGGAGCCAGGAGGAGAGAAGGACCCGGCAACAATAGCTGAAACGGTTGAGGCTAACCGGGTAACGGCATTGCATTTCGTGCCGTCGATGCTGGGAGCGTTTCTGGAATACATGGAACACAGCGGAGCTGCGGGGAAAATGCACAGTGTAAGACGTGTATTTGCCAGCGGAGAAGCGCTGATGACAGAGCATGTTCGTCGGTTTAACCGCCTGATAGGAGGCGGCGGTGCCACGCTGCATAATCTGTATGGCCCAACGGAAGCGACCGTGGAGGTGGCGTATTATGACTGTCCTGCCGAGCATGAACCGGAGAGCATTCCGATCGGGAAGCCGATTGATAACGTAAAATTGTACGTTTTGGACAAGAAGGACCGTTTGCAACCGATAGGGATACCGGGGGAACTGCATATTGGGGGCGACTGTGTAGCGCGAGGATATGTCAACCGGGAGGAATTGACGGAAGAGAAATTCGTAGAAGATCCATACGAGCCGGGAGAACGGATGTACCGAACAGGAGATCTGGCCAGATGGTTGCCGGATGGAAATATCGAATATATGGGCAGAATCGATCATCAGGTGAAAATCCGCGGGTATCGGATCGAACTGGGTGAGATTGAGGCGGCTTTGCTTGCACATGATGGAGTTCGGGCAGCGGCAGTGCTTGCCCGTGCTGATGACCGAACGGGGACGCCTAGTTTGGGTGCGTATCTTGTTGCCGAACCTCATGTGACAACGGCAATGTTGCGACAAAATCTATCTGTCTCAGTTCCAGAGTATATGATTCCAGCTTATTTTGTATTCTTGGATCAGATGCCGCTCACGTCGAGTGGTAAGATTAATCGTCGTATGCTATTAGAAATTGAGCTGGAGTTTGGTACCGAAACGGAATATGTAGAGCCTAGCAGTGAGCTGGAAAAGGAATTAGTTGAGATCTGGATGAGTGTACTCGGTGTTGAACATGTGGGTATCGACGATAACTTCTTTGAGCTGGGAGGACATTCTTTAACGGCTATTCAGCTTGCATCCAGGTTACAAGGGATTTTGAGTAGTGAATTACGGTTGAGCAGTATCTATCAATACCCTACGGTCAGAGAGTTGGCACTACATGTGGAAAGAATGGAAGAGAAACATTCTGCACTTGCCCAACAATTTGATCAGATTATAGCGTTGCTGCATCAAAAGCTGAACGTTAAGGGTTGGATACAACAAGAGCAATTCAATGGAAAATCTTATATTGTTCTGCATTTAGAAGAGGGAGCCATTTCTTTCGAAAAAGAGATTATGGAACTGTTGGACATGAATTGCGATGAATCGATCCAGCCTCATTACATCACTTGGCATGGAGAAGAAACCCTGAGACTAGAAAAGGTCAATCTTGAAGACATTAAGAGCATATGGACAGAAAGAATTGACAATGATTTGGACATTTTCTCCAAAGCTATTCTAAGCCCAGGAGTGATCGAGAGACTGCCAGTTTCTCCAACACAACGCTACCATCTCCAACACAGTGATATTTCTGGCACGATTATTCCGCTAGAAAAACATATGAACATGGAGTATGTGGGAGAAGCGATTCTGCAGATTATTCGAGATCAAGATTTGATGAGAAGTACGCTGTGTGAAGAAAACGGAGAATTGCAATGGCAAGTAAGGAAAGCACCGGATCATCTTCCTGTACCACTGGTGGATATCTCTATGTATGACGAAGATACACAGCAAGTGATTCTGAATAATATCATCTGGCCTTATTTTTACAAAAAGCATGAATTGAGCAATTCACTCTTATATCGGATATTGATTGTGAAAAAGAATCTGAAAGACTACCTGCTTATATTACCTTTTTCGCACTCGATCTTTGACTTTATGAGCAGTGAGATTATTAAGCATCAGTTCAACACTTATTATGAATGTGTTCGAGCTGGAAAGGAAACGCCTGAAGGGAGCAAAAATCGTTACTCTGATTTTACAGCTCATATTATGGAAGGACCTCAGGGTGTTGACGATCTGGAACTAGTAACTGCCTATAGTCTAGATAAGTTTGATCGTGCAATGGGTCGTATAACCAATTTTGTCGATCAAAAAGCAGTACTTGAAGGGCACACAACCGTTATGTGGGATTTAAAATCTTCCGAGAGAGCAGTTCACTTGGACAACACTAGTCATTGGGAGATCGCATTCTTTACGTTTACTGCTTTTTGTAAAATGTATTTCGAGCTTAGTCAGGTACCCATTTGGGTAACGCAGTATGGCCGAAGCTTTGGAGAGAAGCGTTACTATGATGTTATTGGTGAATTTGTGGATCATATTCCGATACTAACAAATTTAGACCAAAACCTGGTATCTCTAGAACAGCAGGTTCGTCAAAGTGTTCAATGGGCAGCTGAACATAATATCAGCTTTGCTAACTTAATGTATAACCCGGATGTACAGAACGATTATCCTTTATCTGGAGGATACTTGCAGCAGGCTTTGGATAGAATGCCAATTGTATTTAATTTCCTTGGTGAGCTGAGAAGTGAGCATCAACTCCTACAAACGGTGGATATGGGTAATGTCAATGTTGAAGGAAGATCACGAATCTTATGCGAAGTTTGGCATGATAGCGAGTCTAATCTGTTTATGGCACTAACTCTACCTTTTTCAGAAGACGAAAGTATAGTACGGAATCATTTACAAAGTGCCTTGGAGCAATTGGAAAGACGCTGGGCAACCGTTCTGTAACTCTTGCCCTAACCGAATAGGGGGATCTCATGAATCAGCCAAAGGAATTCTCGTTTTATGCTCGCCGGAATCTATTTATTTTTTCTGTGACCAGGCTTATATCCGAGCTAGGAAGTTCGATTTTTAAGTTTGCTTTAAGTCTATATATTTTGGACATCACCGGATCAGCCACTGTATTTTCAATGGTGTTAGGCTTGTCCATTCTGCCCGGAGTATTTGTCAATATTTTTGCAGGTGTAGTTATAGACCGGAGTAATAAGAAAAAAGTGCTTGTCATAACCGAAATATTAAGCGGCATAGCGCTACTAATTTTTTTACCCATTTTCTTGTTGGACTCAACCAATGTTATGTTGCTTGCCGTGTTTTCCGTTATATTAAGCTTAATTCAATCATTTACGTTCCTAACGCTGAATGCGTCAATTCCTAACTTAGTGGAAAGAGAAAAAGTTCATAGCGCAAACTCTTCTTATCAAAGCATAGGAGCAATCATAAATGTACTTGGCCCGATCCTGGGTGCAATTACTTATCGAGCTTGGGGCTTGGAAACGATTGTAATGATTAACGGAATAACATTTATTTCGGCTGGATTAATGCAACTATGGTTACAATTCAGGAAATCTGATGAACAAACGGTATCCTCAAGTTATTTAGACAGCGTAAAAGACGTGTTTGCGTATATAAACAAGCAAAAAGCCATCATGTATTTACTTTTCATCTTTGTTGGCATCAATTTTATGCTCGCTCCATTAATTCAGGTTGTACTGCCGTATGTGACTTATCAGGAACTTCAACTTTCAGCTCAGCAACTGTCTGTTATTCAAGGAGCCTGGTTCGTAGGAGTCATTGCAGGAGCCATTGTGGTTTCACGTCGGAAAGTACATCAATTTGTTATTACCAAAATATTTATCCTGTTTCAGCTTCAAGCCATCTTATTCTTAACATGGTGTTTCCCATTATTGTTTCCCTCAACAGCAGGAAGCCTGATACAGATGACGTTCATCTTCATTATGATTTTGGCAGTAACCGGATTTTTTAATTCGATGAGCAATGTCCCCATGATATCTTATGTGCAACTGTATACTCCAGAACATATCAGAGCCGGGGTGTTTGGTGTAATCAGCTCGATCACTATGCTAGCAACTCCGCTCGGAATCGGGTTGTACGGAATACTATTGGATAGAATCCATTGGGTATACCTTCCTCTGGCTTCGGGGATAGTTGCTCTGGTGATGGGTATCATGGCTCATAAGAACAAAGAATTACGTAACTTTTTCAGTCAAAATGCCGAACCAGTCCTTAATAGCGTAGGTGAAAAAGAACGGGTATCAGCATTATAAACTGAATTTCTGCTTATGATGTGATTGAAGGACCTGATGTTAATGGAAAGGCCAACTTAAGTTGGCCTTTTGGTCTTTCAGTTATTTTTTGCTTTGAGTTACTTTCCCCTTCACATCACCGATGCTTACTTTTCCATTGCCGCTCTGAATAATGACAACATCTTTTGCAACTTGATCAATATCCAGAGAGCCGTCACCTAACTCAATATATGCAGTACCCCCTATTTTATCTGCTTGAATATGTCCGTTTACATTCTCAATATTGACATCGGATGAGCTATTTTGAATAGTAATTCCCCCATCTCTGTTGGTTAAATCAATGGCTCCACCGATTTCTTTAAGTGTGATATTACCATTCACATTTTCAATGCTTACATCCGAGGCTAAATTCGTTACTTGAATATCTCCATCTCTATGCGGATGTTTAATTTCTAGTTTCAATTGTTCCGGAATGGTGAGCTTGACATCAACCGTTTGGGGACCAGTGGACATGAATTGGCCCTCGAAAAAAGTATTAAGCGTAGCTACACCATCTTTTCCCTCCAGACTTAATTTTAGCTTATCCATGTTGCTGCCATTAGCAACGACACTGGCTTGTATTTTATCTGTATTGTTTTTTCCGACAACTTCAATTTGACCGTTGCTATTATCTAAAACCAAGCTGGAAATACCGGCAGATGATAGTTCAAGTTCCTTGTTTAAAGATGTTGCAGGTTTGGATGAACAGGCCGCAGTTAACAGTAACATTGAGATCATCACTAAAGTAGTGAACCATTTCATTTCAATCACTCCATTTCAGAATAGTTAGTATAGATTTAGATTACATCCCGTTTTGTAAAAATAGGATATGAAACGAGATGCATAGCGACCAGATGAAGTAGAAGGAGGAACAGTGAGAAGCCCAGGGTCATTCCTTCCACTGGCGTCGTTCCAAAAAAATAAGGATTGAGATCTGTGCTGGAAAACACAAAATATTTTGTCCAAGGCCATCCATTCATGGTGATACTCAAGACGAATCCTGCTATAGCTGCCAGCATAGAGAATACAATAGAAAATGTAACACTGCGAAATGCTGCAGAAATCATAAATGCAAATGTCAACACGATAACCATAAAAGGTATATTAAATAAAAACCCACCTAACAAGGCTTGAATCATATCTGCCTGCTGAATGGTTTGATCCTTGACGAATAAGTAGGGATCGCCGATCCCCTTAAAGCCAAACATTAAACCGCCGAAAAATATGGCAGCCAGAAAAGTGAGCAGAACCAAAAATAGCCCAAACAAGAGAGTTGCAATATATTTAGAAAAATAAATTTTCGAGCGTGTAGCTGAACGTGTCAGTAAAAATTTGATTGTACCGGCAGAAAACTCAGAGGCTACAATATCGCCAGCCACGATAAGAGCTAAAAGAGAGATACCTACAATTAAATTTCTGGATTGACTCACTGTAAAACTCCAAGCATTGGATTGAGGAGCGATGTTATGGTCCAAATAATACTGATTCATCAAAATTTTTTCTGCTGCCATTTTTTTCTCAATGGGTAGAGCGTCTGACTTTGCTGCATCTCTCGTTAGCTTCGAATTTTCATGCTGTAAAAGTGTTTTCCAGCCTTCATTGTACTCAGTCATACCAGAACTTTTTAAATTGGCCATCTGGATTAATACATACAAAATAAGCAGTATGATGATAAACCAGGTACGTTTACGCTTATAAATCTTCATGTTTTCATTGCGAATTAACTGAATCACTTTTCAATTCCCCCTGTGATTTCAATAAATTTATCCTCTAGTGTCGGTTTCGTGATCTGAACGCTGTATATGTTCACCCCCGTATCCATAAGTTTTTTTGTAATACCCGGAATTTGATCCTTTGTAATGTCAACTTGTAGAGTTTGTTGATCTGCAATAATTTCTTTCCCCGCCAGCATGGACTGGAATACCGGAAGAGCCAATTCGGGTCTATCTACTTCAAACCGAACAGGAGCAAGCCGATTATCCATCATCTCAGCTACATTATGGATACCAATCAGTTTTCCCTTATTTAAAATCGCTACCTGATCACACATCAGTTCCATTTCAGCCATAAGATGGCTAGAAATAAGAACACCAACGCCTTCTTTTTGAGACAGATTGATTAAATGTTCCCGAAGCTCTCTTATTCCTGCTGGGTCTAAACCATTGGTAGGCTCGTCAAGCACAAGTAAGGAAGGTTTATGGGCCAGTACAACGGCTAATCCCAGTCGCTGCTTCATGCCAAGAGAATAAGTTCCCACTTTCTTATCAATGCTGTCCTCAAGTCCAACGAGCGAGATTACTTCCTGGATACGTTCCGAAGAAACCCCTGGAGACATTCTTGAGAAATGAATCAGATTGTCATAGCCGGATAGATATTTGTACAGATCAGGATTTTCGACGATAACCCCTACATGTCTCATTGCCTTTTCGAAGGAGCGATCGATATCTTGGCCGTGGATAAATACCTGGCCTCCTGATTTTGAACTTAAACCTACGATCATCCGAATAGTGGTCGTCTTGCCCGCTCCATTTGGGCCAACAAGACCCATGATTTCTCCCGCCTTCACATCCAAGGACAATCCTTCAACAATGGTTCTCTTCCCAATCTTTTTACTTAAATTACGAATCTGTAATAGTGACAACAACGATTCCCTCCCCGCCAGCAGTTTGATTGTCTATAAAGTATCAGGAGTGCAGTCATACTCCCTAGTGACAAAATGTCATGACCTTGTTATGATGTGAAAAGATTGAAAAAATTACCTTAATTTAAGAAGAATGGGGTACTTACATGTTTGGATGCAATATGCGCTGGTCTTGGCAGGAATGGATTGTTGCTGTATTCCGAATCTTGTGGTTGATTTGCTTTGTTTTGCTATCGTATCAAGACCGCCCATCTTTCCCTTTCACTGTTGTATTTATCACTGTTCTCGTTTGCTATTCATTACCTTTGTTCATTGATCGAAGCCATTATCTCTGGTATTTGTTGGCTGAAGTATTTCTAGTGGGTGGAATTTCTTTGCTATTTGCTCATCAATATGAGCTTGTCCGGCTATTTTTGCCAGCTGTTTTTACGATTGCGTTTTATAGCCGCGGCCGTTCACATGCGGTAACTTTTCCTCTTGCGTTGATGATGTTTTGTCTGGGAGGAAGAGGGGCGTTTCATTGGACGATAGAGGACGTATTCCAGAACTTAGTGGATGCTTCGTTTGTATACGGTATTGGTTTTGGATTACAAATGGCATTTCGTTCTATAGATCGGATCAAACAAAAACTAGAATTAATAAAAAAGCAGTATCAGACCCTTGAGCAGTATTCAACTCAGGTTGAACAGATGACACTATTGGAAGAAAGATATCGCATGTCACGCGAGCTTCATGACTCGATTGGTCATACATTCACTTCCATTATCTTAAGTATGGAAACATTACGTCCTTATATCTCTTCTGAAGAGGGGATAGAAAGATTGCAATCTGTTCTTCAACTTGGTCGAACAGGGCTCGAAGATATCCGAAAGCAAGTTCATCAGATGGACCCTATGGAGGAAGATCCCTCTTTGGATTTATCCTTGCTTAATATAATTAATGAATTCAAAAAAAATACGGCCATTCGTGTTGTGTTCAGAACGATGGGGGAGCCGCTTCCTGTACTAAAACAGTCAAAACTGACCTTGTACCGCTGTTTACAAGAATTATTGACTAATGCCAGCCGACATGGGCATGCCAATTCTATTCAGGTGCTTCTTCACTACGACCATAACCAGATCATTTTGCAGGTGCAGGACAATGGGAAGGGAAGTGACGAAATTAAGTTCGGGTTTGGTCTTTCAGGAATGAAAGAGCGGCTTTCGTCCCTTCAAGGCAAGCTATACCTTCATTCCAAAGAAGGCGAAGGAACGATTGTGACCTGTTCTATACCATTACTTCAGGATACAGATGTTAGTAATCCAGAGATCAAGGTATTGCTGGTGGATGATCAATTACTCATTCGGGACAGTTTAGGTCTGTTGCTCAAAAACGAACCTGATTTTCGAATTCAAACGGCAGAAGACGGAAACGTTGCTGTAGATCGTTGTGCCAGCGATCCGCCAGACGTTGTATTAATGGATGTACATATGCCCCAGATGGACGGTATTACTGCGACGAAGTTAATTAAAGAAAGCTGGCCTAACATACGTGTAATTATGATCACAACCTTTGATGACATTTCGTATGCTACGAAATCACTTGCTTTGGGTGCTGAAGGTTATGTACTAAAAACAATTGATCCAAGAGAGCTGGCTAATACGATACGGCTAGTGCATCACGGAGGAACGATGATAACCCAAGAAGTAGCAGGTACACTGTTTCAGCAAATGACGGGGACGATGAAGAATCCTTATGGACTGACAGAGCGGGAGTTGGAAATTCTACATTGTTTAACTGAAGGACACCGTTATAAAGCAATTGCAAGCAAGGTTCACTTGTCTGAAGGAACTGTTCGAAACTACATTTCGACCATATACTCAAAAATGCAAGTACAGAGCCGTGACGAAGCAATTGAAAAAGCTAAAACAGAGTTGCTTACAGACTCTTAATAAAAGCAAGGTATGTAGACTGCGTGTGTCATACCACCGAACCTAATAGATTGAAGTGAAAATAGCGTCGTCCTAAATTTGGTCGACGCTATTTTTGTATGCTGTTGATCCGCAAGTATACGCAACGTTTACCTTAGCAAAACCGTATATGTAGAACAGCAATTGTATTTTGTTGCATATCCATAGAAGTCTACCATTCTACAAACTTGCAATTGCACTATCTAATGGGGGATAATGGAAGGGATACTTTCGACAGAAAATAGGGCTAAAGATAGAGAGGATACCTATAAAAGGTAGATCAGATTTACCGCATTTTTGTATATTATTGTAGAATAAGATCGTAATTCAGGTTATAGTAAAGGAAGAAATTAACTAGGATAGATTATACCCAAATACGTAATTGTGGAGGGAAATATGAGTACATTTAAAAATTGGTTGAATACAACTAAAAAAGGACTTGGAGACCAGGTCAAGAAATTTAAGAATAAAGATTTTATGGAAGCTGTTGTTGCAGGTTGTGCATTAGTAGCATTTGCCGACGGTACTATTAGTCCGGAAGAGAAAACAAAAATGGCCGGATACATAAATATTAGTGAAGAATTGAAAGTGTTTGATATGGGTGAGGTCATCAACCGTTTCAATCACTATGTAGCGAACTTTGAATTTTCACCTGAAATCGGCAAACAGGAAGCATTGAAAGCGATTGGTAAATTGAAAGGCAAGCCTGAAGTAGGTCGACTTGTCGTCGGCGTATGCAGTGCGATTGGTGCAGCTGACGGTGACTTTGATGCCAATGAGCAACGGATTGTTGCTGAGATTTGTGGCGCTCTTGGTTTGAATCCGTCTGAATTTAGTCTGTAAATTTTACGGAAGGGAGGTGTGTTAATCAGTGGCTGTAATTAATCTGGTCAAGGGCCAGAAAATTGATTTAACCAAGGGAAACACAGGACTAACCAAGGTTATAGCCGGATTGGGATGGGACCCAGTGCAGTCCAAAGGATTTTTTGGCTTCAAGAAGCAACCCAATATTGATTGTGATGCTTCTGCTATTTTGCTGGATGCTAACGGGAAACTAACTCAGTCTGACAATGTAGTATGCTTCCATAATAAAAAAAGCCCGTGCGGCTCAGTCGTGCATTCCGGTGATAATCTGACCGGACAAGGTGACGGCGATGATGAACAAATTATGATTGACCTGGCACGGATTCCGGCCAATGTCGATAAAGTGCTTGTTGTTGTGAATATATATGATTGCGTAAACCGGAAACAGGATTTCGGCATGATCGAGAAAGCGTATATCCGCATTCTGGACGGTGCCAACTCCAAGGAACTGGTGACGTTTAATTTATCTGATAATTTTGAGGGAATGACTGCGCTGATCTGCGGGGAGCTCTATCGCCACAATGACGAATGGAAGTTTGCTGCAATCGGTGCAGGCACCCATGCCGTACATATTGATGTGCTGGCTGAGCGTTACATGTAATTTAGGTTGCTCATACAAAACTAATGAGAAACGGGGTACTTACTCATGGCAATTAACTTATCTAAAGGTCAAAAAATTGATTTGACGAAAACAAACCCAGGTTTGTCCAAAATTATGGTTGGTCTCGGCTGGGACACCAATAAGTACGATGGTGGTAAGGATTTTGACTTGGACGTATCCGTATTTCTGGCGAATGCGGACGGCAAAGTAGAAACGGAAAAGAACTTCGTTTTCTTTAATAATCCACAAAACGAGAACGGTTCTGTCGTTCATACCGGAGATAACCGCACAGGTGAAGGTGACGGAGATGACGAGCAAATTAAAGTTGATCTGAGCAATGTACCTGCTAACGTAGAAAAGATCGCTTTTACGATTACGATCTATGATGCACAAGAACGCAGCCAAAACTTTGGACAAGTGTCCCGTGCTTATGCGCGTATTGTAAATGAAGCAAACAACGAAGAATTGGTTCGCTTTGATTTGGGAGAAGATTTCTCGATCGAAACAGGCGTTGTGGTAGGCGAGCTGTATCGCCATAGCGGTGAGTGGAAGTTCAATGCCATTGGTAGCGGCTACCAGGATGGTCTTGCAGGGTTGACACGCGATTACGGCTTAGCTTAAAAAAATCTACACGAAGAAGGCAGGTATGCAGTATGACGATTAGTCTTTCGAAAGGACAACGGATTGATCTGACCAAAACAAATCCAGGCTTGACTCGTGTGGTCGTAGGTCTTGGCTGGGATACCAATAAATACAGTGGCGGCGCAGAATTTGACTTGGATGCTTCGGCTTTCCTGCTATATGAGGACGGTAAAGCGAAGGCAGCTGACGATTTTGTATTCTACAATAACCCGACAGGTGGTGCGGGTGCTGTTACTCATACAGGCGATAACCGCACAGGTGAGGGCGACGGGGATGACGAGCAAATTATTATTGATTTTGCAAAGATTCCTGCAAACATCCATCGTATCGGGATTACAGTTACGATTTATGACTATGAGGCCCGTGCGCAAAACTTTGGACAAGTGTCCAATGCTTTTGTACGGGTGGTAGATGCGGCAACGGATCGTGAAGTGTTGCGCTACGATTTGGGAGAAGATTTCTCCACCGAAACAGCTGTGGTATTCTGTGAATTTTACCGTCACAATGCGGACTGGAAATTCCAGGCTATCGGTAGTGGCTTTGCTGGTGGATTGGGTGCGCTTGCTAAAAACTATGGCTTGGACGCTCAATAATATCCACTTGGGGTGGTGTCCAAAGGGCGCTACCCCTTTCTTTTTAAGCCATTGAAGAACGTACGCTGAATACGACAAACGGACAGAAAGGTGACACAATCATGGCTGTTATCGTAGTAAAAGGACAGAAGGTGGATTTGACCAAAACGAATCCGGGCCTGAGCCATGTCAACATAGGGATCGGTTGGGAGTCCTCAGCGGCTCTGGAACTCGATACTTCTGCATTTTTGTTAGGCCCTGGAGGGAAGGTATCGGGCGATGAGGATCTGATCTTCTACAATAATCCGACCACACCCTTTATCACCTATTCAGATGGACAACAGTTTGGTGACAAGAAACAGTTTTCGCTGGACCTAACCAGAATACCTTCCCATATCGAGAAGATTGCGTTTACGCTGACCATTTATGATGCGGATCAGAAACGGCAAAATTTTGGACAGGTTCAAGGCGGATTTATACGTTTTGTTCATCCGGTTAATGGAGAGGTTTTACGATTTAATTTGGATAGTGGCTTTACAGTCGAGACAGCCATTGTGATAGGCGAGCTGTACCGCCATAACGGTGAATGGAAGTTTAACGCGATAGGCGCAGGCTTTGCTGGTGGATTGGATGCGTTGTGTGAAAATTTCGGCATTGAAGTGGAAAATAATCCGGCTCCTCCGGCGCCAGGACCTACACCACCTCCAGTGCCTCGGCCAGCACCAACACCGCCACCTGCACCTCCTGTTCCAAAGCCAGAGCCATCTGCAACTCCGGTGAATCTGAATCTGCGGAAAATTGAGCTGAAGAAAAAGGGCGACACTATTAACCTGAAAAAAGGCTCAGGCGGATTAGGTGAAATCCTAATCAATCTGAACTGGAATCAGGTACAGCAGAGTAAGGGCTTTTTCAGTCGTGGCTCCAAGGGTGTCGATCTGGACCTGGGCTGCTTGTATGAGATGAAGAACGGGGATAAAGGTGTCGTTCAGGCGCTTGGGGAAGTTTTCGGTTCTCTGAATCGCTTCCCGTACATTGCTCTGGATGGTGACGACCGTACAGGCTCTGTGAAAACAGGGGAGAATCTTCGTATTAACGGTGCCAAAATTTCTGAAATTAGGCGAATTTTGGTGTTTACCTTCATTTATGAAGGAGTCACGAACTGGTCACAAGCAGACGGGGTAGTCACGCTGTACCAAAAGGACGGGCCAGACATTATCGTTCATATGAATGAACATGACAATCGCAAAGGGATGTGTGCGATTGCAATGATCCAAAATGTGAACGATGAAACGTTTAGTATTGAGAGACTCGTACAGTTTTATGGCGGTCATCGTGAAATGGATCAGGCATATAACTGGGGCATGCGCTGGACGCAGGGGAGTAAATAAATTGAATTATCGGAGGCACTCTTTTCATGTTGAATGATTTATTTAAAAATATCAGCGAGAACTACGGCCATTTCTTTTCATGGAGTGATGTGGTAGGTACGCTTACTGACCCGGTGAGTTGGGGGATTATTGGAACTCTCATTTTGCTGGAAGGTCTTTTGTCGGCGGATAACGCCTTGGTTCTCGCAGTTATGGTTAAGCATTTACCGAAGGAGCAGCAAAAGAGAGCCTTATTTTACGGGATTTTAGGTGCGTATATATTCAGATTCCTGGCCATCGGCTTGGGTACATTCCTGATTAAGTTCACGCTGATTAAGGTACTGGGTGCGGCTTATCTGCTCTACATCGCTTATAAGGGCTTATTCAAGTCCGAGGGTGATGGAGAAGTGAAGAACAAACCTACTTCTTTCTGGAAAACCGTATTAATGGTCGAACTGATGGATATTGCCTTCAGTATTGACAGTGTCATTGCCGCTTTTGGTGTGAGCGAGAAAGTATGGGTTCTGTTCCTGGGTGGTATACTCGGCGTTCTGATGATGCGTGGTGTTGCACAAGTGTTCCTCAAGCTCATTGATAAATTTCCGGAACTGGAACAGACAGCCTTTATTATGATCGCCATTATCGGGGGTAAAATGCTGGCTGCTGCTTTTGGCTTTCACATGTCGCAAGTATTATTCTTCGGCATTTTGATTGCCGTCTTTGTAGGCACAATGATTCTTAGCTCGGCAAAAAGAAAGAAAAAGGCCGACAAAGAGGCTTAATGTACAAAGTATAGCGAAATCCCTCCTGAAACTAAGGGGGGATTTCTTTTATACCCGAGGCACAGGGCTTCAATCAGGCAAGAAAGAGCAAGAGGAGGGGAAGGGCCCTGAAATATTTTAATGATTTAACCTCTGAGGAAGTAGAAGCGATCTTTTGTACTCCACCGATGGAGTTTCATAACCGTTCACCCAAAAGTATATTGGCTTATGCCATAGGAGCGGCTTTGTACATGCCGGCGACTCGCTTGGAAGTAGCGGAAGAGATCAAGAATGGAAAGCATGAAGGACTAACAACGGTCATTCTGGATTTGGAGGATGCTATAGGGGATCAGCAGGTCGGACAGGCTGAAGAATCGCTGGCACAGCAACTGTTTCAACTATTGTCCTATGTACGGACAGGGATGATGAGTGAACAGCAATTACCTTTGCTGTTTGTACGTGTGCGATCTGTGGAACAGCTGGAACGACTGCTGAACAGTTTGGGAGAAGCCCTGGAGCTGCTTACGGGCTTTGTCCTCCCCAAGTTCTCCTCTGATAATGGACGGGCGTATTTTGCACTCATTGCTGAGTATAACCGGACTATGCATACAGGGGCAGGAGACGCAAGCCGCACGCCTGTGTTGTATGGATTGCCGATTCTTGAAAGCTCTAAAATTATTTATCGGGAAACCCGTTGGAAAGAGCTGCTGGCGATAAAAGAAATTTTGGACGAGGTTCAGGAATATGTGCTGAATGTACGAATTGGGGCTACTGATTTCTCCAGTCTGTATGGGCTGAGACGCAGCCCGGATATTACGATTTATGAGATTGCCGTCATTCGGGACTGCATCGCAGATATTATTAACTTGTTCGGACGCGTGGACTCGGACTATGTCATTTCCGGTCCTGTATGGGAATATTTCTCTCACCGGGAACGTATCTTTAAACCTCAATTAAGAGTGTCGCCTTTTGAAGACGCATTTGGGAAGCCGGGGCGCTACTTGCGAATGGACTTCATCTCAGATGCAGTGGATGGGCTGATTCGCGAAGTTATGATGGATAAAGAGAATGGGATTATTGGCAAAACGATTATTCATCCGTCCCACATTAAGCCGGTACAGGCCATGTATGCGGTGACCCATGAAGAGTATATGGATGCACTTGAGATTGTTGAACGTAACGACGGTAGTCTGGGTGTATTCAAGAGCACCTATGCCAACAAAATGAATGAAATTAAGCCTCATTTGAATTGGGCTTATCGTATTATAAATAGATCTAAAGTATACGGGGTGTTACATGAACAACAACATTTTGTCAGTCTCTTACCCAACCACGAAAACACATCTGCTGCCAATTCTGGAGCAGTTCAGCGTTAAAATTACGGAAACTCATAATCCATTCTGTCTTCCTGTGGACAAGCTGTTTGCGATGGCGGCACGGGTCAACAAAAAGCGTTCGTTTTTGTTTGTCAGCAAGGTGCTGGGCAAGCATATTCCGGTAAATCCATACACCTCTCTGTTAAGTGGGGCAGCACTGGCAATCCTGCTATATAAAGAGCTTGTCCCACAGTCAGGACAACAGATGGATAAACTGATTAGAGAGGCCGTTAGAGGACTTCTTGATTCGAATTATGCGAAAGAGGCCTATGAAAAGCTGATGGATGAACGTTTGTCTTTTGCTTTTCCAGAGCCAATCAAGTTTGTAGGTTTTGCCGAGACGGCTACAGCACTGGGGCACAGCATGTATCGGTTGTTTGATAACGGTGCTACATATATTCATACGACACGCGAGGATATTCCGGGCCTTCGGCCTATTATTCGGTTTGAAGAAGAGCATTCGCACGCTGTTGATCATCGTTGTTATGCACTGAATGAGGATGCTTTTGCTGGAGATGGACCCATTGTGCTGGTAGATGATGAGATTACGACAGGAAAAACAACGCTTAATATTATACGGGATATTCAGGAGCATTTTCCGCGCAAACAATATGTGATAGCTTCGTTATTGGACTGGCGGACAGACAGCGATGAGCAGGCTTTTGCCGATCTGGAAGCAGAGCTAGGTATTAGGATTACGCCTCTAAGTTTACTCAAAGGAAAGATAGAAATACAGGGAGCACCGATACTGGACCACACAGAATATGCCGGACAGACTGGAAACGCTGAGCATGCAGCCACTAGTACTGCGGAGGTTAACAAAGATTTTTCTGGAGTAGTTGACCACTGTCTTGAAAAGGATGCTTCCGCTTTTGAGCGAGTATCACATAGCTCCCTATCAACCGACGGGTACGCCAATACAACTCCTTATCTTAAATATACAGGTCGTTTTGGTCTACAATCCGCTGATAACCCAGCGCTGGATGCAGAAATCACGCGTACAGCTGAACGACTGAACCAACTTCGTTCAGGGCAACGCACACTGGTAATGGGTACGGGTGAATTCATGTACATTCCTATGCGCATTGCTGCGGAGTTAGGCCCGGATGTTTATTACCAATCGACGACACGCAGCCCGGTGTATCCCCACCGGGAAGAAGAGTATGGCGTCGCTTGTGGTGTGACCTATCCCTCGCCTGAGGACAGTACGGTAGGCAATTTTATTTATAATGTAGAGCCCGGTCAGTATGACGAAATATTCGTTTTGCTGGAAAGAGAGTCGGACCCAGAGCGAATGAAGCCCATGCTGGATGCATTGAGCTGTCTGGGCTGTGATAAAGTGCATGTCGTTTATTTTAACAGTTTAACTATGAAGGAGAGTAAAGGAGCGCGGATATGAAGCAAGCACTCATGGAGCAAATACAGCAGAAGAACATTCATCCGCCCGTACCGCTAGGCAGTTATCCTGCCTCGGATGTCACTTTTTTATTGAAGGATTTGAGCCGGGTTGCGTTGGAAAAAGGGACGGAGGATCGGGAAGAGGCGATACAGTCTGGAGTCCATTATTCAGAAATGCTGCCTGTGGAATACCAGCCCACAGCAGAGTATATTGGATTGTTTCACGAAACGCTTGCCCAATCTGCCCAAAAGGTTGCATTAGCGGCAGCTTCTGTGGCTGAGATGATTGTGAGAAAAAGAGGTCTGAACACGGCGATTGTTTCTCTTGCCAGAGCGGGAACGCCCATTGGCATCCTGATCAAGCGTTATATTGACTGGAAGTATGGCGTATCCTTGCCGCATTACAGTATTTCTATTATTCGTGGCAAAGGTATTGACCGGAATGCTATTTTGTACATTTTACAGCAGCATGGACTGGGGATTGAACTTCAGTTTGTCGATGGCTGGACGGGGAAAGGCGCCATTCGTCAGGTGTTGATCGAGGCCTGCCGTGAAATGAATGCAGATTACGGGCTACGCCTAAATGATGATCTGGCAGTGCTAGCCGATCCGGGCAGCTGCTCGGAGACCTTTGGTACACGAGAAGATTATTTGATCCCGAGCGCTTGTCTGAATTCAACCGTATCGGGTCTGATGAGCCGGACGGTACTTCGGGACGATCTGATAGGTGCGGACGATTTTCATGGGGCTAAATTTTATGAATCCTGGCGTTCAGTGGATCAATCCAATACGTTTGTGGATACGGTATCCGGTTACTTTCAATCCGTGGCTGAAACGGCGGCTGCATATGCGGAACAGATGACATTGAATCCGCCTGTCGTGACGTGGCAGGGCTTACGGGATATTGAGGCGATTCAGCAGGCATTTGGTATTCGGGATATCAATCTGGTCAAGCCGGGAGTGGGGGAGACGACTCGCGTATTGCTCCGCAGGGTGCCGTGGAAAATTCTGATTGACCGTGAAGATAATCCGAATCTTCAGCATATTATGCTGCTGGCCAAGGATCGTGGAGTGCCTGTAGAGGTATTTGAAGGATTGACCTATTCCTGTTGCGGGATCATCAAGCCGCTTAAAGGGGGACAAGAATGATCTACGCAAGTGATCTGGATCAGACACTGATTTATTCCAAACGTTCGCTTGGCGTGCCACTGGAGTCCCCTGGTCTGCTGCCTGCGGAACAGATCGACGGGGCGACGTCGGCCTTTATTTCTGCACAAGCTTTACAATGGCTCAAGACATTACCGGCAGATGTCATGTTTATGCCTGTGACGACTCGGACCATGGAACAGTATAGACGAATCACCGTGTTTCAGACGGAGCTGGTTCCCGCATATGCCGTGACGAGTAACGGCGGAAACATCATCGTCGGAGGCGAGGTGGACCGAGAGTGGAATCGGCGTATTCACGAACAAGTACGCCGCGATGGTGCTCATGCGGAAGAAGCACGTCAGGTGTTCGGACAGGTGCTGCATGAGGACTGGGTCGTAAGCGAGCGTTTTTGCGATGAACTATTTTATGCTTTCGTGATTGAACGGGATCGTATGCCGCTGGAACAGGTGCTGGAGAAGGCGCGGATGATGCATGAAATGGGCTGGGAGGTATCCATTCAAGGCCGTAAAGTGTATCTGGTGCCTGCGGCCGTGAATAAACAGGCAGCTGTGGAGCATATCCGCAACCTTACCAATGGGGGAGCTGTGGTTGCATCCGGTGACTCTTTACTGGACCGTTGTCTGCTGGATTATGCCGACTATGCGATTGCCCCGCGTCATGGTGAATTGTATCGGGAACAGCTGCGGGATAAGCTAGAGGTCAACTACCGATTTACGGAAGTGTCGGGGGTTTATGCAGCAGATGAAATTATGGAATATGTCTATGAAGTGCACGGGAGCATATCAGCGGCTCGTACTTCATGATTAAAATAGTAGGGGACGTGGCGCTGTGAAGAAGGTCAAAGTGTATTTTAACCGCTGGTTTTCGGTGGTGTATCATTATATGAACGCTATTCGTAACAATGAGGACGGTATTCCGTTCGAGATCTATGCCACACATTCGGACCCGCAGCACATGGCACTACAGGCCAGTGATGTAGCTGAAGTAGAGCCGCGCACGAGCGGTGTCGAGTATGCACAGTTTTGTGCTGATTTTTGCAGGCGACATGAAATTGATGTCTTTATTCCACGGTGGAATATGCTCGATATTAGCAAGCATCTTTATTTGTTCGACGATATTGGTACAGAAGTAATGGTGTGCCGGGATACCGAACTGCTGGAGCAATTGATGGAGAAGGACCTATTTTATGAATCCATTCGTCAAAAAGATATTGTCACCATTCCCGATTATGCCATTGCCAGTAATGCCGAGCAGTTTAGACAGGCGTATGAGTCATTAATAGCGCTTGGGCACAAGGTATGCTTCAAGCCATGTAATGCAGAAGGCGGAATGGGCTTTCGTATCATCGATAATGAACGCAATCCACTGGAGGAACTGTTCGGTCATGCGCTGAATCATATTTCGTTCGAGGAGGCCTATCGCGTATTGTCTTCCACAGAGACGTTTCCCAATTTGATGGTGATGGAACTGCTGGAGGGATACGAATACAGTATCGACTGCTTGGCTGACCGAAAGGGAAAATTGTTAGCAGCAGTTCCGCGTAGGAAGGCAGGAGGGCGATTACGGCTACTGGAGCAGCATTCTGAACTGTTGAAGGTGGCAGAGAAGGTCGCTGAGGCGTATCACATTCCGTACAATTATAACATTCAAGTGAAATATAACGGCGAGCGGGCTAAGCTATTAGAGATCAATCCACGGATGTCGGGAGGTCTTCATGTATCATGCTTGTCAGGTATCAATTTCCCTTACCTGGCGGTGAAATCGGCTTTGGGTCATGAAATCGGTTCACTACACCCGCAATACGACATTCTAGCTAGTCATATCGAGCAGCCGATCACGATACGCCAATCCTTACATTGACATAGGCAAATATTGTTTTCTACAATATGGTAAGGGTTTACGTCAGGAGGTACAAGCTATGACTTCTAAAATGTGGGGTGCCACGATTGCTGTGGTCAGCTACCTGATTGCGCTTTTACTAAGTTCTTGGTTGCCGTTGTTTGTGTGTTTGGCGATTCCGATCATTGGTCTGGGAGGATATAGCCTTATCATGGCTGTTCGCCATCCTCGACCTAATCTGACTGGTTCCGTGATTCCGGTGGTGCAGGAGCAGGTCGGTGAGACACAGCAGCATGAAAAGGAAGATGCCGTTCGACCGGAGTCTATAACAGGACAAGTACGTCAACCAGGTCAGGTGAGCAGTGAATTTGCTCAGGTGATGGAGTATTTGGAGGTACTGGAGGATATGGTGATCTCCGAGGGACAGAAAGATGCGCTAGATAACGAGATTGTCGAGAAGGCGCTGGCTCTATTTGCACGTTTGCAGCGGGTCATCCCGCTTTTGCATGAATTGAACAACAGTGAAGTGAATCACACGGTTCGGAGATTGATTTTGAAGGACTTGAACGGACTGATTAACCCGTTTCTTCGGCTTAGTGGCGATGCGAAACGGACCAACCGGAGGACGCTACTAAACGGATTGCGAGATGTGGATAGCAAAATATCTGTGATTGTATCCACGGTGGAGCATAAGGATCTGATGGAATTACAGAGCAAAGCAGAGCTTATTCACCAGCGATACAGCAGTTCCGAACTGTAGGTTACTTTAAAGAATAAAAATCAGCAGCATAGCTGCTCTGAACAATAACTATTAGCTCTCAGCAACAGTTATTTTCAGAATAGGAGGTTAGCATGATGGCGACCCCATGGGCTGAATTGAGAAAAGAAGATGAACAAAAGGTGACTGAGGAGGCTTCGCAGCTGATTCAAAAGGTATCGCAAAGCGATGTTATGAGTCTGGATACCTTAATGGATGACATTGGTAAGCTGGGGGTTAAAACGCAGGAACGGGCGGGACAAACCCTTAAAATGTTGGATCGTCCGGTAAACGACCTCATGTCCGGTGATCGGGCTGAGGTCTCGAATATGATCTTAAAACTCCGAGATGAATGCGAAACGCTTCAGCAAAGTAAAGATGTAGGTTTTTTTGGCAAGCTCCTGCGTAAAAGTCCGTTGAAAAACTACATTTATAAGTATCAGTCGGTGAAGACCAACATCGAAAAAATCATTACTGCCTTGAGAAATGGCAAGGATAATTTGGAAGAAAACATCGTCAGCATGAGACAGTTGAAGAAGGCTTCCATTGAAGAAATCTACAATTTGCAGACGAAGATTGCCTTTGGTAATCGCTTGAAAGAGCTGTTCGAAGCCGAGATTGCCAAGCCGGAAAATGAAAATCGCAAGCCTCATCTGGAGCGGGGATTGCGCAAAGTAGTTACTCGTACACAGTCGATGACTGAAATGATCCTGTTATACAATCAGGCCATTGCAGCAACGGATATTATTAATGATAACAATGATAAACTAATTGATTCTGTCAATAATGCGATTGATAAAACATCGAATCTAATCACCGTATCGGCTATGATCGCGATGGCACTGGCCGATCAAGATAAAATTATTTCAGCCGTTGATGCGACTAACCGTACGATTGAGGATCAATTCAAGGAAAATGCAAAGCTTCTCAAAACGACGACCGAAAGAACGACAGATCTGCTTAGCAAGCCATCGATGTCATTGGAAGCTGTGAATCAGGCGATTGGCGATTTGGTATCTGCTTTGGATCTGTCTGAAAAATCAAACCGTCGGATTATTGAAAGCTGCCATGATTATACAAGTAAAATGACAGCAATCAATACCAACCTTAGCCAACGTTTGGGCATCGAAGGGAAAGAACAATCCAAACCACTGAAGGATAACCATTCTTCTGAGGGTCTAAGTTCGTTTTTGAACTAGCTATTATACAATAATATAATAATCTATGAAAAAAGACGCCAGGGTGAGTCCCAAGGGCGTCTTTCTTTGGTTTGGCAGCGGACAATAAAGGACATGATGAACATATATAGCATTCTCGTGCATAAACTCTTAAAAAGTGAACTGACAAAGGAGAGAATGAGCGTATGATGTCCTTTATTTTAGGGTGTGTGATTGTCTTTTTACTCGTGGCTGCCAGTAGCGAAAAAGCAGACTCTATTGTGGAGTTAAATGAAACTGTGAAATAAAATTTTTTATTGAAAATCATGCATTTTCTGATAGGATAGAGTTAAATATTGGAATCCCAAAGGAGAATGCATGCTGGAATTTTCATTTGAAATCATCGATGAATCGAAAATCAACATTGTATATCAGTATGGGAGCAGTAGCTTCAATTTTAATTTATTTTTTAATTACGGTGTGTGGACGCTGCATCCCTTTGATGGGATTCTGTTGCAGAACAAGGAAATGTGCCGTCTGATCGTTACAGATCTGTTTAAGAACAAAGATTTTCATGTCATGCTGGCACGCGAAAATATTTTATTGTCAACCCTGCGTACCTCTATTGACCTCAATCCCGAAACTCGGGGAGAGCGATATCAGGAACAGGAATTTGATGAGCTGTCTGAATTTGCTGAGACACACAGCTTTGAAGATGTGCTGCAAATCGAGCAGGATTCTGTCCGCGAACGTATCGATTTTTTCCAAAACATCATCCAAAGGATGTATATGGAAGGATTCGGACCGGAAGACAATGATTTTAACAAAGTGCAAGCTATCCTCCGCATTTATAAGGCTGCACATGACCAACTCGGAGAATTGAGCGACTTTCCCCTAAGTGGCGACGAGCGACGACGCAGATGGTAGATTAAATGGACTAGTGAAAACATCATAGAGGAGCGTGGGGAACATGAGCGGTATTTCTTTACTTAAAAAGAATGCGCAATTGGTACTGACTAAAAAGAATCTAACGAATGTGACCGCGAGAGTTGGATTAGTGCTCGATATTTCAGGATCTATGAGAAGTTTGTACAAAAATGGTACCGTTCAAAAAGTGTTGGAGCGAATTGTTGCGGTAGCAAGTTCTTTGGATGATGATGGTGTACTGGATGTATGGGTGTATGATCACCGTTTTTCACGGTTGCCATCCGTTACCGAAAATGACGTTGACAACTATGTTGAAAAACATATTTTGTCCAATGATTATTTGCCCAAGTTTGGTCGAAATGATGAGCCTCCAGTGATGCGCGATGTCATCGCCAGGTACACCAAGGAAGAACCCTCTTCAGATCCGGCTTTTGTTATTTTTATTAATGATGGCGGTGTGAAGCGTGGAAAAGGGGACAATATTGACAACGCAGTCATTGATTCATCAGGAGAGCCAATTTTCTGGCAATTTATCGGTGTGGGTGAATCCGATTTTGGCGTATTAAAGAAGCTCGACAACATAGAAGATCGTGTGGTAGATAACGCCAATTTCTTTCAAATACAAGATATCGAATCTATGGAAGACAATCAACTGTACGAACTATTACTTAACGAGTTCCCGTCATGGCTGCAAGAAGCGAAGGAAAAGCATATTTATTAAGGCTAATAAGTCTTGTACTATGAGAAACTTTTCAAAGTTAATATAAAAAATGAAAAAAGAGAGAGCTCTGCTAGCATACGCTTTGCGGAACTCTCTCTTTTCATTTTACCAATCACTAAAACATGTAGAAGCTCTATTGGCGGTTGCTAGCGGAGCGGGCAGAATTGTTCTGGAGAAGCGAAACGTTCGGAAGAACAATCTGCACGCGCAGCGTCCACCAACCGCAAGAAAGCTTCTCATTTCCTTAACTCATCCCCATTAATACTATCGAGCAAAGTAAAAGTCCCGTCCCGCACCCCGAAGTATATACCTTGAGGTGGCGGAACATGGATGTTTTCCAGGCAGACAGAGATTCATCGGAACGCAAACGTTCATTTTCCTCCTGTAATGCCTTGGATTGACGAATGAACAACTGCCCCATGTCGGCAAATCCCCGCAGAAAGAGGGTGAGAAAGCCACTTTGCAGAACATGGAAGATCGCACCAATCACCAAGCCCAGCAATCCTAACAGAAATAGCAGATTTGCGGTAGCCAGGTTTTCACGACCATACATGAGATGGGGTGCGGCGTATAAAAATCCTAAGGTACCGACAATCAGGGCAGTGATCCCGAAACGTAAAATCATTATTTTTCGACCCGTTTTGCAAAACGTAGATCTGGGTTCGAACGAGCATCAAATACGATGCCTTGAATTTTAGGGCTGATTAATGCGGTATCCGCAGAGAACTGGATCGGAATAATCGGCAGATCTTCCATCAATACGTCTTCTGCCTGATGAAGCTGTTCAAAGCGTTTTGCCGGATCAAGCTCAAAGGTTGAAGATTCGATCAGCTTGTCATACTCCGAGTTGCTCCAGTTGGTAAAGTTGTTCGAATTTTTGGAAGTATAGTGTCCCAATACGCCAAGCGGATCAAGGAAGTTTCCTTCCCAGCCCATACGGGCGATCTGGAAGTTCTTTTGTTTAAAGGTATCAATGTATGTTTTCCATTCCTGATTCTCCAGCGTCACTTCAACGCCCAGGTTCGTTTTTAGCATTTCTTGAATGGCTTCAGCTACTTTTTTATGCTTGTCCGACGTGTTGTACTTGAAGGTGATCGGTGGCAGCTTGGTCAAACCTTCTTCTTTCAGTCCTTCAGCCAGCAATTGTTTTGCTTTTGCTGCATCAAACTCATAGTATTTTTTCGGCGCTTCATCACGGAAGTCTTTGCCAGACGGTGTTGTCGTTCCGTATGGAACATAGCCGTATGCAGGAGTTTCGCCACCTTTGGTTACGTTGGTAGCCAGTGCTTCACGGTCAATGGCGTAGGCAATGGCCTGTCTGATTTTTTTATTGTCAAATGGCTTTTGTTTTACGTTGAAAGAATACGTGTACACACTGAAGGATGGGTGCGACAGGAATTCCTTGCTGCTCTTTTCCTGATCCAGTGTATCCACAGGGAGGCTCAAGATCAGATCCAGATCGCCTGTTTTGTACATTTGATAATAGGTTGTGGAGTCTTGAACCATTTTAAAGTTAATCGTTGCCATTGTAATGGCATCTTTGTTCCAGTATTGATCGTTTTTCGTCAGCGTAATTTGCTCGTTATGTTTCCATTCCTTGGCTACATACGCGCCGTTGCCGACAATCGTGTTAGCTTCTGCTGCCCATTTGTCGCTTTTCTCCACAACAGCTTGGTTCACGGGTAAATAGGCGTGACCGACAGCAATCGTTGGGAAGAAGCTCAGCGGTGATTTTAGCTCAACGACAAGCGTTTTATCATCTTTAGCTGTAACACCTACATCTTCAATTTTACCTTTGCCTGTGTTGTACGCTTCGGCACCTTTGATGTAGTAGAGGGCAGAAGGATCGTAGGCAGCCGTTTTCGGATTCAGGACCCGTTTCCAGGAGTATTCAAAATCCTTAGCTGTCAGCGGGTCACCATTCGACCATTTTGCGCCGTCACGAATGGTAAAGGTGTATGTTTTGCCGTCAGGAGACACGTCTACTTTGCTGGCAGCACCTTCTACGATTTTACCGGCTTTGTCGTATGTATACAGCCCTTCATACAGGTTATCAATGACAAAATAGGACGTTGTATCTGATGCGAAGGCAGGGTCCAGCGTATAAGGCTCGCCACCTGCCAGATTGGCTGTAATTTCTTGCGGGACATCTGCTTGAGACGCAGCGGACGAGTCGTTGCTTGCTGTCTTGTCTGCAGTGCTAGAGCATCCTGCCAAAGCCGTTACGGCTAAAAGTAAGATGATCGTCATCCAATGCATTTTTTTCATCGTGGTTTTCCTCCATTATTATGGTTAGTTAAACGATCAGCCGGGATTTATTCAACCTCCTTTCCGGCAGGTATGCCGCGTGTGCACACTTCCATAAAGGAACTGCCGTTTTTTCTGCGGTTAGGCGAGAAGCTGCGGATCATGGTGACACCCCTCCTTGTCCAATTTGGATATCTGTGTTGTTAATGCTGTGAACGCGGGTCAAGTGCATCCTGAAGCCCGTCTCCAAGTGTGTTGAACGCCAGCATGGTGAGCGATATCATCAGACCGGGGAAGAATAAGCGCCACCATTGACCGCTTAAAATAACGCCGAGCGAGTCGTTGGCCATTGTTCCCCAGCTTGCTGAAGGTGACTGAATCCCCAGACCGAGAAAACTCAGGAACGATTCGGCAAAGATAGCCGACGGAATAGTGAATGTCAGGTTCACGATTATGATGGCCGCTGCATTCGGCAGTAGATGCCTGAAAATAATGCGTGAATGAGATGTCCCCAAGCTGCGGGCGGCCAGCACATATTCCTGCTGCTTGAGCTGTAGGATTTGCCCACGTACCACCCGAGCCATGCCGACCCATCCGGTAATAGATAGAGCAATAATCATCGTGAGCAGGCCGGGCTTCATAATGACGAGCAACAGAATGATGACCAGCAGATAAGGAATGCTGTACAAAATTTCAATAATACGCATCAGGACATTGTCGATTCGGTCGCCCGTTTTACCATGTCCCGCACAATAACCAGCTACACAGCCGACGAGAATGCCAAGCAACAAATCAATGGCAGCAGCAGCAAAACCAATCATAAGTGAAATTCTAGCTCCGGCCCATGTCCGTGCCCATACGTCTCTCCCCAGATCATCAGTGCCAAACCAATGCTCTTTCGAAGGAGAGAGATTCGTTTTCAAAAGGGATTGATCACTGGGTGCATAAGGAACCATGGAAGGTCCGACAATCGCCAGCACAATAATAATGATAAGTAGAGAAAGCCCCAACAGAGCAAGCTTGTTGTTAAAAAGTCTGCGAAGCCGATCCCGCCATGGTGACTCTTGGGGTCTGGTCAACGTGGGGGTGGGTATCTGGCTGCGGTCTACAAGACTAAACAGACTGTCCTTTTCGACAGTAGGTGCTGCTTTCATGTTAATCTCCTTTGCTGACTAATTTGATTCGCGGATCGACAAGGCGATAGGATATATCAATTAAAAATAAGGTAACGACCAGAATGGCACTGTAGAAAATGGTCGTACCCATAATGACTGGATAATCCCGGTTAAAGATACTGTCTACGAAATATTTACCGATGCCTGGAATGGCGAATATTTTTTCGACGACAAAGGTACCTGTAATCACAGAAGCGAATAGCGGTCCGATAAAGGACAGCACCGGAATTAATGCATTACGTAGTCCGTGACGAATGACTATTGCCCAAGAGGACAATCCTTTCGCTTTGGCGGTGCGTATGTATTCCTCATGCATGACTTCCAGCATACTTGTCCGCATAAAACGGGCGATAACAGCAAGAGGTGAAACAGCGAGAGCTAGCGATGGAAGCACCGTGTGCTGCCAGGTTCCCCATGAGGCGACCGGAAGCAGATGCCATTTGACGGCAACATACTTGATTAACAATGGCGCTAATATGAAGCTGGGGACGGAAATACCCACAATGGCGATAAACATTGAAATATAATCCAGTGGTCGATTATGGTGTAAAGCAGCCAATGTTCCGAGTGAAATACCGGCTATAATCGCAACCACGATGGATTGAATACCCAGCAGTGCAGAAGGTGGAAAGCCTCTGGCGATAAGCATATTTACGTCGGTTGTTTTCGATTGAATAGACGGTCCCATATCCAGCACAAGCAGATTTTTGAGATACAATACATACTGCACAGCGAGCGGCTTGTCCAGATTGTACCTAGCACGCATGTTTTGCAATACAGCCTCCGGAATAGTCTTGGAATCGTTCGAGAACGGATCACCCGGAATGATGTGCATGATAATAAACGTTAAAGTGACGATAATCCATAACGTAATGAGCATCGTGAAAAGACGTTTTAAAATGTACATGGGACTTTATTTCTCCTGTCTATCAAGCTGATTTACATTCTATTATTGCTGAATCTTTGAAAATAAATAAAAGTATATAAGAATACTAGGAAATGATAAAACGGATAAGGTAACATGTCAAGGTAAGGTTTTACATTATAGAACACAGGTCAAATTTTCGTCACAAGTTTTCCATTTTTATAAGGCTAAGAATCCGCTGATTCCTCTCGACGAGTATCCTGCGGTATGTTATGATGATACTCTGATAACGTGTTAACGAACTAAAGCGTTTGCCACCTGTTCTTGAATATGGGGGTCACCATTGTTGGAGGGGAATAAGATGAGAAAAGCAGCCATGTTTACGATGATGATTGGTTTGATTATGATCGTGTTGGCCGGATGTTCCGGCGGTAAAGATAACAGCAAGTTGATTATTGGAATTGATGATAAATTCGCGCCGATGGGCTTTAGAGATGAAAATAATGAGCTGACCGGTTTTGATATTGATTATGCGAAGGCGGCCGGGGAACAAATGGGCAAGCAAGTGGAATTCCAGCCGATCGACTGGTCTGCCAAAGAATCCGAGCTGAACAGTGGACGTATTGATCTCATTTGGAATGGATACACCATTACAGATGAGCGTAAGGAAAAGGTGCTGTTCACAAAACCATATCTGAAAAATAGTCAGGTCATTGTCGTTCCAGCTACCTCCAGTCTTTCCAAGCTGGCTGATCTGGCGGGCAAAACGGTGGGCCTCCAAACGTTGTCCTCAGCAGCCGACGCACTAGATGCGAATCCGATCAAAAGTAAATTGAAGTCAGTGTCGGAGTACCCGGATAACGTTCTTGCTTTGACAGATCTGAAAACTGGTCGCCTGGATGCAGTTGTCATTGATGAAGTTGTTGCCAAGTATTATATGTCCAAGGAACAAGGGACGTATAAGCTGCTTGATGAATCACTGGCTCCTGAGGAATATGGCATCGGCGTGAAAAAGGGGAATGAAGAGCTGTTGACGCAACTGCAATCTGCTTTGGATGAGCTGCACAAGAACGGAAAAGCGGCTGAGATTTCAAAAAAATGGTTCGGTGAAGATAAAGTATTAAATTAATACGTAATGTAATGAACTAAGGGTTTAGGAGTCGAAGGTTATGAGTATGGAATATATTTTACGAATTATGAAGCCTATGCTTGAAGGGGCACAGATGACGATTATTTTATTTTTCATTACGCTCATCTTGTCTATTCCGCTCGGGTTTATCGTTACGCTGCTGGCCAAAAGTCGGTTTAAGCCTATTGCCTGGCTGATGCACACGTACATTTATGTTATAAGAGGCACGCCGCTTTTGCTGCAATTATTGTTCTTTTGTTTTGGTCTGCCGATGTTGCCTGTCATTGGGGAATATCTGGTACTGGACCGGACAACGGCTGCGGTACTGGCATTTGTACTGAATTATGCGGCTTATTTTGCAGAGATTTTTAGAGGCGGGATGTTGTCGATTGATAAAGGGCAATACGAGGCTTCGCAAGTGCTGGGCTTAAGCAAGTCGCAGACGTTGATTAGAGTCATCGTGCCGCAAATGGTACGGATTGCTTTGCCTGCGGTAACCAATGAGGCGACGACCCTGGTGAAAGATACGGCTTTGCTGTATGCGGTAGCAGTACCGGAACTTTTGCATTTTGCCAATACGGCTGTAAACCGTGATTTCTCGATTGTGCCTTATGTTGTAGCGGCAGTTATTTATTTATTGATGGCTTTGGTGCTTACGATATTCTTCAGAGCGCTGGAAAAACGTTTTAAATTCGAGTAAAAGGAATGTCGGGATATGAACACTAACGCAATAGAAGTAACCGATTTGAAAAAATCATTCGGCCAGCTCGACGTTCTGAAAAGAGTGAGCTTTAACGTGAAGTCGGGCGAGGTTGTAGCTGTCATCGGTCCTTCAGGTTCAGGGAAAAGTACCATGCTTCGCAGCTTGGTGCATCTGGAGGATGTGACGGGCGGGACGATTCGCATCCATGATAAAGCCCTGGTGGAAAACGGTCACTATGCTCCGGCAGGCGACATTAAGAGCATTACTACCGGAATGGGGATGGTGTTTCAACATTTTAATCTCTTCCCTCATTTGACGGTGCAGGATAATCTGGAACTGGCTCCAAAGCTGGTGAAAAAGGTGAGCAAGGCTGAGTTGCGACGCCAGAGCGCCGAGTTGCTGGCTAAAGTCGGCTTGGCGGATAAAGCGGATGCGTATCCGTCCCGATTGTCGGGGGGACAGAAGCAGCGGGTGGCGATTGCCCGGGCAATGATGATGAACCCTGATATTTTACTGTTTGACGAGCCGACCTCGGCGCTTGATCCTGAGCTGACAGGCGAGGTACTGCGAGTGATCAAAAAGCTGGCTGAGGAGCATATGACGATGGTCATCGTGACCCACGAAATGAATTTCGCGAGAGACGTGGCAGATCGCGTCATTTTTATGGACAATGGAGAAATTGCGGAATCCGGTACACCGGAGCAGATTTTTGGCAATCCGCAGTTGGAGC
Organism: Paenibacillus polymyxa M1; assembly: GCF_000237325.1. Classification (NCBI taxonomy): domain Bacteria; kingdom Bacillati; phylum Bacillota; class Bacilli; order Caryophanales; family Paenibacillaceae; genus Paenibacillus; species Paenibacillus polymyxa. The sequence goes on from NC_017542.1 coordinate 1,153,308, forward strand.
GGACGAAGGTGTTTTTGAATCGGGTGGGGGATTAAAAACATAGTTGTTTGTTTGGGAGTATGTCGGGGAGGCGCTACGCGTGCAGATTATTCTTCCGATCGCTGTTGCAACGGGATTTTTTCATTTATATGACACCTGGTAAGGTTAAAATCCCGTTGCAAAGGCGAACGCTCCGCTTCTTCAGAACAATTCTGCCCGCTCCGCTCACCGACCACCTGTGTAAGTACTATGTTTTTAAGCAGGAAGTGTAAGTAGGAAGAGCAAGGGAGATGGCGAGCGCTATCTCCTTTTTTGCAGTTCAAAATACTGGCTACTTCATTCCTTAATCATAAAATCATTTCTGAATTTCTGGAATTCTTTGGGTGTTTTTTTATAGTGTTTTTTAAAAGACTGAATGAAGTGATTTACATGATTGAAGCCCACTTTGTGGGCTATTTCAGTTATGGTATATTGTGTGGAGGTTAATAACTCGCTGCTTTTCTTGATGCGATATTTGATCAAATAATCATAAGGTGTCATATGAATGGTTCGCTTAAAACTACGAGTGCATTCTGAAACACTTAAATGTGCTATAGCGGCAATTTCTTGTAGTGTTATGTTGTTTGTGTAGTTTTGATGGATAAAGCTAAGCATCAATTGAAGTCTTTCCTGTTGTATTTTCACGTATTTAGGTGCTTCCTCAGAAGAAAGAGAAATATTAGATATTAAGATTAACCATAATTGTGCCGTTTTGATGGATACCTCATATTCCCAACCCCACTTTTTTTTCATATCAAACTTCTGTTTCATTTCCCAAAGCATTTGCAGTATTTGAATTTGCCATTCAACATCTCCCTTAATTACTAGTGACACTAAAGAAGAGTTTGTATAAGGCAGTACATAATTTTTTTCCATCGCGCTATCTGCATAAAAGGCCAGCAGCTTCTCTGGGAAATTAAAGCTGACATATTGACCGTTGTGTGAAAGTTGTGTAGTAACGTGAAGAACACCTTTATTAATTAAAATGGCCTGGCCTGTGTCTAATTCATGATCAATTCCGTTCACTTGTATAACTAGTTTTCCTTTAGTAACCAAAGTGATCTGTAGTTCTTCATGCCAATGTAAATCGTTAAATCCTCTACCTTTAGGAAAACTTTCATGAATTGTATGGGTGTACATGATGTATGGAAATGAAACATCGGGATAGAGAATGGTCTCGTGCAATTGTTTTTCCATTGAAATGAAGGTCCTTTCTTATGACGATATTCCTATATAAATAAAAGATATAATTACACAAAATAAATAAAAGCGGTGATATTATTATACTCAGTTCAGTTTATTATTCAAATTTTCTGTGCACAGAGAATTGCTCAAAAACAACTGAGAGGATCATTATGAAAATAAATAAAACGTCTCTACCCTTGCATCCATACTTTTTGCTGTTCATCAGTATTTTGTCGGTTTCCATCTCTTCCATCATGATAAAATCCTCAGACACTCCAACCTCCGTGGCTGGAATGTATAGATTGTATATGTCAGTCATACTAATGCTTCCTTTTGTACCCTGGAAAATGCTCCGTTCCATAAAAATGACCAAAAAAGATTGGGGTACCGTTTTCATGGCCGGTCTTTTTCTCGGGTTACATTTCTTATTCTGGATGGAATCTTTGGTGTATACCTCAGTTGCGAGCTCCATGGTCATCTTATCCTTACAACCTTTATTTGTAATGATTGGTTCCTACTTTATGTTTAGAGAACGAGTAAGCCTATTCACTATTTTTTGTTTGATCGCTGCTCTTATCGGTTCAATCATTATAGCTTGGGGAGACATTGGGACTTCGAAAGAGGCACTAATCGGAGATGGGTTGTCTTTATTAGGAACAATCTTGATTTCAGCTTATATGCTGGCAGGACAGAAGGTAAGTCACAAAATAAATGCAAATTTTTATAGTGTGATTGTTTTTTTTCTTGGCGGCAGTGTCCTGCTAGTCTACAATTTGGTGAATCATTATTCCTTGACCGAATATGACTCGTCGGATTGGACGTATTTTTTATTACTTGCAGTAATTCCAACTATTTTTGGTCAATATATTTTTAATCTGCTGTTGAAGTCAATGGGGGCAACTACTGTGTCAGTGGGTATTATTGGAGAACCGGTTCTCGCCATACTTCTCGCCTACTTATTTTTAGGAGAAATCATGTCTGCATTTCAATTCATAGGTGGAATCATGACTTTATTCGGTATGGGGATGTATTTTTGGGCAAAATCCTTAAAGTATACAGTTGCAAAATATTAAAATTGTTTACTGATTATCGCGAAATTTTTAAGAATACAATCGATGAGGAGAATGTTTACATGGCAACGATTGATGATTTTTTGAAACTCGATATTCGGGTTGGAACTATAATTAAAGCTGAGTTTTTTGCAGAAGCGAAAGTTCCTGCTATTAAACTTGAAATCGATTTTGGACAAGATATTGGAATAAAAACATCGAGTGCACAAATTACAAAAAGATATGTGGCTGAAGAGATTATAGGGGAACAAATCATAGCTGTAGTCAACTTTCCTCCTCGACGGATAGCAGGCTTTAATTCAGAAGTATTAGTCCTTGGAGGAATCCCCGAGAAGGGGGACGTGGTTCTATTGAAACCAGATATTAAACTGCCTGATGGAACACCTATTGGGTGATAAATCGTTCCTGTTTAATCCATTAAGCTGGGTTGAATTGCAGCCGAATGGAAAAATATGATTAAAGTTCAAGAGCGTACTGGCAAATTATGCAGTACGCTCTTGTTATAAACTATAGACTTCTCTCTAACAAAACCCCGACTTGTTTGGCCATAACTTGCGGCGGATATGGCATCCCATTCCGAATCCACCACTCAATTATTCCTACATAGGCGTTTCCAGCATATTGCAACATAACATCTTCACTTAATTCAGTATTCCTGCTGCTTTCTCTGTCGATCTCACCTTTAAATCCTTCAATAAAAGAGGCAAAAAGCCGAGTTCTAAAAGATGATGGTGTCCCTTTACTTGCTAACATGGTCGAAAAAAATAAATAATTTTCCTTGAAATATTCAAAGTAAGGTACAAGAGCATCGGTCCAATCCAACTCACATGCCCACTTATCCATCTCCCCTAATTCGTTAAGGTGTGTCTCTATGAGTTTATCCAATAAATCATATTTGTCCTGATAATGAAGATAAATGGTTCCGCGGTTTACATTTGCCCGGTCCGCAATATCCTGAATGGTAATCTCATCAAAGTTTTTTTCAGTCATCAGTTCAATAACAGCTTTTTTCAAGGATTCTTGAGTTTTAAGAATTCTCCGATCCACTTTGGTCATCGAAAATGTCACCTAGCCTTCTGCGATAATTAACACTTTTGATTCATGTGTTGATATATCAACACATCGCGGATTTTTAATCATTGTTTTTACGCTTCTTAATCATATAATAATAGACATGAGTTGATTAAACAATGTGCTTTGCTTATCAACTTCGTGTTGTATAGGTAATTTCAAAAGTGAAGAGAGGAACCTTGATTTTGGTTAATCAGAAAAATTTACTTGTATTTATATTAACCATAGGAGTCTTCGGCATTTTAAATACCGAAATGGGGGTGATCGGCTTATTGCCCTCCATTGCCGAACACTATCATGTGAGTGCATCAACAGCAGGATGGTTGGTAAGTTCTTTTGCACTTGCGGTTGCAGTGTCTGGGCCCATCTTACCTTTATTGTTTTCGGGTATAAATCGGAAAAAGGTCATGTTACTTGTGCTTGGTGTTTTCGTTTTAGGGAATGTCGTCTCAATTTTTACGACTAATTTTACGATTGCACTTGTTGCTCGTGTAGTACCTGCACTTTTTCATCCTGTATATTGTTCATTGGCATTTACTGTAGCTGCGGCCTCGGTTAGTCAGGAAGAAGCTCCAAAAGCTGTTTCGAAAGTTTTTATTGGAGTATCTGCCGGTATGGTAATCGGTGTACCAATCGCAAGTTTGATTGCAGGTGCTGTTTCTCTACAGATGTCGATGGTATTCTTTGCTGCCGTAAACATTATGGTATTTATCGCTACATTACTATTTGTACCATCGATGCCTGTTGAGGAAAGACTTTCTTACGGAGCACAATTATCTGTATTAAAAAAACCAGCTACTTGGCTTTCCATTGTGACTGTTATTTTAATGAACTCAGCAATATTCGGTGTTTACAGTTATTTTGCTGAATATTTGAAAACTGTTACGAATATGTTTTCGAATACAATTAGCTTAATGTTGTTTATATACGGTGGAGCCAACGTTATTGGAAATGTAGTCGCAGGAAAGCTACTTATTAATAGTGCGATCAAATCTGTCGTATCTTTCCCTTTTGTACTGGGAGCTGTTTACATCATTATGTTCTTCACAGGACAGCTTAGCGTACCCATGGCGATCATAACTTTAATTTGGGGAATGTTAGCCGGTTTCGGGGGGAATATGAATCAATATTTGATGACGTCTTCAACTCCTGAAGCGCCTGATTTCGCTAATGGATTATTTTTAACATCTGCTAACTTGGGAGTAACATTTGGTGCCACAGTCGGTGGATTCTTTATAGCAGAAATGGGTACACAATACGTCATATTTGTGGGACTACTATCATTGGTTTTAGGTTTTGTAGCCATTTTACTAAGAAACTACATGTTTACTCTCACTCGATCACTTTCAAGATAAGGAATTGTCTCCATGTTTAAATAGGCTAAGTAACACGATTAAAATAACCAATAATTCATGAATTGCAGGAGGTTATACGATAATGATAACTACTAATGCACGCGCTACATTCAGTCCAGAAGGTCCATTCAAACTGACCACGATAGAACGCAGGGATCTCCAACCGCATGATGTTCTCATTGAGATTAAGTACGCTGGTATTTGCCACTCTGATATTCATACAGCTCGCGGCGAGTGGGGACCGGTGAACTATCCGCTCGTTCCAGGGCACGAGATTGCCGGAATTGTCACCCAGGTTGGTTCGGAGGTCAGAAAGTTTGCCATTGGCGACCGAGTGGGGGTAGGCTGTATGGTTGACTCCTGCGGAGAGTGCGTTAACTGTCATCAGGGAGAAGAGCAGTATTGTCTAAATGGTAATACGGGCACCTATGGAGCCTACGACAGATACGGGCAATATACGCAAGGTGGTTACTCCTCTCACATCGTCGTAACTGAAGACTTCGTAGTTAGCATTCCTGATGGTATAGAGCTTGATGTCGCTGCTCCTTTGCTGTGTGCCGGCATCACAACGTATTCGCCGCTGCGCCATTGGGGAGCCGCTCCTGGCAAAAAGATAGCTGTTGTTGGACTTGGCGGGCTTGGACACATGGCTGTAAAGCTTGCTCATGCCATGGGGGCAGAGGTTACGGTTTTATCACAAACATTGAATAAGAAAGAAGACGGTTTGCGGCTTGGTGCGGATCATTATTATGCCACGAACGATCCGGAAACGTTTAAGAAACTGGCCGGTTCGTTCGACCTGATTGTGAATACGGTCAGCGCGAAAATCGACATTAACGCCTACCTTTCATTGCTGGCACTGGACGGTACATTGGTCAATGTTGGTGCGCCAGCGGAGCCATTGCCTGTTCAAGTCTTATCTCTTATCGGTCATCGTCGGTCGTTTGCTGGATCGATGATTGGTGGTATCCGCGGAACGCAGGAAATGCTTAACTTTTGCGCTGAACACTCTATCACTCCAGAGATCGAGGTTATTTCGGCTAACCAGATTGATGAAGCCTGGGAGCGAGTACTAGCTTCAGACATACGGTATCGATTTGTGATCGACATCAGCACGATGGAGAATGAATAACGAATGATTCTAGGCAAAATGAGAGAGGCACATCTACACTGATGTGCCTCTTTTACTTAATGGGAGAAACCATATTCAAGATTGAGGTTAGTAGCTTTGATTCAGCCTGAGGGACCGGTGCATAACGTAGACATGAAGGCAGGGTTTATGAAGAAGACTTTTTATTAAATGCCAATAATAGTATCAGTCCAATGATACATAATACACCAATCCATTGGAAAAAACCAAAGGGCTCTTTTAACCAAAATACAGTTGTTAAAACAGCAGCAAGTGGCTCCAAACTACTTAGAAAGCTTGTTTCTTTTGGTGAAAGGCTTTGTAAACTTTCTATATAGAACCAAAATGCTATCATTGTGCCGAATATAATAACGAATGCTAGATATAAATAGGTTTCTAGGGTCAAGCTTTTAAAATCGATCTGCCAGGGTGGATGGATTAAGCTTAATCCAAAACCGCCAATGACCATCGCCCAACCCACAATAACCAGGGAATCGTATTGCTTCAAAAGAGGAATTGCGTATAAGGTATAAAAAGCCAGGGCAATTGCTGATAAAAGGCCCCACACGATTGCGATCTTCGGAACGGATAGTTGAGAAATAGAGCCGTTTGTTAACAAGAAAAAACAACCCACTAAAGCCAGGAAAATAGCTGACAGATCCTTTCGTGTGAAGACCAGGTGCTTTCGCAGAACTAAATAGATGATAATCATTACAGGTGCTAAATACTGTAATAATGTCGCAACAGCGGCATTACCACTTTGAATGGATGCCATATACGTATATTGAACCGCTAGCATACCAACCAAACCGTAGACAATGAGTTGGAAAGCGGTCTTTCTATTTTTCCATACACCCCATATTTGTGTACGGTCTTTTATTGTAAATTGAAGGGCCAAGAGTAAAACACCAGCTATGAGCAAGCGTGTTGTTACAAGCCAATTTACATCGATTTGTAGAAAAAGTTTTTTTGCAACAGTCCCACTGATCCCCCAGAATATAGCTCCTGTGATAACAAGAAATAATCCTGTTCTTCTAGTTGATTTATCCATGAATATTCTCCACCTTGAAATATAATAATAGTGTTATAATAGGTGAAAAATATTTTAAATTATACTTGAATTTGATGATAAAATATAAATATATTGAGGTTGTGGTGATTTGCAAATAAAAAATTTTATGATTGACCAAAACCTAAAAGAACTAACTGAGCATCGGACGGTCGTACTACCGGTGGCATGTTATGAAACAACAATTAACCAAAATATACATGGATATGTACCCCTTCATTGGCATGATGAAATTCAATTTGTTCTGGTTGAAAAAGGGGAAGCGATCTTTCAAATAAATGAGGATAAACGAATCGTACGACAAGGTGATGGGTTGTTTATAAATAGTGGCTGCCTACACATGGCGGAAGATAAGAATGATTCGGGTTGCGTCTACATCTGTCTAAATGTTTCTCCTCATTTCGTTTTATCACAAGAGCTTTACACACCCTACGTAGCTCCTTATATTCAAGCGACTAATTTACCTTATGTATACATAGATTCTGACGAGCTTTGGGGTAAAAACATTTTAGATGCCATTTTGAAAATGAATCAATATATTCAACAAAAATCACCATACTTTGAGATGGATATTACCATGCATTTAACACTGATTTGGAAAAACTTAGTCATTAATGGCTTTCAATTAGAATACGACCAGATGGAAATGGTAAAGAGTCAACGGATCAAGCAAATGTTAAATTGGATCTATTTGCATTATGCTGAAAAAGTCACATTAGATGATATTGCAAAAGCGGGTCAATTGAGCCGTTCGGAGTGCTGCCGATATTTCAAACGAATTTTAAAGGTAACTCCGTTGAATTATGTCATGGATTATCGGATTCAAAAAAGTTTAGTCTTACTGCAACAAGCAGAATCCAACGTTACAGAAGTTGCCTATAAGGTCGGATTTAATAGTACGAGCTATTTTATAGAAAGATTCAGAAAAGCGATGAATATGACACCACTAGCCTACAAAAGATCAAAAATGGATGATTGATAAGTAGGGCTTAGATACCCATGGATGAACGCTGCTGCGGAGTGTAGGGAAGTTGACTCGCTTATTCTTCAGCACCTCTCATATACTCACTGATTTTTTGATTCACTTTTCGTTCTTGTTCCACTTGGTGCCGACTTTTTATAAATCTCACAAACAACCTTATCCTAAACGTTACAGGTAAGTCTGTAACTTCATTGGCAAATCTGTATGGCGTGTGATAAGTATTTAAAAGTTTGAAGTCGCTAAACTAACGAGATACACTAGGTTCAAGTAATCGATGAAAAGAAGAGGGGGAGACCGAAATGAAGACAATCAAGTGCATGATGGACCACCTATACTGGGCGGACGGACGCATCTTGGACGCGCTCGAGGAGAGTAAGACGAAGAACAAGGACCTTCTGAAGCTGGTTCGGCACGTTGCAGTCGCGGAACGAGTCTGGCTGGACCGATTGCAGGGCAAGGGTAGCGCGCAATATTCGTTGTGGGAGGAAACGGAAGACCTGTTAGCGATTCGGACGATGTTCCAAGAAAACGCTGAGCAATATCGCGTCTATATCGAAGGGCTCAAGGAATTCGAGCTGGATGAGATGATTGACTATGAGAATCAGAGTGGGGTTCCGTTCCGAACGTCCGCCCGGGACATTCTGTCGCAGGTCCTCTTACATGGGCAATATCACCGGGGACAGATCAACCAGGCACTTCGGATCGAATCGGCAGAGCCTGCCTAAGTCGATTACATCACGTTCGCGAGACTCTAACGGGGAACGATAGCTCAACTGGTTTGAGGCTTACTCAGCAGGAAACTACGGGATACCGTGGCTTTTTTGTTGTCACTTTTTCCAGTATCTATGGTTTATAATGGATATGTTATGAAAGGAGACCCGGGTAGAGGAGAGATAGATCATGACAGATTCAAACTTCATTGGCATGCTTCCCGACATCGAGGAGAGCAGACGTATATTTCAAGCTGCAGCCATCCTGGACGCTATCCTTATGCCGGAGTGGGAATACCGATATTATTCGTACAACGCCCATTGGGATGAGAATGAACAGATGGCATCGATGAGGGACGGCGAAGGGGATCACTATTTTGCGCTGTTTCAGCCAAACGGACTGATCATCAAAGGGTTTGACCAGCGGTTCAATCAGGTGCATGGGCCACATGATGTGCTGCAAGGCGTGCCTAACGAATTTGAGGGATTTCTAAGGGAACCAGCGCTTATTATGGATGTGACCACATTTTGCACATGGAAGTTGCAAGGCAGCCAGGCATGGTCCGCAAGTAAGGAACTGGATGCCGAAGCCTACAAACTGTTGCATGTTTTAAACGGCAAAGCGGATTATTACTATGCTTGGGCAACGGAGTATTACGAGATTTCACTGGACCGGTCGCTCGTACAGCGAATATTCGATATAGAGCCTTTGGATGGGAAAATGCTTAAAGGTCTAAATGAAGAATTAGAATTCGCTGATCTTGAAGAGGACATCCAGGAAATAGGCTATCCGGTAAAAAGGGAAGATTGAAAATAGTATGTACATAGACATTTCCTATTGAAAGTCGCTATTTAAGCGGCTTTTTTTATTTTATCGGTGGTCAGAAGAAAAAAAATCTAGACTGAGGACGAATCATTAAGCTAACGGGCAGGTTAGTTTAAATACATATTCAACTTAGCAATCAATATAAAATTACAATACTGGATTGTAGAAGCTGATTGCAAAGTTGTAGAGCTCTATTAATACTTAGCCTTGTCAAATTATGCATTTCTGAATAATTTAACACATACCACAAAAGAGAGGGAAGAAACATGAGTGAAGTTAGATTTGGCAATGTTAATGTTGTTACATGCTTAGAAGATGTGAACAAACTACACGTTCAAGTATTAACTCTTTTGGGAGATTGGATTGGCGTTGCAGGGAAACCAATAACTATTCATGATATGACGGCTTCCGCCTAAGGTATGGCAACTTCGACTGCTCGTCACTCGGGTCAGAGGAGAAAGAACATAGCCCTATAGAAACCCGCGCTAGGCGCGTTTTTTCATTTTAAAGGGTCAAGTTCATGTCCTTGGTCAGGTACAAGAATTTGACCCTATTGCCGATAGTGGACATAAACAAGTCCTTATAGCCGTTGACTACACAGAGAATCTATTCCGCTACTCTGGAGAGTGGGACGGGGTAACAGGTCTTCAGTATATGCGCAACCGCTGGTATGATCAAACAAAAGGATGCCTTTCTCCAAATAGCTTTACGGAATACTCAGAAACTGCCCGGGTAAAATGGTACGGATAAGATGATGTATTAGAAATATTTATATCGGAATTTTTGGATGTTAAAGCTAACTTATTCCCTGTGTTTTTACCAAGGCACAACTCCATTTTCATCAAAAAAGCTACCAGTTGGACCATCATTATTGATTGTGGCAAGCTTAACTACACTGGAAGCTGCTTGTTCGACTGTGCGATAGCCACTATTACCATTTAAATCGGTAGCCGTAAATCCAGGGCAAACCGAGTTGATTTTAATAGGAGTATCTCTTAATTCTTTAGCAAAGAAAACAGTTAAAGCATTTACAGCCGTTTTGGAACTATTGTAGGCGAGCGAATTCACATTATAAAATTCCGACGTTGGGTCTGAATTCAAAGTTAAGGAACCTAATCCGCTGGAAAGATTTACGATTCTTCCGGCAGAAGATTTTTTGAGCAATGGAAGTATTGTTTTAGTGACAGAAAATACGCCGAAAACGTTTGTCTCATAGGTATTCTTGAGAACGGACAGTTCCAGTTCACTTGGAGGTGTGTTGCCTTCAAAAAACACGCCTGCATTATTAATCAAGATATCAAGGTATCCATATTCTTGTTCAATCCATTCTACTGCGGAGAGAACGGAGCTGGGGTTTGTGACATCAAGAACCACCGTTTTAGCTTTAATGTTCTCCGTTTCTAAAAACGTTACGGCCTCATGTCCTTTTTCTTCGCTTCTTGCTCCTATTAAAATCTCATACCCCATGTTTCCTAATTGTCTTGCTGTCTCAAAACCAATACCTTTGTTGCCACCTGTAATTAATACGATCTTGGATTTATTCATAAAATTGCCTCCCTAATCTATTTTCTAAAATCTGTACCTACGAAAATGTATTTAATTCTTATATTTGTGACTGCTATTTAGATTCTCTCATTGTAATCGTGATATATCTCCTTTCATTTCTGATATAGTTAATATAGTGGAAATGATTGATACTTGTAAGTACGCACATTTTTGTAACTTAATGAATGGAGTGGCAATATGGGATATGGATTAAAAAATTATGGCGATTGCAGTGAAGAGGTTATAAAGGGCTGTCCTGTTGAAATGGTTTTACATATGATAGGAGGAAAATGGAAGGGAATCATTATCGACATTTTATCCGAAAAATCGGTCAGATTTAATGAACTTAAACGATTAATACCAGGGATTTCACAACGGATGTTGACTCTACAACTCAGGGAACTCGAGGCGGATGGAATTGTGAAGAGGATAGTAGATGACACTGTGCCACCCAAAGTAGAATACTCCCTCACTGAACAAGGAAATAAATTGTTGAGTATTATCGATTCTATAAGAGTATGGGGAAAAGAGTTTCTATCCTAAGTCTGCGATCGGGAAGTCTTAGTGGATAGCCGTATACTTACTCTCTGCCGATAGATATGACAAACCAAAGAAGAATCTTTTTGAAGCTGGTGCTTTATATTTGTTTCAATGAATGTACCGTATAGTGGGATTCAATTCGGAAGTTTTGGTTCTGGGCGGACTGCCTGAACAGGGAGATGTCGTGCTGTTGAAGCCGGATTTCGATCTACCCAACGGAACGCAAATCAGATAATAAAGGCAAAACCCACTGTGCAAGGCGACAGCCTTACGGTGGGTTTTAATTTCTTAAATAACCCTGTATGATTTGTTATTACCACCCTTTCTTGTTCTCAATTATACAGTAATTGGAATTGTTCGTTCTTATATGGACTCTTTAGAAATTTTCATATTTGAGGTCATTAAGCTAACGGGATACGATAGTTCAATACAAACAAGAAGGCAGCCGATCAAAGTGATTGGCTGCCTTTGTTTAACTAATGGGCAGGATGGAGTGACTTTTGTGTAGAAAATTAAAAACGAACAAATCAAGTTCGTGCGCAAGATCTAGCGATGCGCTTTGAAGTGCCGGTTCGCACGATTTACCGAGACTTAGATCGGCTAAATATAGCTGGGCAAACGCCATATGAATTACTCCCTAAAGAAATTTCTGCATACATGCAAAATTCCCTCGGCGTAAGCATAAGGGGCAACGTTGTTGTGGAATGACTTTGCCTCTGCTGTTGCATTCTGGAGAAGATAGCCATGGGCAACCATTTGAAGCATCTCGATGTCATTTCCACTGTCACCGAAAGCCAATGTTTTGGATAGGGGTACCTGACTATAATCCATCAGGAATTGCACAGCCGCTTTCTTTCCAGTTCCTGCGGGGATAAAATCGACATCATATGCGTGCTCCGGATCACCCGCCTTGGGATTGCAAATATTGATATTAATTCCGATCCCATGATTTGCAGCCAGGTGCCTGATGATACTTATATCATATTGGGTTTTGACTGCTGATACCGGATAATAATAGTAGTTCATTTTGTATCCGGATTGACCTAATTGAGTCTGTTCGTGAAGAACGATGTTGAATGTTGATTTTAATTCGCTAATTAAATCTTCTACATCTCTTCGAGAGAATTCAGAGGCCCTTATGATCTTTGCCCATGAAGGAACAGTGACCAGTTGCCCGTCAGGCTCGACTTCCCACAACTCTGTGCCCAGATTGCTCGCTATAAAATGGGGGAGCTGCGTCATACCGGCTATATTCATTTTTGCTTGTATTTGCTGAACACTACTTCCGGTGACCCAAGCTATCTTTACCTGATGATTTCTGGCAAGCTGCTGGAGGTATTGTTCCAGTTCGTACACCATTTTGAGTTGTTCAGGCAAACATTCATGCGGGTAATACGTTTCGTCAAAATCAAACAATATCAGATATTCGGTTACAGCGGGGGTATATATGACTTTCATGAGTGTAGCTCCTCCTATAGTTTGTTAACGATATCATAGTTGCAGGGAACGTTCCCAGGTCAATACTTTAGATGAGGTGTTAATTTTGCCCACCATAATTGATATTTCACGTGTAAGCGGTCTCTCCAAGTCGACGGTATCACGTGTGTTAAATGACCATCCTCATGTATCTATTGAAAGCAGACAAAAAGTACAGAAAGCCATTACGGAGCTGGGATATGTCCGCAATACGCAGGGGGTTCAGTTGCGTCTACAGGCCAGCAATCATATTGGTGTGCTTGTCCCGGATGTGGAACATCCTTATTTCAGTCAGCTTGTCAGTACATTAAGTCGATCTTTAGGCTCAATGGGGTATCAACTTGTCATCTATCAGACCGAATTATCCCGGGAGTATGAACGTGAAGTGTATGCCCGATTGGCACGTCGAGAAATGGATGCCGTGGTTATTGCTCATTCCCATTTCTCGGAGAGAGAAATTAAAGAATATATAGGTTCTCACATAGGAATCATATGTAACGAAGCGATGGATGGAGAGTTTCTTGATGTCTTTCGATTGGATGAAGAAGATGCGGTCTTTCAAGCGACAGCATATTTGCTGTCCAAGGGGCGCCGTCATCTGTTTTTCTGTATGGATCACCTGACACAATTGCAAGAGAAAAGATGGAATGGGTTTCAAATGGCTCACCGACAATTCGGTCTTGCCTGTACAAAATCACAATGTTATACGGGTCTGATGACTATGGAAGATGGTTATGCCTTGGGAGAACAATTATTTACTTCTGACCAATTGCCGGATGGAATGATAACAGGTAGTGACTTTGTAGCTACTGGTTTATTGAAAGCAGCAAAGCAAAGGGGGATATCCGTGCCTCAAGAAATGTCCGTCATCGGATTTGATAACCATCCTGTAGGATTAATGACTAATCCGGAACTGACCACATTAACCAATTGTATTCCTGATATGGTAAAGGATGTTACGGAATGTCTTACCCGGCGATTGAAGGGGATGCGATCTGCTCCTATAACGAAAATCTACAAGACTTCGTTGATTATACGTAATTCTACTTAAAAAAAGTGAAGTGAAAGACAAAGAAAAAGAAGGATAGTGAAATCCTTCTATCGGTCAGGAAGGATACATGTCTGAAGAGGAATTGAAGCGTTACTGGATCTCTTCGTTGTGGTACTTGAATTTCAGACAAAATGGAAGCATTTCTAAACAAGAAGATATTCAGTGGTTCTTTTACACTGTAGGAGAAAGAATAGAAAGCAGGTTCCAGATGAATTTACCGTCCTTCATGTTCCTAGCCAAATCTATGCGGTATTCGATGCAGATGCCAATATCAATAGAGGCCTACGACATAAATGTATTGCGTTGTAGCGATCACTTCCAAGGCCGACAGGACCGGAAATTGTGGAATGAGCAAGGAATCAGGCACATCCATCCGTCCGCCATATGCACCAGATGGGAAAGACAGGAGATAGGGGGTGTTTCTCCAGATTTCCGTGATGGGGACATCCCTTTTTTGATAGATGCATAAAAACTAACGGACCGTTTAGTTCAATAAAAAAGCAGCAGGCCCAGACTAATAAAAATAAAGTCCGTGCCTGCCACTTTTTGTATTGGAGCCAGTCTCATAGTTATTATCCGAAGCCTGACGGTAAACGTTACCCAGCCATCCAGCATCCCACAGACGTTTCTTGCGAGCTGTTATTCTGAAAATAAAGCATCCGTTGCAACCGGCTGAAGGATAGGCAGTGGCTGAAGGGCGGTGGTCCGATCGAGATGAACAAACGCATTATAACGATCTGCCATGCTGGAAGGCACGTAATTGCCGAACCGCTCATGAGCAGGCTCGTACACCACACCGATGGCACGGTGGCCAATGGTCGTATGCAGCATGGAAGATGCATCGGAGAGCATTATCATGCCATCTCGGCCGCCTCCCGCCTGGTGCATGTAATACTCCCAGCTTTCTGGCTGTCCGGGCGGGACGGTCATTTTCTCAACCGGAGATCCCCAAGCTCTTCCAGCCAGTACCTCGCCCTGATAGGTCCCGAAGCCAATGGCAAACACCCGATGTTCTGGATCCTCCCGCAGCAGCTGACCCACATTAACCATGCCATCCGCCATCATATCCGTTGCCCGCGCATCACCGATATGCGTATTATGCTCCCAGACAATGGCTTTTGCCGAGGCCCCGTAATAGGACATGATTCGCTTCAGGGATTCAACCATATGTTTGTCCCGTATATTCCAGGACTGTGGGCCGCCCCGGACCATCGTACGATAGTAGGCCTCCGAGCTGGAGGTGACGAGCATGTTCACCTCTGCATTCAGCTCTTCCTCACTTCCCGGATACGCCATGCGCCGGCTCTGCATCTGCTGTAGCAGCTCAACCACTTCTTTCTCACAGCTCTCCGAGAGCAGTCCTGCCGCAATGCCATAAGACTGATGGTCCCTGCTATATGGGTCGAAACAGGCGTATGTCTTGCGGGCCTGTTTCAGTTGGGGAGAATTGGTCTCCTCCAAATAACCGATAATCTCTTCCATAGATTCCCATAACGAGTACATATCAATGCCATAAAATCCAACCTTCGCACGGACACTGCCGCCGCCGTGATTCGCCTCATTGTACTCCTTGAGCCACTCCGTGAAATCACGAATGTCCGTATTTGCCCACATCCATGTCGGCCAGCGGGTAAAATCACCCAGTGCATCGGCTGCCGAGGAATCGGCCCCCTCCATCCCTTTAACATACCGGTTCACCCGATAAGCAGAGGGCCAGTCTCCTTCCACACCGATAATGTTAAAACCCTTGCTTGTAATTAGCTTCTTCGAAAGCTCGGCCCGAACTCGGTAGAAATCAGAAGTCCCATGGCTCGCCTCACCGAGCAGCACAATATCTGCATCTCCGATGGCCTTAACCATGCGGTCCAGATTCTCCATTCCATCCAATGGGATAAATAATGCATTCAGCTCTTTCAAATAAGCGTTTTGCTCTGGTGGATTATCATTCGAATTCATGAAGTTGTTCCCTCCTACAGACGGTATGAGTGAATTATTTCCGATTTGTCCATTCATTAATCCAAAACATGGTGTCTGTTGGTATGAATGATTTATCCCCCGATTAGGTTGAAATCCTATATAAATCGGTTGAAAATGTTGATTTTACCAATGGACAAGGCTTTGTACAATAGAGTTGTAGCGCTTACATTTCCAAGGAGGTTGCGGCGAAATGAAGAGACTTCAGCTGATTGACAAGCAAATCAGGACCCCGAGATCGAAAAGGAGGCCGTGTTGATGAAATTTAAGGGAATATTGGCGGCGTTTTTGTTTTTAACCACAGCGTCTGTGTTGTTTGGGACGCATACAGCAGAAGCCCATGAACTATCTAATGACAAGCTGACGATTCATACAGGCGAGCATGGCGAGATTTCATCTATCCGTATCAAGGGAGATGCTTTTCCGACCGAATATGTCATGAACGCAACGGTGACACCTGAGCAGAACACGGCAGATCATCAGTGGCTAGGGGAGCTGATGTTCACGTATCGACTGGATGGAGGTAGCTGGACGAAGGCATGGACGAATAAGTCGGCAGACGCGCGTAAGATCACGACCAGCGGCAACCGCGTTACGGTCACGTACGAGAACTCAAGTAACGCAGAAGGCATACGCAATTTTAAAGTTATTGAAACCTATTCGGCGGAGTCGAATGGTTCGGTACTGTGGAATATACAGGTACAGAATACCAGCGGCAAAAAATTGGAGATTGGCGATTTTGGATTGCCCCTACCTTTTAATGAACAGTGGACTTATGGTGATGCAATTTACGAAACGAGAGTCGTGACGCATTCCTTTGTCGGCAATAACAGCTCCTATATTACAGCTGGGCGTCCCAGCGGCATCGGGTCTTCCCTGCTATTGATCCCTGATTCCACAACAGGCGCTGGGTTTGAGTATCAGGACCATTGGCGGGATGAAGAGCATCCGGGTAGCAAGTGGGCCTGGAACCCGGCCAACGAAGGCAAGTGGTTGGAGGGATTGAATGTATTTTATATTCATTCCAATGTCATCAAGTCTACCAACCGTGGGTATTTGCCCAATACAAGCCTGATCCTGAATCCAGGACAAAGCAAAAACTATGGCTTCAAGTTCCTGGCCGTAAAGGACGAGCATGATGTAAAAGATACGTTGTATCAAGAAAACTTGGTGGATACTACAGTTGTACCAGGCATGATTGTGCCTACGAATCAAAAGGCGAAGGTGGATCTGCGTACCAAGCAAACGATCAACAAGGTGACCTATCCAGACGGAACCGTTATTCCGCAGACGGATAGCAAGGCTGGAGGACATCAGATTTATGAACTGAAATTTACTAAGCTGGGCCCGAACTTCATAACGGTAGAATACGGCAATGGCAACAAAACGGTTTTACAATTCTATGCCATTGAGCCGATTGATCAGGCGCTGCAACGGCACGCTACCTTTATGGTAGACAAAACCCAGTGGAACGTGCCAGGTGATTTGCGCGATAAGGTATTTGACGATTGGATGATGCATACCAAATCCAAACGCAACATTTTCAACGGCTATTGGGGCTGGGGGGACGATTGGGGTCTGACCCACGGACAGTTCCTGGCTGAAAAAAACACGCTCTCTCCAGTCGCCAAAGAGGTGCGGGCTGTAGACGATTATTTGGAGACGGCGATTTGGACGAATCTGATGAATGGACATCATGAAGATTATTTAATTCATGATTTCCTGATGCCGGAGCCCAATGATACACCGACCTATCGGGGATATGCATACCCGCATGTATACAACACGTATTTCAGCATGTATAAGATTGCCAAGGAATACCCGGACCTAGTCACTTACAAGCATCCGAAGGAAACCTATTTGCTGCGGGCTTATAACATTTTCAAAGCATTGTATGAAGGACCCGTTGCGTACAACTGGGAAACAGGTTTGATGGGCGAGCTGACCACACCGGATATTATTCAGGCCCTTCATGATGAAGGCTACGATGATGAAGCGAACGATCTCAAGGAAAAAATGGATCGCAAATATAACAATTTTAAAAATACAAAGTATCCTTATGGTTCTGAATATAGCTACGACAATACAGGCGAAGAGGCTGTATATACGTTAGCCAAGCAGAATATAGATACAGAGGGCGAACAAAGTAAAGCCCTGGAAATGATGGGTAAAATCAATGCCAAAACTCGTGCATCACGCGGTCATATGCCTGTATGGTACTACTATACCGATCCGGTGACGATTACCGGGGAGAACTGGTTTAACTTCCAGTACACGACTTCACTTGCGGGATATGCGATGGATGACTGGATTCGTCATCATGAGGACAATCATCGTGAGGAACAACAACGGTTGTCCTATGCTGCCAAAATTGCCAATGTCGGAGCGATTAATTCCGGGCAAATCAGCTCGGACCCTGAGGACATCGGGGCGGTCGCATGGACGTATCAAGCAGAAAAAGGCAATAACGGTACAAACGGTACCGGCGGCGGTAAAAATGTTCCGCTCTTTAACGGCTGGCGCGGCATGAGCGGTGAGGCTGACCTCGGATTGTTTGGTGCACTTAAAACCTTAAGCGCGGATATCGCGATTGATCCAATTTTTGGATTGACGGGCTACGGTGCAGAGGTGAGTAAAAGCGGTAACGTGTATACGATCAAGCCGCTGGACGGTTTGTTCAAACGAGTCAACCTGATTACGGAAAAGCTGTATATCGAGCTGGAAAAGGACCAGTATACAGAAGCCAAGCTGGCAACATCCAAGGATTATGTATGGCTCCAATTGAAAAATCAAACGCCGGGCCAAGCTCATTCTACGTACGTTACATTTGATGGCTTAAAGAAAGGAACGTACCTGGTTAAAGTGGGTGGTCAATCACAAGGCAAGTTTAATGCGTATGCACCAACCAATAAGCTTAAGTTGGAAATGGGTACAGCATCCTCTTATACAGTAGAGCTGACACCCACCACACCTGATCCCAACAAAGCACCTGTCGTTGATGCAGGCAAGGATTCCAAGGTGAAGCTGCCGGATCAGATTATTCTGAAAGGTACAGCTACAGATGATGGACTTCCGCAAGGAAAGGTGACCAGCGAGTGGAGTCTGGTTGAAGGACCACAGAACGCGAAGGTCACATTCAGCAGCAAAACATCACTACGCTCGAAGGTGAACGTTTCTGAACCAGGAACGTATATATTCAAGCTGACAGCCAGCGACTCCCAGTTATCAGGAGAGGCTAAAGTAACTGTGATAGCTGAACCGGCGGCACCGTTACCTGAACAGCTTGCCGTTTACAAGTTCGACGAAACCAGCGGTGCTGTTGCTGCGGATTCATCGGAAAGCGGCAATGATGCTACCGTTAAGGGAACTGCGGCATGGGCTGCGGGGAAAAGAGGCAACGCTGTGAGCCTGAACGGCAAGGACAGCTATGTGCAGCTTCCGGCGGGGATTGTCAGCCGGGCACAGCAATTGACCGTATCCGGCTGGGTCAAAGCGAACAGCCTGAGCGACTATGTGCGGATTTTTGACTTCGGCTCCGGGACCAATGAATATATGTTCCTGACTCCTAAAGCCGGGAACCGGATGCTATTTGCCATTACGAATCAAGGTAACGGGCAAGGACAGGAGCAGACGATTGATGCCCCTGTATTGCCGACAGGCGTATGGAAGCATGTTGCAGTCACGCTTTCGGGCTCCACAGGTATTTTGTACGTGGATGGGAAAGAAGTGGGACGCAATACCAACCTGACCTTGAATCCAACCAGTCTGGGACAGACGAAAAATAATTTTATCGGTAAGTCCCAGTACCCTGATCCGTATTTCAATGGTCTGGTGGATGAATTCCGGATCTATAGCCGTGCTTTGAATGCAAACGAGGTGGCAGGTCTGGCCTCCGGTACAGCACAGAGTCTGACGGCAACTGAGAACATCACTGCGTTAAAAGAGGTGAATGTAACAACTCATGTTGGTGAAAAACCTGAACTGCCAAGCGTAGTGGAAGCTACGTATGGAGAAGGCTCCACCAAATGGGTGGCTGTGGAATGGGAGGATATAGACCCTGCACAATATGCTGCTCCAGGTTCGTTTGAATTGAAGGGCAAAGTGGAAGGGACAGAGTTAAAGGCAATGGCCAAGGTGACTGTGATTGAGGCAGGGGCAGTGGCTTCACCGGTAACTCCGATTAGCCCGGAGACTTCAGTAACCCCGCCAACTACGACATCCCCGGTAACATCTGTCTTACCGTCTCGGCTTATCAGCCCAGCTAAATCAGTGGGAGTATCCTGAATAAGAGGCAACAACGCATAGTCATGGCTAATCTTTCCCATCGTCACTTTCTTCCTGCAAAGGGGGAGAGGGGCGATGGGTATCCTTGCATTTGAGGTGCACAGCTGCGAACAAAATGTGAATGGGGGACAAAGTATGAGCAAGATTACATTTTTGGGTGCAGGCAGTACGGTGTTTGCTAAAAATGTGCTTGGCGATTGTATGTTGACACCTGCTTTGCAGGGTTTTGAACTGGCGTTGTTCGATATTGACCCTGTTAGGCTGAAGGATTCGGAAAATATTTTATCCAATTTGAAAAAAACAACGGGGAGTACCTGTGTGATCCGCTCCTACACTGACCGCAAGGAAGCACTGCGTGGAGCGGCCTATGTAGTAAATGCCATCCAGGTGGGCGGTTATGATCCGTGTACGATTACAGATTTTGAGATTCCCAAAAAATACGGACTGCGCCAAACGATTGCTGATACGGTTGGTATTGGCGGTATTTTCCGCAATTTAAGAACGATTCCGGTGATGCTCGATTTTGCGGCAGACATGCGCGAGGTGTGCCCGGATGCACTGTTTCTCAACTATACCAATCCGATGGCTGTGTTGACGAACGTGATGAACGTACACGGTGGTGTCCGTACAGTAGGGCTGTGTCATAGCGTACAGGCGTGTATACCCGAGTTGTTCAAAAGCCTCGGCTTGGAGCGGGAAGGTGTAAAGGCAAAGATCGCAGGCATCAATCATATGGCGTGGCTGCTCAAAGTGAGCAAGGATGGGGTGGATTTGTATCCTGAGATTAAAAAACGGGCTGCCGCCAGGCAGCGGGAAAAGCATCATGATATGGTACGCTTTGAAATGATGCTGAAATTCGGCTATTACATTACGGAATCGTCCGAGCATAACGCAGAGTATCATCCGTATTTTATCAAACGGGCATATCCTGAGCTAATTGAACGCTTCAATATTCCTTTGGATGAATACCCGCGCCGCTGCGTGAGCCAGATTGAACGCTGGGAGACAATGCGTGAGGAACTTTTGGGCGATCAGGATCTGCGCCATGAACGGTCGAATGAATATGCTTCTTATATATTTGAGGCAATCGAAACCAATCAGCCCTTTGCCATTGGCGGGAATGTGATGAATACAGGTTTGATTACCAATCTGCCGAAGGAAGCCTGTGTAGAGGTACCTTGTCTAGTCAATCGTAATGGGGTTACACCGACCTTTGTCGGGGATTTGCCGCCTCAATGTGCTGCACTGAACCGGACGAATATTAATACCCAGCTGTTAACGATTGAAGCTGCAATGACGGGAAAAAAAGAACACATTTACCACGCCGCTATGCTGGACCCGCACACCTCGGCTGAATTATCCATGGATGATATCGTTTCTCTGTGCGACGACCTGATTGCAGCGCACGGGACGTGGCTTCCAGCTTATGTGTAAGGGAGGCAGATGAATGGGGGGCAGGGGGCGCCAAAAGTTCGCCGGGATTCCTGCTTTGTGAGAAAAAAGTAACGTTTGATTTTTAGTCTGTTATGATTTATGATGTAAGAAATATTGGATGATGCTAGAACAATCCATAGGATATGAACTGATATTTACATAGTTTTTGCGCGTGAAGCACACGGGCTGTTTCTTCCTTCATAGGGGAGAGGCAGCCCTTTTTTGTTGAGATTTTGCGGAAGATATAAGTTAAATAAGGAGGCCATTCTATGATTTAGAGGGAGAGGTTTCTCATAGGAAATGATTTTTAGAGTAGTTATATTAGTTATTTTTCTTATAGATTTTGTAATTGGGAAACCCTATAATATATAAGTTGTATCCAGTATTTTCCGAAAGTGGGGATGCGATAAGTTTATAAGTTTATGAGATTAGAGATGATATACATAGTTTGAAAGTTTAAGCAGACAAAGGGGATCGAGAGATGAGTATGAAAAAATGGGTGTTGAGTTTGACCGCAGTCGCGTTGCTATGGGGCGGGACAAGTACGATTCCAACGACGGAGGCGGCAAGTAGCACCAAACCAATTGAAGTCTTATTAAATGCAAAAAAAATACAGTTCCCGGATGCCAAACCTTTTCAAGATGGTAACGATTATGTAATGGTTCCAATCCGGTTTGTATCCGAGGCATTGGGTGCTAAGGTGGGCTGGGAGAAAACAGGCGGCCAATTAGCTGTGTCGATAAAAAATGATGCACATGCCGTTAATATGACAGTGGGGCAAAACACCGCTACCGTGGATGGGCAAACCAAAACGTATGAAACGAAGATTATTTTGAAGCAAAACCGTACTTTTGTACCACTGCGGTTAGTGAGTGAGGGTTTGGGACAGACGGTAGAATGGGATAAGGTCAGCCACTGGGTCTGGATTGGGAAGAAGGAAATCGCTGCGTTAGAGGATACAGGGCATCAGGCAGTGAGTATTGAGCCGTATAAAAAGGCGTTTACAACAAAATCGTATCTTTTAGAAAATGCAGATGGCGAAAAATACAGTAAGGTACTAATTTTTAAATCATCTGACTTACCAGTGAGGCTTCTGCGTGATTTATATTCCATTGAGCCGTATACTAACGACAAAGGCACAACATATATGAAAATGAGGGTTAGAACTACTTCTTCAGCAGGTGGAATTTTTTATATCACAAACAATAATGAAATCAGATATCGCTATCCTGTACTTGATCTAACTAGCAACAATGGAGATGGAACAAAAACGTTGTATTACCCTATTTATTCCTCAAGAGATGAATTGTTTGATAAAGTTAAAAATTATAAATCATTCAAAATAAATGATATTAAATATATTGGGTTTGATGGCTGGTCAGATAAATATATCCCGTTGATGGTGAATTCATGAGAAGGAAATTAGATTGTATGAAGAAGACCAAACACCTTCTGATTGCACTTTTGGTGGGGTTACTGTTATTTTTTCAGTTCCCACCATTCTCTTTTCCTACTAACATGGTGGCGGCAGATACAGAAATCACGCCACTCTCTTATTTTCCAGATAAGAACAATCGTTACTTTGTTGGGATGATGTACTTTGATATGTGGAAGAACACCGCTGGGGAATGGGTAACACAAAAAAAACAACCGAATAAACATATGTATGGGGAAGCTACCTTTACGTACAAATTTCAATTTCCAGGTCGTAAAATTAAAAGTGTCGAAGCGAGTTTATATGAACCTAAAATAAATAAAGAGAATCTTGACTATAAAAAGTATTTCTCAAAATCAAGATCCGATAACTATGAAGATTATCGACGAGCTATCAGTGGTGATTCAACGAGCAATAGTAGCAAAACAAGTAATGAAATTCGTCCCTTTCAAAAACAAGGTATTGGTACCGACACTACAGTTATCCCCGTAACCGTAAATATGCTTCTGGATGCGGAAGAACCTTTAAATATTAAAGACGAGTCTTGCCCTACCTGTGCCAAAGAAGTAGAAGCTTGGCGCATTTACCAGCCCATCCTGTTCAAAATCGAACTAGAGAGCGCACTCATCGTCAAGCATTTTACAACTGACGGAAAGTCACTTAACAACGTATTTAAACCAATAGAAGATGAGCTAAAACCTAATCAACCGTATGATTTCACCCCGCCAACCAATCCGAAATATGAGTATGTGGGTTACAAGAAAAGCACGACAGGTAAACCGCCAAGCGGAGATATTTTGCCGGGGATTGTACCTGGGTTTACCTATGACGGTTCTTTTGAACAGTTTACCGCTTACTTGTATTACAAAGAAGCTCAGGGCTGTCCGAAGCCTGGAGAAAGCCAAGAGGGAGCGCCCTCAAATTGCCAAGATAATGAACAGCCAACGAAAGGTGTTGTCTGCTCCCGTCCCGTTCCAGGTCTGCGCTTGGAAACTGCCGAGTTGGACCCAGTAGTATCTGCCGTGATCAAAGCGGACCAGCGTGGTCGGGAACGATTTGACGTATCCAAAGGTATTCCTACCTCTGAAAGCCTGTACGGTCATGTGCAAGCCAAGAGATACCTTTTTCAACATAAGTTTGTGAACATGACGGGTCAGTGTACATATACGGTGAACGTAAAACGGGAATATCGGTTGACCTGGCGGCCTAAGAAAAAATCTCGCCGGAATGAGACGGTGAAGCGAACTTATACTTACCAAATCGTCCGTCCGTACTCCTATTGGAAAATAGACAATTTGGAGGTATATGGTATCAAAGAGGCTACGCTCCGAAACTATGCGTTACCCAATGAAGCAATCACCCTGCGTCCGCAATCCTATACTCCCCCTTCTTATATTGCGGCGACCCAGGGTAACTTTTATCCGCTCCCTGCACCAGGGACAGTGGATGGAGGTAGTCGTAGCAAAAACGGCGGCAGCAGCAAGCCCAGTGTGCCTGATGATCGCAGTGTACTGAAATCTAAGGCAGAGGAGGCAGTTAAGGAAATCGAAGTGGAGAACGATACTTTGACCTTTGAAAACAAGATCATTATGAATCCAGAGCGCGTCAAGGTAAATGGCCCTAAACCAGGTGTGATTCCCTCTTCCGGAGCAATTGGGGCTGATGTGCTGTACAGTCCGAATCATGTGATTGATAAGCATAAGATGAATAAGCCCAACACGCCCAGCAGTGGTGACATCACTTACGCTATTCTCAAAGGAAATATCAATGGAGGTGCGGATAAAACGTTGCCGATACAGGGGATCAATACAGTGACTGTCCACACTCCCGTAGTGAATCTGTCTACAGTGTCGGATGATGCTGCTCATAATCAGAAAACCCAACCTACGAAGGGACGATCCGCACTTATTTTGGAGCGTCCTTTCCGAGTCACGATTTCGACAGCAGGTCCGCATTTGAATATTCCCGGCTATGGTGATCGGGAGTATGCCAAATATGTACGAACCAAGCAGGTGCGCTTTCCATTCGATGTGTACGACAAAGGAAAGACGCATTTTTATCCGCGAGGTACCTGGATCGACATTCCGGTACTACAGCTGGACACAGACTTTTATTTGCCCGTATGGGTCGATGAAGGCAATTATACAGTCGAGTTCCGCACCATTGCCGAAAATGCACCGGATGGATTCACCGAGCAGCACCATGCCAACACAAATCTCGCTCATCATGTTGCCAATGATGTGGTGAATATTGAGGTCATCGGACGGATGTATGATTTTCATATCACGGATATTGCAGATTACCATTGGGAGCGTGTATTTCGACTGCAAAAAGGAAGCCCACTGCATAGTGGCCTGTCCTATTGGACAGGGCTTGGCAATATTGACGGGTTGCCTAGAGGGAACCCGGAGCCCTTCACATTGCCCATTCGCCCCGGCAGTCATCCATTTGAAGGTTACGCAAATGTGGCGGTCAAGACAGGCTATCATTTCAAGTTTGACCTCAAAACCAAAGGCAATATGTTCAGCGCCCGGGATGGAATTCGCATTACCCCTTCATTTTATTGGGTGAGCAAAAATGGGCGACAGCGGGAAGAGGTAGATCTGTATACACATGCAGGCAGTCAAAAATTTATCCGTGTAGGATCGGCGGAGGACCGGGAGAAGCGATATGTTATTTTGAATGAACGACTACGCAATGTCCCTATGGAGGAAATGCAGAATACAGCAGCCTACCAATATCAACATGGACTGAGTGAAGCAGAGCGGAGTCAGTTAACGCTGGAACGTTATGTGGCGCTGTATGCCCAGCGTATCACACGCAGCAAGACCTGGGTTGGACGCTACGACTGGCTGGTGCTGCCTGCGGCTGTACGTACCTTGATCGGTCCTAAGACAGACCTGCCGGAGGGGGTGGATGCCGATCGTGCGAATGCGGCGATTCAGCGCTGGTATGGCGAGTATAGTCTGCCTGCCGATGTGTACGCGGTCACCAAAGGGACGGATTTACGTAATGTAAGCCGAGAGAGGGAGTTAAACGAACATACAGATCTATTCAAGAAGACAGGCTTTATAGTGGTTCGTTTTAATTTGGAATCGCTCCGTCAGGGGGACACCGAGCATCCACATTTGCAATATATCAATGGCCCGCTTTTGAACCAATGGCAACTGGAAGGATATCGCAGAGAGATAAAGGACCCATACGGACACACCTTTCATTTACAGGATGGGGATATAGTATTTTATCATGCAGACCAGTCTAGTCGGGACGACTTCAATTCCTTTGTCCCTCACTAATTAGGAGATATACCAATTAAGGGTAAACTAAACCTATCCTTGACGATGTTGTACAAGCTTGACAAGCTCCTGTGTAGAGCGCTCGGTCGCTTTCCAGCTTTTTTACCGATGCTCCCTTACTGTGCAGGTGCAATGTGAGCGGATAATTGAAGCCACTCAGCACTAGTATAATCAGTAGAACCAGTAAAGTAAGCAGGGGAAGGAATGGCTTAACGTAAAGTAAACAAAACGAGCAAGCCTGGATTCTCTTTTAGGCTTGCTCGCTTCTTGCATCGACGTTATTGGGCTGGCACGGGAATGGTCATTTCGAGTTCCTTAATGTATGTTTTATCTCCGTTTTTATATTTCCCGTCGGCTCCCTTGCCTTGACCGACAACACTCCAATTAGAGGGATCGACTGTAAATGTATATGGTTTGATCGTCACATATTGGGGTTTGCTGCCTATAGCACTGTACAGCTCATCAATATGATACTTCGTTCTAGGCTTGCTATGATAGAAGCCGACTCTCCGTTGCTGAAGCGTTTTCCCCTGATCATCTACGATGTCATAATACATCATGGATGGAGCGTACTTTCCTGTCTGCTTGGTAGATGCAGGCACTTGACCTTCGCTGTCTAGCACCAGCCGGGTTGTACGGGAGGTAAGATCGAGCTGTTTGACTGTATAACTGAAATCCCCACTCTTTTGGGTTTTATTTGGCTTGATACTCACCATATTACCGTCCTTTTTAACAGGGACTTTAAACTCAAAAGGCTTGCTGATTCTGGTAACTCCTACCTGGATAGTCATTTCAAACTCGTCTGGAAGTGCATCCAACTGATTGTATTCAGCTTCTACGGCGTTCTTTTGAGATACTTTATCTCCGAACATGCCCAAGCTTTTAAATTCCTTTCCATCGATCAGAATTTCAGGCCTCTTGATATAGCCCTTCTTTTGATCTTTCTCAGGAACCATATATTTCTTGAGGTTTTTACTGGCCTTGGCATCTTCTGGGAGGTACAGGCTCATGACTCCCTCAGGTAAATTTTTGCCTTCACGTTCGATGGAAAAGGACAAGCGTGTGCCATCATACAACACATCGCCAAGCTTCAGTGTAACCCCGTCTTGCGTCAGGCTCAGATTGGAAGAAGCGGCTTGTGCGGGTTTCGTGTTACTAGCGGCTGCTGCAATGGGTGACATATATATTGGTATTGCTGCTCCCGTTCCCAATATTGCGAAAGCCGATGTTGTAAGTATTACTCGTTTTAGAAATGCAGATTTTAAGTTTGTCTGTTGCATTAGACACATGTTCCTTTCGTAGAAATTGGTGTTATGTGAAATTCTGTATGAATCATTTGTAATTAGTTATTCAGAGGAATCTTCATTTCGAGTTCCTTGATGTACGTTTTATCACCTCTTTTAAGCTTTCCATCAGCTTCCTTGCCTTCACCAACAATGCTCCAATCAGCCGGCTTGACGGTCAAGGTGAAGGGCTTAATCGTTACGTATTTCGTATTCGGCTTAAGAGCATCATACAGCTCATCCACATGGTATTCTGTCTTAGGCTTGCTGTGAAAATAACCGAATTGGCGCTGCTTAAGCATGTCGCCCTGATCATCTACAATGTCGTAATACATCATTGTTGGCGCATACTCTCCCGTTTGCTCCGGGGAAGCAGGTACTTCACCTTTACTGTCCAACACCAGACGAGTCGTTGCTGAGGTGGATTTCAGCTCCTTCACGGTATAGCTGAAGCTGCCGCTGTTTTTTGTTTCATTCGGCTTGACAGTAATCATGGTGTTGTCTATTTTCACCGGAACCTTGAATTCATAGGGTTCATCAACACCCGTCATCGAAGTTCTGATTGTCAACTCAAACTCGTCCGGCAGGGAGTCCAACTTCGTGAACTCCCCTATGACTGAATTCATTTTTTTCGGATCATCACCATACAATTTTAGGTGAGAGTCTATATTTTTTCCATTAATCAAGACTTCGGGGAAGTATTTAAAGTATCCCTTAAGCTGATCCTTCTCAGGCACTTTATGCTTCTTTAACCATTCCTTATCGCTACTTTCAGTTTTGACATCTGTAGGCAGATAGGGACTCACAGAGCCTTCCGGCATATTCTCGCCTTGACGTTCAATAGAGAAGGACAGGCGTGTACCGTCGTACAGCACATCACTCAAGGTCAGTGTAATCCCGTCATGAGTTACAGTTTCATTAGGGTGACTGAGAATGCCCTTATCTACAGCAGTCTGAATTTCATCTGCACTCAAACCATAAAAAATACCGCCGATTCCGGGAATTTGCTTGAGTGTGGCCGCCATTGTGGGTGATACAAACCCGGCGCCTACCACTCCTGCCCCTAATATGCCAATTACGGATGCCGCCAGAACAGCCCGTTTTGCAAATTTCGATTTCGTCGTCTTTCTTTGCATGGCTCTTTTTTCAATCTCCTTCATAATTTGATCACTCATACTGCCTCTGGGCATGACTGATTCATTGATCCAATCCTCCAACTGGTCCATTTCGCGCTCATAAGGTGGTGTTGGGCGTTTGTCCATTAACAAGTCCTCCTTTGCTTCTGTGGTCCAGCAGCTTGCGCCGAAGCCGCTCATATTTTTTGCGGATGGTTGCCGACTTCAAACCCATGATGTTGCTAATCTCCTCAAAGCTGTATTGCTCAACAGCCTTCAGCAGCAGAATATGACGCTCTTCCGGTGTAAGATAAGTCAGGAGTTCTTCAATTACGCTTTTATAAGGTGATACTTGGACGATTGGATCTTGTTCCTTAACTTGTTGAACCAGTCTGAGCCAGCGGCTGTGCTTCTTTTTGATGTTCATTAAGTGATGGTAGGCCATTTTGTATAGCCATGCCGAGAAGCTGGTTTGTCTGCTGTATTGATGAAGATTCTCATAGGCTCTGATGAAAATGTCCTGAACAGCGTCCTCTGTGGCTTCATGATTCTTCAAAATATAGAAGCAGTAGGTGTACATCTGCCGCTCGAATTGTCGAATAATGATTTCGTAAGCCTGCTGTTCACCAGCCTTGACGCGCTCTACGGCCAGCTCAATCTGGCTGTGTTTATCCTGTTGATCCCCGGGGATGGTTGCCTGCAAGAGCTCACCTCCTTGTATTTATGTCTATATAACAATCGCAACGGGGCGTTTTGTGACATCATTTTTGTGAAACCTTGATAGGTATGTATGTTTTGATCACAGCTCGTCCATTTTATCATCTTATGATATTCGGATATATTCACTTCAACTAACATAGTCGGTTCACGAAATGGACTGTTAGTAGTGGTTAATGGGGACATTTTATTGAAACGAACAACAACACGGATTTGTGTAGAGAAATGCACGGATATTTAAACGCGTTTGGAGGAACGGCAAAACTATAATAATAAGGAATTTAAATTATGTAAGCGCAATCATTTTGGGTGTTTGCTTGTCATCACAATACAATTGAGGAGGACGAATTGGATGGCTCAAAGGAAAGGCGCATGGCGAAAGGGAACCTTGACCGCCGCGTTGGCAGCAATGCTGGCGATGACGGGTACGACTGGGGGAGTGGCTGCAGAAGACTTGTCCGAACCCACGCTGCAGGCAGAATCATCAATCGCAGTAGAACAGAATCGTAGCGGCAGCATTCAGTTGGAAAAGCTGGATCGCGGACTGGTGGCTGCGGCGACGCAAGAGGGTGTATTTTTAAGCTGGCGGTTATTGGCCCAAGAAGTGAACGGCTACGGTTCAACAGGGCTGACAGGAGCGGACTTTAACGTATACCGTGATGGCAAGAAAATCGCAACGGTGACGGACAGCACCAATTATCTGGATAAGGAAGGAACCGGAAATGCGGTGTACAGGGTCGCTTCAGTCGTTAAAGGGAAAGAGAAGGATCGCAGTGCCAAAGTGAAGCCATGGCAGCAGGGTTATTATGAGCTTCCTCTGCAAAAGCCTGCTGATGGCGTAACACCCGCAGGTGAATCCTATACGTATTCGGCCAACGATATGAGTGTGGGGGATGTGGACGGAGACGGCCAATATGAATTTTTTGTAAAATGGGACCCATCCAACTCCAAAGATGTATCTCAGAAGGGTTATACCGGAAATACGTATGTCGATGCGTATACGTTCGAGGGCAAGCTACTGTATCGAATTGACCTCGGTGTGAATATTCGCTCAGGTGCGCACTATACACAGATGATGGTGTATGATTTTGACGGCGATGGCAAAGCCGAGCTGATGTTCAAGACGGCTCCAGGGACCAAAACGATTACTTTTGATAAAAAGGGCAAACCCAAGAAAGAAAAATATATTACCCTGCCCCGTGAGGATCGCAAAGCTGGAATTACACATAAGGATGATTATCGTTTGAGCCGCACGGATTATTATGAGCATGTGGTGAACATGTTTATGAATTGGACGAAGTATGAAGAAGTGGTCAAGGGGCAGTGGCCTGCTACGCTGGAGGAGTGTTTTGGTATTGCTCCAAAGTACAGCTACCCGTTATCCCGAAAGGATGCGGAAAGCCTGACGGATTACTTTATGGATGTGTATGCTCCTGTGCGGAGCGACAAAAACAAGCTGAGAGAATTTGAAGGCTTCATTGTGGATGGGCCGGAGTATTTGACCATTTTCAAAGGAAAAACGGGGACTGAGCTGGAGACGATTCGCTATGAGCCAGAGCGCCATGACGACGGTCTTATGTGGGGAGACTATGCTATGGCCCGGATTGAACCTGCTAACCGCGTGGATCGGTTTCTGGCAGGGGTAGCATATCTGGACGGACGTAAACCATATGCCGTATTTGCACGTGGCTATTATACGCGTTCCACCTTGGTCACTTACACGTGGGATGGTCGTCATCTCCAAAAACATTGGATGGTGGACAGTGGTTGGGCGCCAATGACCAATCCGTTTAATGATAGCCCACACGGACGGGATGGAACGGACCCGAAATTCGGCACTTTGACTACACAAGGAGCACATTCGCTGAGTGCGGCAGACGTGGATGGAGATGGCAAAGACGAAATTGTATATGGCTCCGCCACGATTGACCATGATGGTAGCCTACTGTACAGCTCATTTGATGTTATGCCTCCTGAAAGCGCAATTCCGGGCCAAACCGCCAGATTGGGACACGGCGACGCGCTGCATGTGACCGATATTGACCCTGATCGGCCAGGAAAAGAAATCTTTATGGTGCATGAAGGCGGCACCTATGCTCCTTATGGTGATTCGCTGCGGGATGCCAAAACGGGCAAAGTCCTCTACGGTGGATATTCCGGCAAGGATACAGGCCGTGGGATGGTCGGTGACATAGACCCGGATCAGCGAGGACTGGAGACTTGGGCCATAGGCTTGTGGACCGCTGCGGGCAAACAATTGGATACGAAGATGCCGGGTACCAATATGAGTATCAAATGGGCGGCTGATATGACCACACAAATCGTGAACGGGGCGATCGACGTAACCCCAACCATTGAAGATTGGAAACGAGGCACATTACTAACCGCATCAGGCACCAAAACGAACAATTATACCAAAGGAACGCCATCGTTGGTCGCTGACATTTTCGGAGATTGGCGTGAGGAAATGCTTGTCCGTACAGCGGATAGCTCAGCGATTCGTATCTATTTGAGTACCGAGCCCACAACGCATAAATTGTACACGTTGATGCATGACCCGCAGTATCGTGCGGATGTGGCGCGTCAAAATACCGGCTATAACCAGCCGTCCTACACAAGCTTTTACTTTGCATCCGATATGGATTGGGCGAACGTGCCCATTCCCAAGCTCTACACACCAAGAGCCTTGATGAATGAAGAGAGCAGTGACGAAGCGGATGAGATAGAGGCAACGGAGGTAGATGAAAAAGAAGTCGATGAAATGAAAGTTGAAGAAACGAGCATCGATGAAACGAAAGTTGATGAAACAGAAATAGGAGCGAAGGAAATAGAGGGAGAGTCAGTAGCTCCAGTAGTTCCTGTAGTTCCAGCAGAGGGTCTATAAACGACTAGCTGAAAACTAAGACTCTATCTCCGCATCCATCAGTTTAATAGACTTTGAAAAATGGCAAGTCTCTGATGATTTAGAGGCTTGCCATTTTGTATTATTAAAGTTGAAGAGTATAGACGGTTTATCTAAGGTCTGTATGGATGGTTTTTAGAACATCTTCAAAATAGCAATCTGCTGAAAGCAGCGGAGAGGACGAACGATTGCGAAAAAGCGTCAGGGTCGCCTTTGTATCCAGATTTTTACCACTAAGCTATTCAATAAAATCCAGATACAACAGCGATTGGAGCAACGTTCCGTTCGCGGAGCGTTGCAAGAACACCTTTTTTTACACTCACCAGCTACTGCAATGTCGGAGTCGATTCTCTAAATATCGGCTCTGTTCTGATATGCGTAATCTGATAAGGTCTGGAAGGATCTTTGACCCGTGCCAATAGCATCTCAGCCGCCGTAATCCCCATTTCGTTGTTGTAGATATGCACAGTGGATAAATGAGGCTCCACAATCCGGGATTCAGGAGCGTTATCAAACCCAAACACAGCAATATCTTCAGGGATTTTCAAGTTTTTATTTTTGAGCGCTTTCATGACACTGACGGCGATAAAATCATTGGCGCATACGAACGCGGACGGAAGCGCGCTCATACCCTCCAATTGTTTATCCATCCAATCTGATTCGGAGAAAAAATTTCGGTCCTGATCAACGATGCAGCAAGATAAATCCACACTTAGGCCTGCTTCGATTAAAGCACGGTTATATCCAACCCACCGCTCGTTGAAGCTTTTGCAATGTTTATAATCCCCAGCAAAACCGATCCGCGCAAATCCACGATCAATCAGGCTTTTGGTAACAAAATAAACGCTATGTTCATTTTCCATCAACAATAAATCCGCTTTCAAATCAGGACAAAAAATGTCCACCGAGCAATCAATAAAGATTGTGGGCAATCCCAAACTCGTAACGAGCTCACTATACTGTGGATCGAACATTTCAATACAAATGATTCCGTCAACCTTGGAGGCTTCAAAATTATTAGGAAGTGTTCCCGCTTGGGTTTCGTTTTCCCGCACAATATGAATCGACAAATTATACCCTTCTGCACTTATTCTTTTTTCCAGCCCACTGATCAGAAAGGAGCCAAAATGCGAGCTGTTCGGCAGATTGCATGTAAACAGGGCAATGTTACCTTGGTTCCTAGGGATGATGCTGTCTGTTTCCACATAGGCAAATTGCTTATATTTGAGCTCGATCGCTTTTTTAATGACCTTGTTCCGAGTATCAACCGGGATGCTGTCACTACCGTTAATCGCTTTGGATGCGGTGTTTCGGGAGATTCCCAAAGCATCAGCAATGTCTTGAATGGTGACTTTTTCTTTCTTCATAGACAGGTTCCACCTTCACTTAATAAATGGATTGCCTGAGAGGTACAGTTGCCTCTGACAGCTCTCCGTTCAGACCTAAAATGTATCCTAAATGTATAATAGTTCGCATAAAATAGCAATGTTAACATTGCAAATGAATAAATTATTTTTACATTTGTGAAGTTTGCTTAATAGCCTATATTTATCTTCACCGGATCAACAAATGAACTGAAATTCAAATTTATATAAGCTGGATAAAAAAATGCTCATTGAAACAGAGAGGGGAGATTAGTGCCGTATAAGTGAAGCGGTCATTGTGAATGGGGAAATTTCATATTTGGATTATAGGGTGTGATTATTTTGTTTTTTGTTACAAAGGTTCAAATTGACAATATTATTTTGGTCAAATGTAAATAAATTATTTTACAAAAGTTGTTGACGAATGATAATTCGATTTGGTAAATTGAAGATGAAAATTGTAAGCCTTTTCAAATGTGTTATACAGACGGCTATTACAGATGGGGGGAAGGCAAATGGCCAACTTGGCTAAGGCAGCTCAGAGAAATGTCGCACTGGGGGAGCAAAGGACCATTCGCAGTAAATTAGACTATATTCGCAAGAACTATTTTCTTTACGTACTGCTGGCGCCTGCGCTGATTCTTACGATTCTTTTCAAGTATGTTCCGATGTACGGGGCGATTATTGCTTTCAAGGATTTTAGCCCGCTCAAGGGGATTTGGGGAAGTGACTGGGTTGGACTGAAATACTTCACTAAATTTTTAGACTCGCCTAATTTTACAGATATTTTCTTTAATACGCTGAAACTGAGCTTCTATGGACTTGTACTCGGATTTCCTGTACCGATCCTGTTGGCGGTCATGCTGAATCAAATCCGCAAGGCGGGATTGAAAAAGAATATCCAGCTTGTTTTGTACGCTCCTAATTTTATTTCGGTCGTTGTCATTGTGGGTATGCTGTTTATTTTCTTGTCTCCGACAGGGCCCCTGAATCAAATCATTGCGTCGGTGACCGGCAATCCTGTGATCTTTATGACAGAGCCTGAATATTTTCGCTGGATTTATATCCTGTCTGGAATTTGGCAGGGGGCGGGGTGGTCTTCAATCATTTATGTAGCTGCGCTAGCTAATGTTGATCCCGAGCTGCATAATGCAGCAAGTCTGGACGGAGCCAACCTGCTTCAGCGCATATGGCATATTGATTTGCCGACGATTAAACCCATTATGGCGATTGTTTTTATCTTGGCAGCAGGAGGAATCATGTCGATCGGGTTTGAGAAGGCGTATCTCATGCAGACATCCATGAACTTGCCTACTTCTGAAATCATTCCTACCTATGTGTATAAAGTCGGCTTGCAATCCGGCAATTACGCCTATTCTGCAGCGGTCGGGCTGTTCAATTCGGTGATTAATGTGGTTTTGCTGCTGACTGTTAACTTTATCGTCAAGAAGCTCAATGAGGGAGAAGGGCTTTATTAGGAAAGGAGCCTCTTTATGCATGTCAAACATTCTAATCTGGACCGCTTCATCCTAGGTGTGAATTATATTGTGCTCACTCTAGCTGTATTGATTATCGTAGTTCCCTTAGGTTATATCGTCATAGCATCGTTTATGGACCCGACCGTTTTGTTAAGCAAAGGGCTATCCTTCCGTATTTCGGATTGGAGTGTGGAGGGTTATCGGAAAATTTTGTCCAACCCGGCGATGCTCCGTGGATTTGCCAATTCGGTGTTCTATTCTTCATGCTTCGCCTTGATCTCTGTGACGGTTTCGATTTGTGCTGGCTATGCCTTATCGGTGAACAGCTTGGTAGGGCGGAATTTCTTTATGACATTGTTTATCATCACCATGTTTTTCAGTGGAGGGCTGATTCCAACTTACCTGCTGGTCAAAAATTTAGGGATGCTGGATACCGTATGGGCCATTCTTCTTCCCGGTGCAATCAATGTGTGGGATCTGATTTTGGCCCGAACGTTCTTTAAAGGTGTACCCAATGAATTAAAAGAAGCTGCCAACGTGGACGGAGCCTCGGACTGGACCATATTTTTCAGAATCGTGCTCCCGCTGTCCAAACCCATTATTTTTGTCATTGCGCTATATGCCTTTGTCGGTCAGTGGAATTCTTATTTTGATGCCATGATTTATCTGGATAATGCACAGCTGCATCCACTTCAATTGGTGCTGAGATCCATCCTGATCCAAAATCAGACGATGCCTGGCATGATTAGTGATCAATTGGCAATGGCAGAACTGAAACGTCTTTCGGAAATGATCAAATATTCATCAATTGTCATCTCCAGTCTTCCGCTACTTGTGATGTATCCCTTTTTCCAAAAGTATTTTGAAAAGGGCGTTATGGTCGGCTCCTTAAAATAAAAGATGCCGCGCACTTCATTGCTACACGTGCATTTTACCTTTATCCGATGGAGGTCATCCAGATGAAAACAGTCAAAACTGCCTCATTTGCCGCACTGGCGGCGATCTTAGTTCTTTCCGGCTGCGGCAGCAGCAATTCCTCTAATGAGAGCGATGCAACAGATGTGAATGGAAAAGTGACGCTCAACTTTTTAACCCAAAGCTCTCCACTCGCTCCGGCAGACCCGAACGACAAGCTGATCAACAAACGGCTGGAAGAAAAAACAGGCATTCATATCCGTTGGAAGAATTTTACCAGTGATCAGTTTGTGGAAAAAAGGAATCTGGCTATTGCCAGCGGTGATTTACCGGATGCAGTGTTCGACGCGGGCTACTCGGATTACGATTTGCTCAAGCTGGCCAAAGACGGTGTCATTATTCCGGTGGAGGATTTGATTGAACAACATATGCCGAATTTTAAAAAGGTATTGGAGCAATCCCCGGAATATAAAGCGATGTTGACTGCGCCGGATGGACATATTTATTCCTTTCCGTGGATTGAAGAATTGGGAACAGGAAAAGAAGCGATCCAGTCCGTAGATGATTTGCCATGGATTAATGTGGAGTGGCTGAACAAGCTGGGCTTGTCCATGCCGACAACGACCGAAGAGCTGAAGCAGGTCTTGATTGCCTTTAAAACAAAGGACCCCAACGGCAACGGGCAGGCGGACGAGATTCCGTTATCGTTTATAGACAAACCCGGCGGCGAGGATTTGGCCTTTTTATACGGGGCGTTTGGGCTTGGAGAGAACTGGGATCATACAGTAGTGACGAACGATGGGAAAGTCGTTTTTACGGCAGCGGATAACGGATATAAGGAAGCCATCAAATATATTCATGATTTATACAAGGAAGGGCTGGTGGACATAGAGTCTTCCCAGCAGGATTGGAACACTTATCTGGCCAAAGGGAAGGATCACCGCTATGGTCTGTACTTTACATGGGATAAGGCTAATATTACAGGCCCGAATAAAAAATACGATCTCATGCCGCCGCTGGCTGGACCGGATGGACGTGTGAATGTTACACGGACGAATGGCATCGGCTTCGATCGCGGGCGCATGGTGATCACCAGTGCTAATAAGAAGCTGGAAGCGACCGCCAAGTGGATTGACCAGCTGTATGATCCGATCCAGTCCATACAGAACAACTGGGGAACTTATGGGGATACGAAGCAGAAAAATATCTTTGAGTATGATGAGGCAAAGGGAATGTTGAAGCATCTGCCGCTGGAAGGCTCGGCTCCGGTGGAAATCAGACAAAAGACGAACATTGGCGGACCGTTAGCTGTATTGGATGAATACTACGGAAAATACACAACCCAGCCAGAAGATGCGACATGGCGATTGGGTTTGCTCAAAAAGGTGATGGTTCCCCATATGCAAGCAGATCATAATTACCCTAAGGTGTTTTTCTCTATAGATGAGCTGGACCGCTTATCGACCATTGAAACCGATCTATTCGCCTACGTTCTCCGCAAACGTACGGAATGGTACCAGAATGGCAAGGTCGAAGAGGAGTGGCCGGAATATTTGCAGGAACTGAACAGTCTGGGATTACAGGAATGGTTGCAAATCAAACAGGCGGGCTATGACAGAAACGCAAGTAAATGATTCTTTTTTCGAGGGAGATGGAATATATGAACGTTGTTAGGCAAGAGAAATACCGCCCATCCTATCACTTTTCACCGAAAAACGGATGGATGAATGATCCGAACGGAATGGTTTATTTTGAAGGACGTTATCATTTGTTTTATCAGCATCATCCATTCGGCACAACGTGGGGTCCTATGCATTGGGGGCATGCGGTCAGTACTGATTTGGTGAACTGGGAGGAGCGGCCGATTGCTTTGGAGCCGGATGGGCTAGGAACGATTTTTTCCGGGAGCGCCGTGGTGGATGAGCGGGATACGTCCGGTTTTTTTGAAGGCAAGCCGGGTTTGGTAGCTATTTTCACTCATCATTATTCGCTTCCAAACACGGATCAGATACGCCAATACCAGAGCCTCGCCTATAGTACAGATTCAGGTGAAAGCTGGATTAAATATGCGGGCAACCCGGTACTGGAGGATGAGCATTGCATTGATTTTCGTGACCCCAAAGTGTTCTGGCATGAGCCTACAGAGCAGTGGGTGATGGTGCTGGCCTGCGGTCAGACGGTTCGAATCTATCATTCTCCGAATCTGAAGGAATGGGTGTTTGCCAGTGAATTTGGACACGGCATCGGTAGCCATGACGGTGTGTGGGAATGTCCGGATTTATTTCCGTTATGGGTTGATGGGGAGAGGTCACAGGTAAAGTGGGTTATGCTCGTAAGTATCGGTGATCATCCGGAGATTCGGGAAGGGTCCAGAACACAGTATTTTACGGGTGAATTTGATGGGACGACATTTGTGGCAGATGTGGAAAGTGAAAAAGTCCGCTGGCTCGATTATGGCAGAGATAACTACGCAGGTGTGTGCTGGTCGGATATCCCGGCAGAGGACGGACGACGCCTGTTTATGGGCTGGATGAGCAACTGGAGATATGCCAATCAGACCCCGACGGAACGCTGGAGAGGTGCCATGTCCATTCCGCGTGAACTCGCACTGGAAACGAGAAAGGGCACAGTGGCACTTATTCAGCGCCCTGTTCGGGAACTGGAGGGATTAAGAACTCCTGTCCTGTCACTCACAGAGCCATCTTGGGAGGAAGTGCGGAACGCATTGTCTGCCCTGCAACTGGATTGCTACGAACTTGTGGCTGAATTTGCAACTACCGGAGACTTTGGCTTTAAGGTGCGGGTATCGGATGAACAAGAGACACTCGTCGGTTATACTTCCGCCGCGCAGGAAGTATACGTCGACCGGACACGGTCAGGCTGTTCGGATTTTCATGAAGACTTTGCAGTCAGACATGGGACCTCACTAGGAATCTTACCAGATCGAATGGACATCCGCCTCTATGTGGATCGCTCGTCTATTGAAGTGTTTTTCGATCGCGGACAGGTAGCCATTACCGATTTAATATTTCCTGACGCAGAAGCTAAGGGGCTTGAAATATTCCCATCGGAAGAGCAGGACACTTTATTTTCGCTGGAGCTTTATGCGCTGAAATGAGATTTTCTTCATAATCCATACTGGAAGGTAGGAAATTGGCGATGAGGATAAAGCTCACAAACACGCGAATGAACCTGACGGACTGGCAGATTAAAGGACAGGGACATATTGAAGATAACGTTCAGGGACTTTTACTAAGATCGGAGCCACAGGAAAATGTGATGGCTATGTCTGCAACCATGTCTGAGGATTTTACTTTTGAAGCAGATGTAATGGTCACAGACCTACAGGCGGATGCTGCCCTAGTATTTCGTTCCAGTAGGGATGGATGGTTTTCCTATATGCTTCAAATTGTGCCGTCCGCCGGGTTGGTGCGGCTACGGGATGCTGCTGGAGATATCGAAAGGCTCAAAGAGGAACGGCCAATAGAATTACAAAAAGGAGATATTTATCATCTCAAGGTGAAGGTGGAAGGTCCTCATCTTAAAGTGTACTGGGATGAAGGATATCACCCGATTATAGATGTGGTCGATACGACGTATACATCAGGATATTTGGGACTGAATGTCTGGAATGGGGCGGCATTATTTCAGAACATTCAAGTCAGTGATATGGATACGAATGTAGGTGAAATGCTTTTGATCCGTGGGAAATGGCAACCGGACCTAAAAGGGCAGAGAGCCGAGGAAACAAGTATGGAAGGTGCGCTCAAAATATACGATACCGCAGCTGCTGACCTGGTGATGGAAGGCAGTGTGACGCTGAATTCTTCTCAACCGGGAATGGAAGCAGGACTATTTTTCAGAGGGAATCAGAAGGGAACAGAGGGATATGTTGCTTCTGTGCAAGGTGAGGATCATCAGGTTCGGGTACATCTGAAAAAGGCGAACGGAACGTTGGTTGCAAGCTCGGCTATGCCGTATCTGGATACATCGGGCAGTAAACACAGTTTGGAAATCATCGCACATGGAGAGCGGATTCGCGTGTTTGTAGATGGCTACACGCCTGCGGCGATTGACATCGTGGATAACAGTTATTCCAGTGGTTTTATAGGTATAAAGGCAACTGGGGGAACGGCATATTTTCAGGATCTCTACCTTACCCCTGTCTCGAATTACTATACAGAAAAATATCGTCCGCAGTATCATTATTCTCCTGCCAGAGGTTCAGCCAGTGATCCGAACGGATTGGTTTATTTTGAGGGGGAATATCACCTGTTCCATCAGGATGGTGGACAGTGGGCACATGCGGTCAGTCTGGATTTGCTGGATTGGAAAAGGCTTCCCTTGGCATTAAAGTGGAATGATTTGGGCCATATCTGGTCCGGCTCGGCTGTAGCTGATCTCACCAATACTTCCGGCTTGTTCAGCGACTATGGCGGGAAAGGGCTGGTTGCTTATTACACCTCCTATAATCCCGATCAGCCCAAGGGAAACCAGAGAATTGGCCTTGCTTACAGCACAGACCGAGGACGGACATGGCAATA
Source organism: Paenibacillus polymyxa M1 (assembly GCF_000237325.1). Taxonomy (NCBI): domain Bacteria; kingdom Bacillati; phylum Bacillota; class Bacilli; order Caryophanales; family Paenibacillaceae; genus Paenibacillus; species Paenibacillus polymyxa. Next base: position 1,194,076 of record NC_017542.1, read on the forward strand.
CTCAGAAGACCGTTCGATTGTAATAGAGAATCCGGGCCAAAGTGAAAATGATCCCGGTAACTGGGATTTTCGTGACCCGAAAGTAGTATGGGATGAAGCGCATCAGCGCTGGATTATGGTCGTGTCGGGAGGTGACCATATCCGTTTCTTTACCTCCGCCAATTTATTAGATTGGAGCTGGACGGATAACTTTGGCTACGGTGATTATATACGGGGTGGGGTATGGGAGTGTCCTGATTTATTCCCGCTTCCGGTAGACAAAGGCAACACCTCTAAATGGGTGCTGATGATTAGCACTGGAGCCAGCACGAACACTCAAGGCTCGGATGCGGAATATTTTATCGGTGAACTGACGTCTGATGGAAAATTTCAAAATGATCTTCCGCCGGGGAAGGTGCTGAAAACCGATTGGGGCAAGGAATTCTATGCCTCGATGTCCTTCACCAATATACCCGGCGGGCGGCGTATCATGCTGGCATGGATGACGAATTGGGACTACCCGTTCAGCTTTCCGACTTCGTCCTGGAAGGGGCAGTTCAGCATCGCTAGAGAGTTATCGCTAAAAACGACCCGTGAAGGTATCCGCTTGATACAGCATCCGATATCCGAACTGACTTCGCTGCGTTCCCATTTATTTTCATTAGACCATGAGAGTATCACGGAATCTTCTCCGAATATACTGGAAGGCTTGAATGCGGGGGCCTATGAGATTGAAGCGGAGTTCGAATTCCCTTCCGTTGGGATGGCATCGACTTTTGGATTTTACGTACGGGAAGGCGGTGAGCAAAGAACGGCAGTCGGCTATAAAACAGATGTACAACAGATGTTTGTAAACCGTGCTGATTCAGGGTTTGCCGATTTCTCTCCCCTGTTTTCAACGTTTCATGAAGCATCGCTGGCACCCGTCGGGAATCGGATTCAAATGCGTATATTTGTGGACGAATCCTCAGTTGAGGTGTTTGGTAATCATGGGGAAGTCGTATTTTCTGATCTCATTTTTCCAGATTCGGCGCGTAGAGGGATGAGCTTCTATACCCAAGGTGGTGAAGTAAAAGTTGTTTCTCTTCGAGTGTATGCGCTACGCAATAGCTGGAGGGTTACAGAGGCTTCACCCATCAGACTGATGATGGATTACACTCAGCTGGAGCTTGCGGAAGGACAGTCCAAACGTCTGTATGCGAGTGTGGAGGACCATTCCGGGAGAAAAGGACATTTGCTGAATTGGGAATCCAGCAATCCCGCAGTCGTCAAGGTGATCGTGTCAAATGAGGGCTTTGCGACCGTGGAGGCACTTTTCCCTGGAGAAGCTGTTGTTACAGCCTCCATCCCGGGAGATACGGTAAGAGCAAGTACCTCTGTTACCGTACACGGCGGGATGTTTTATACCAACCTTTCAGGTTGGAAGCCGGATGTCTCTGCATCCCGCTGGATGGTGACGGCAGATGGTATGCGCGGAAGCTATATCAGCGATGCGAATTATATGGCTTCTGAACAGGCGAAAGATTTTACGTATGAGGCTGATATGAAGCTGGATGGGAATGGGAGTGCTGGTTCCATGATTTTCCGTGCCAACGCGGACGGGTCGAGTGGCTATTATTTGAATTTGGATCCGAACATGAAATCTATTCGCCTTTTTTATAAAAAAGAAGGGCGATTCGAGGAACAACAGGTGCTGACCAAGGTTCCAAGATTTGTACTTCCGGGAGTAACCTATCATATCAAAATCCAAGCAAAAGGATTACGCCTTCGTATAGAGATAGACGATGAACAGGTAATTGACTTGGAAGATGGTACGTTTGCCGCAGGGCATTTTGGCATTAATGTATTTGGAGGGCAAGCTTTTTACCAAAATGTAAGGGTCGAAAAAGTCTGATTTGAATTTCGTATTTTTGAAAGAGAGCTGTATTTTACGAGCTCTCTTTTTTGCGTCTTTTTTAGCCGGAGCCTGCAAATTGCTGGTTAAACGAAGACCTGCAGGAGGGTATAATAAAATATAGTGCTATATAAAGTGCGTATATATGGTGTTACAGCAGGTTTTGATTGATATAACCATTAGACGCTGATCTGGAAGGACGGCTAAGGCAATTGGAGGAATGCTTGTGGGGATGATGTTCTCTTTTCTAAAAAATATCGGGTTCCAGCCATCGCGGCGCTCGTGATGATGTTGCTGGAATTGACGGTAGAGTTATCGCAGCCGTATTTGATCTCCAAAATCATAGATGAGGGCATTCGGCAGCAGAATTTGCCTGTCGTCTGGTTATGGGGCGGTGTACTGGTGGGCAGTGCCATTATCGCTTTTATGGCAGGGATATCGAGCTCCTTTTTTGCTTCGCATGCAAGTCAGGGTTTTGGCTATGATGTGCGGGAAAAGCTGTATCAAAAGGTGCAGTCCTTTTCTTATCCGGTATTCAAACGGTTTGCTACTTCGTCGCTGATTACGCGCCTGACGGGAGATGTCACGCAAGTACAAGATACGGTGTTTATGAGCTTGCGATTTATGACACGGGTTCCGCTGGTGGTCATCGGCAGTATTGTGATGGCCTTGGTTGTACATTTTAGGCTTGGGCTGCTACTGGCGGTTATGGCCCCGGTGCTGTTCGTATTTGTGCTGGTGACGATGCGGAGGACTGTCACTTTGTTTAAGGGTGTCCAGCGGCGCTTGGATGATGTTAATGGAGTAATTCAGGAGAATCTGACAGGCATTCGGCTTATCCGGGTTTTTGTACGGATGCGGCATGAAATTGAACGCTTTGCCCATTATGGAAGCGAATTGATGAAAGGGACGGTGTCCGCTTTACGGTGGACAGAAACGACGATGCCGTTCATTTTGTTTACGATGAATGCAGGGATCATTGCAGTACTTTGGTTTGGGCGCGGTCAAATTTCCACTGGAGATGCCAGTGTTGGACAGGTGGTGGCAGTCGTCAATTATTCCTTGCGGACGATTGGAGCTTTGTCTGCCTTGTCCGGTATCGTTGTGGTATTTTCCCGGGCTACTGCATCCACAGGACGGATTCGAGAGGTTCTGGAAACACCTAATGTAGAGGGGCGAGGGCTGGAGGCTGTTCCAACACAGAACACACGAATGGAGGGACAGGTGGAAATGGATCGGGTGAGCTTTCATTATCCGGGCAGTGATTTGGCTGTATTAAAGGATATATCCTTTAAGGCACGACCGGGTGAGCGAATCGCTATTATGGGAGCTACTGGTTCGGGCAAATCCTCACTTGTACAGTTGATTACACGTCTGTATGAAGAAGATGAAGGTCATGTGCGCTTTGACGGAAAGGACGCTCGTGAACTGGATGGAGCCATACTACGTGAGGCGATTGGCTATGTCCCTCAAGAGGTACTGCTATTCACCGGCTCGATTCGGGATAATATTGCGTGGGGGCTGGAGCATGCGAGTCTGGAGCAGATTCAGGAAGCCGCGCGCATGGCGCAAATCCATCATATGATTGAACGCTTGCCACAAGGCTATGACACCATGCTCGGACAGCGTGGCGTTAATCTGTCTGGCGGACAGAAGCAGCGGCTTTCGATTGCCCGCGCACTGGTGCGCCAGCCGGCAGTGCTGATTCTGGACGATAGCACAAGTGCGCTGGATGCGGGGACGGAAACAGCATTGCTGAATGCACTTGATGGCCTGTCCTGCACGACATTTCTCATCACGCAGAAGATCAGCTCAACTGCATCAGCAGATCAGATTTTACTGCTGGATGAGGGGCGTCTGATCGCAAGTGGAAGTCATAAGCATCTCATGGATAGCTCGGATCTGTACCGGCGTATCTATGAATCACAATACGGAAAGGAGGAGTCGCATGTTCAAGGAACTCATTGAACCGTTCCGTCAGTCTACACCAGAATCCGGTGTGTTGCGAAATCCGGCAGGTGCTGAGGGACGAAGCAAGGCCAAAGCGAAGAACTGGTCTGGCACGGTAGGGCGAATATGGGCTTATCTGGCCCGTCGCAAGGCCAAGCTAATGCTGGTACTGTTCATGGTGTTGCTCAGCTCCGGGCTGTCGCTGCTGGGACCATATTTGGTTGGCGTAGCGGTGGATGATTTTCTCGAAGGTCCGGGTGGACGCACGTGGATTTATTTTCTCATAGGTTTAGGGGCTGTATATTTACTGAACTCGCTGACCTCCTGGCTGCAAAATATCTGGATGATTGAGATTGCCCAAGAGACGGTATACCGCATGCGTTTCGATCTGTTTTCACATTTGCATCGACTCCCCATTCCTTTCTACGGCAAACGTCAGCAGGGAGAAATTATGAGTCGTCTGACCAATGATATCGAAAATGTCAGTTCTACGCTGAACAGCTCGGCCATTCCGATTTTTTCAAGCATATTGACGCTCATCGGTACACTCACAGTGATGCTGTGGTTAAGCCCGTTGATGACTCTGCTAACCTTTATCGTGGTGCCGTTAATGGCAGCCGGGATGCGCTGGATTACACGCCGCACCGGGCCTTTATATAAGGAACGACAGAAGAACTTGGGCGAACTGAACGGATACATCGAAGAAACGCTGTCCGGTCAGCAGATTATTAAGGCATTTTCACAGGAGAAGAGGGTTATTCGTGATTTTCGTGAGCGTAATGACCGTATTCGGCTGTCAGGTTTCTGGGCACAAACGATTTCAGGCTTTATCCCTAAGCTGATGAACGGACTGAATAATCTCAGCTTTGCTATTGTAGCAGGGATCGGTGGCATTTTGGCCATTCGCGGCTCGATTACGATAGGAACGATTATCGTCTTTGTAGAATATGCTCGCCAGTTTACTAGACCGCTGAACGATTTGGCTAACCAGTGGAATACACTGTTGTCCGCCATTGCCGGAGCTGAGCGCGTATTTGAAATATTGGACGAAGATGAAGAGTCCAAGGATGAACGTGGCGCAGTAAAGCTGAAGCATGTAGAGGGAGCTGTGCGGTTTACGGATGTTTCCTTTGGTTATGATGAGGGAAGCGCTACGCTAGAAACGATCTCTTTTGAAGCTAAACCTGGTGAGATGATCGCGCTGGTCGGCCCGACCGGAGCAGGAAAAACGACACTGATCCAGCTTCTTTCCAGGTTCTATAGCCCAGACAAGGGAACGATTACACTGGACGGGCGTGACATTACGACCATAGAGCGTGAAAGCTTGCGCTCCCGTATGGCGTTTGTGCTACAGGACACCTTCCTGTTTCAAGGGACCATTCGTGAAAATATCCGCTTCGGCAGGCTGGATGCCACTGATGAGGAGGTTGAACAAGCATCGAAGCTGGCTAACGCCCACTCTTTTATCATGCGGATGAAGGACGGGTACGACAAGGTGCTGGAAGCGAACGGCAGCGGTATCAGCCAAGGTCAAAAGCAGCTGCTGGCGATTGCCCGTGCGATTTTGGCCAACCCTTCCATCCTGGTACTCGACGAGGCGACCAGCAGTATCGACACCATTACCGAGATGAAAATCCAGGAAGGGCTGGAACGGCTCATGCAGGGCCGAACAAGTTTCGTTATTGCGCATCGGTTGAATACCATTCGTCAGGCTGACCGGATTTTGGTCTTAAAGGACGGCCGTCTGGACGAGCAAGGCTCCCATGAGGAGTTGCTGGCTCACAAAGGCTTTTATAGTGATTTATATTATGGTCAGTTGAGAAAACAAAGCTCATAAGCTGGCTTGATCAACAGATTTACAGGCATATTTAGAAAGGACTACGCTGAAACTCCTTTTCTAAGTATGCCTTTTTTACAGCTACGTAACGTTAAATATACCCATACCCCATAGATGTATGACGGGTTCACCCAAGAAAAGCATCTGCTATATTAGTAGAACAAATAAGAGGTATATTACAAGAGTTCGCAAAAAGGGAGCCTCATGTGTAAGTCCTGCATAAAAAGGTCTCTTTCCGTATTAGCTTGGCTCAATTAGGTTTGTATTTTTATTTACAATGGCTCCTATTTCAACTAAGATGGTTTACACATAGTAAAGGGTTACATAGTGTAAATAGTTGAAGGGGGTTACAAATATGAGCAGCTTACCTAAGTCTGCTAAATTTCCACTTTTCATTTTGATGCTGAATCTGTTTATTGCTTTATTGGGTCAAGGCATGGTAATTCCCATTTTGCCTGAATATCTGAAACAATTTAATGCGGCAGGAGCTGCTGCGGGGTATCTTATTGCCGCTTTTGGAGCAGCACAGTTTATTTTTTCACCTCTAGGTGGTCAGCTTTCGGATAGATACGGGCGAAAATCGATGATTATTATTGGTCTGTTTTTAACCGTCATTTCGGATTTGATGTTTGCGGTATCTACGACATTGCCCCTTCTATATATTGCTCGATTTATTGGGGGGATGGGTATTGGATTAATGGTACCTTCCAATATGGCCTATGTCGCTGATATTACCACTCCTGAAACCCGCGCTAAAGGAATGGGGTACTTGGGTGCTTCCATGAATTTGGGGATGGTGCTTGGTCCGGGGTTAGGCGGTATGATCGCTGAGTTTGGTATAAGGGTGCCCTATTTTTTTGCTGGTGGACTTGGACTTGTAGCAACGCTGCTTAGCTTATATATGCCAGAGACACTGCCTAAGGAACAACGAAAATCCGTTGACCAATGGGTCCGACGGGAGCCCATTCGAAAGCAAATTCTAAATTCATTTCGGACGTCCTATTTTCGTTATCTTCTCCTCATATTGATCATGACATTAGGTTTGATGAATTACGAAACGGTGTATGCTCTTTTTGTGGAACGAAAATACGATTTTGATGCCACTAAAATCTCAATGATCATTACGGTTGGTGCCATAATAGGCATCGTGGTGCAAGTATGGCTACTTGATTATCTCATCAAGAGACTTGGCGAGATGAAGCTCATACGCCTCTCTTTGATTATGACAGCCATTGCTTTACTGTTCATGCTCATTAAGATCAATTTAGGTTATCTGCTGGTGGTATCGGCTCTGTTTTTTGCCTTTAATGCTTTCTTAAGGCCAACAGTAAGTACAATGATCGCTAACTCGGCTGGAGATCGTCAAGGATATGCCGCCGGACTGAATACGACGTATACCAGCCTAGGCAATATATTGGGACCCATTTTAGCAGGTTTATTGTTTGACAAACACATTCAAATTCCTTATATTTTTGGTGCACTAATCCTTGCACCTGCCCTTTTCTTAACCTTTCAAAAATCAAAAAATGAGAAACGGATGGTTGCTAATGACTGAGAACTGGCACCAGAATTTGAAAAACAAAAATCGGGAAGAACTCATTGCGGCTGCGAAGGAACTTTTTATGAAGCAGAGCTTTCTCAAAGTTAATATTAAGGATGTATGCCATGTGGCCGGTGTAAGTCGGGTTACATTTTATAAGCACTTTCAGTCCATGAACGAACTGATTTTTGAGGTCCAAATGGAAATCCTTGAGAGTATGACCGAATTTGTTAGAAGAGCACCTTCAGCCGAAATGAATGGTAAGCAGATGCTTACTTCGATGCTTGATGCATGGATTGATTATGCTTGGCAACATCCAGATTACATCAAGTTTATTCTATTATTCGATCTACATTACGAAGCTTATGATTCAAATCAAGAACTCAAAGAACAGTACAAAAATTTTGTTAGCCGGGAAAAGGAACAACATTTCCTGATAGATGCTCTGGAAGCTGGAATCCAGGATGGATCATTAAAGTCGGATGCTGAACCCTTAAAGACTGCGCATTTTATCTTTACGTCTATGATGGGTTTACTCCAGAAAATGAGCCTAACTTCCAAGGAAGATTGGAATAGTGAATTTCAGGATGTACAAATTGCAAACCGATTTGTAGGGATGTTGGTTCAGTATTTAAGTCCAGAAAGTGATTAGGTAGGAGTCGCTCACCGTATTCCAAGGGATTTCAGTGTCCGATAAAGCGAAATAGAATACCATGGCTCAGTCTGTTAAACTGTGAAAATAGAACGGGTACATATACGTCGCCATATTAGCTTGATCTATTTCGCGGAGGTGCGGGGATGAACGGAAGTCTGTTTGAGCCAAGACTGCGGGACGGGGATTATATTCCCCGTTTTTTTGCTTACTATTACAAGCAATGGCGTGACTATACGATGTCTTACCACGATCATTATTCCACTGAAATTATGTATATGATTTCTGGTTTGTGCAGGGTAGATGTACAAACTGGAGAAGATACGGAAGAAAGCATTACGCTGCGCAAAGGCGAGTTTATTATGCTGGATGCAGGCATCCCACATCGATTGGTGGTGGAAGGTGAACAACCGTGCCGGATGCTGAATGTAGAGTTTGGATTTAAGGAAGGGGTGAGGGTAGGACCGTCTATCCAACAAATAGCAGCGGAGGAACAGGAGGTCACGGCCTTTATGTCGCGTCCATTCCCTTATCTGGTGCTATCGGACCCGGAAGAGGTATATTATGCGCTGAAAAGTCTCGTGCTGGAGCTGGATCAAAGAAAAGAACAGCCGGGTGCCATGGCAGAAATGCTTTTTATGCAATTGCTAGTACGAATTGCACGTCTGCGGGAAGAGGCAGAGCGCAGCAATACGCAGCAAACAGATGTGTACATCAAGCGATGCATTGAATTTCTCCATCTGAACTATGACCGGGATATTGCAGTCAAGGACATGGCCGCAGCCGTCAATCTGCATCCGGGGTATTTGCATCGAATTTTCAAAAAACATACGGGGCTAACGCTTACCGCGTATTTAACGATGTTGCGAATGGACAAGGCCCGTATGCTGCTTCAGCAAACGGACATTCCCATTCAAGAAATTGCCGATTATGTTGGCGTGGCCAGCAGACAGTATTTTCATATGTTGTTCAAAAAGCACACTGGTCAAACCCCTGTTGAATACCGCTCTGCTGTGGAGCGCGATGTGAGGAACTATGCGGAGGAGGGTGGGAGCTGATCATAAAAAACCTCTGAACCATTGCCGATTTAGGTCGGTATGGCTTCAGAGGTCGTATATTTTGAAGCATTATAACAAGTGCTGGGCTTCTTGAGAGCTAAAGTTGGATTATTTTCCGAGCCACATATTTTCCATTTGTTCAAGTGATCTCCCCTTGGTTTCGGGAACCTTGCGCCATATAAAGACTACGACGAACAACGAGATGGCTCCGAATATCCAAAAGGTATTGGAGGGACCTGCTGAACTTAGCAGGGGAGGGAATGCCTGGGAGACCAGATAATCACCGGCCCATAGTGCCATCGAAGCAATGGCGACAGCTTTGCCGCGAATGCGGTTCGGAAAGATCTCCGAGATCATGACCCATACGATTGGCCCAAGCGATATAGCGTAGGAGGCCACGTAGATCAATATCATGATCAGCACGAGCGGTCCGGTAGTTAAACCCATTTTGAATGCGGCTCCAATAATGACCAAGCAGAGGGTCATCAACGAGGTACCGATCATCAGCAGAACTTTTCGTCCCGCTTTGTCGATCAGCCATACGGATACGATGGTAAACAACACATTGATCAACCCGATCCAGATGGTCTGGGTCAAAGAAGCGTCCGTACCGAGCCCCATTCCTTTAAAGATAACCGGCGCATAATACAAAATGGCATTGATGCCGGTAATATGCTGCATAATGGCGAGCATAATACCGATAAAGAGAGCGACCCGAATACCGGGAGCGAACAATTGTTTTAATGAGTCGTTCTCATTTTTGAACGATTCCTTGATATCAAGTACTTCCTGTTTAGCGGCTTCTTCACCGTGAATTTTCAGCAGAATTGGCAGCGCTTCATAAGGCCGATTCTTTTTGATAAGCCATCTTGGGCTTTCGGGTATGAAGAGCATCAAGAGCATAAAGATTAGTCCGGGAACAGCCCCCACTCCGAACATCCAGCGCCAGGCGGTTGAGACACCCCAGGCTTCATCCCCCAAGCTGACGATCCACGAATTCTGAAAATAAACCAGGAAAATGCCCGTTACGATCGCCAGCTGATTTAAAGCAACCAAACGGCCTCGGTATTTGGCGGGAGCGATCTCTGCGTTATACACCGGACAAATGGTGGAAGTGATTCCTATGCCGACGCCGCCGATCATGCGAAAGATAACATACCCGGTGAACGAATCTTGAATCGCAGAGCAAATCGAGCCGACGACGAATAAAAATCCGGCAGCCAGCAATACCTTTTTTCTGCCGATTCTTTCACTCATGTAGCCAGAGAGAGCCGCTCCTGTGATACTCCCTACAATCAGACTCGACACCGCCCAACCAACCTGAAATTCGCTCAGCGAAAAACGCTGCTGTAGGAATTCGACTGCCCCCGAAACAACCGCGATATCAAAACCGAACAGTATGCCTCCAAGCGCGGCTACGATGGATACCAGCGTCACAAACAGCATACTGGGTTTTTCTGATTGAAGCGCTTTCTGTTGAGCGCTTTCATTATGGATGATTACTCCCATATGATCATCTCCCCTCAGATTCCAGAACCTCATTCCGTTCTTCGAGGAGAAGTATAACATGCACCTGTAAAAGAAAGGTCGGTGATCGTCTTCAATAAACGGACCTTTTCATGCACGATTTTGACTTCGATTCCCGAATTCGAGATGAAGGGGCTAAACCTAGCATTACCTTGTCATTCGAGCTTAAAAAAATCCATGTCGATGGTCGACATGGATGAATCTCTGCTATTTTTGGCTTTTGAACTCTGTGGGAGGAACGCCCGTGATCTTCTTAAAGACGCGGCTAAAATAGTTCGGATCCTTATAACCCACTTCAAAGCTGATTTCCTTCAGAGCAAGGTTGCCCTCCTTGATCAGAGAAATAGCTTTATTAATCCTTAGCCGGGTTACGAAGTCGATGAACGTTTCTCCGTATTCCTGTTTGAAGATTTTGCTGAAGTAGTGGGGATTCAAATGGACGAAATCAGCCACCTCTTCCAACGAAAGTTCATCGTTGAAGCGTTCCTCGATATACATTTTTGCTCTGCCTAGCATAGTCAGTGTTTGAACCTCCCGCTGTTCGCGTATCCGTTGCAGTGCTGATATGACGTACGTCTGCTGAAGCATTCCATTCTCCGCTTTGACGGCAAGCTCAGAGGCGTTTCCAGCCTCTGACGACTTCAGTTCGTCAAAGTGGCAGTAACCTCCATCACGCTTGCGTAGGGTGGAGGCAAAAACGGCTTCAAAATAGGACTTGCGAAGTCCTTCCTCGCCGCTATGCAGTGAGCCGATTCCAATAGCCGTTTTCATGCCAAATTGCTGCTGGGCCAGCTCGGAGAGCTGCTGAACAAGGTGCTTAATCAGTTGGCGCCAGTCGTTTTCGCTGGTGGCAGCTGGTTTTTGTAAAAAAGTGGCTACATGATGGTCAATCAGGGAGCTCACAATGGAATTTGGACCATGTGTTTTTACATAGCTTCGGAAATGATCGTAAATTTTCTTTTTGTCCTGCTCGTCTGCATATCCTTCAAAGGCAGCAATGATGGCGCTTCCCTGATCAAGAGGAAAGTCCAGCCATTCCGACAGTTGGGAAGCGCTCGAATCCACCGTCTGGTCGACCATAAGCATTAAAGCCAGCTCATTTTCTGCGAGCGGCATTAGCTGTGAGATTTTGTGCCTAAGCTCCAATTCTTCCGTGCGTGCTCGCTTCTCGCATTCAATTTCTTCAATCAGTCGTTTCAGTGTACTGATGATTAGTTCTCGCTTCGCTGGCTTCAGAATGTATTCTTTTACGCCCAAAGAGAGCGCCTCACGTGCATAAGCAAAATAATCATATGCGGTGACGAGCACGAAACGGGTATCAGGAAGACGCTCCTTTAATTCACGAAGCGCTTCAAGCCCATCGATTCCGGGCATATTGATATCCAGAATGGCAATATGGGGACGGTGCTCTTCTGCGCATTCGATCGCCATGCGGCCGTTGTCGGCATGAATAAACCGAAATACCCCCGGCATCGCCCGTTCCACTATCAATTCAAGTCCTTCCCTCTCTAAAGCTTCGTCATCCGCGATCAACAACCGATACATTCGTCTGCTCACTCTCCTTCTTGACTGGGATTCGTATTGTTATGGTAGTACCTAGTCCGGTATGGCTACGGATTTCAACCATTCCTTCCTTTTCGTAGAACAACTGCAGCCGCCTAAACACGTTTTGCATTCCAAGTCCCGTTGAACTGCTGCTTTCAGCTCCGCCTTCAAGACGGAGCACGGACAGTCGGGTTTCTTCTGTCATACCCTTTCCGTTGTCCGAAATTTCAATTTGCACATCCTCGCCCGCTCTCGACAGCGTCAATGTGATAATGGCCCCGTTTTCCATATCTGCTACACCATGAAGAAAGGCGTTTTCAATAAACGGCTGAATCGTCAAGGCCGGAATTTGCTGCTGAAGTACGGAAGCGTCAAAGTGAAGATCAAAGCAAATTCTGTCCCGGAAGCGCGCCTGCTGGATGGTCACGTATTCGTTTATATGATTCAGTTCCTCCTGGAGCGTTACGGGTTTGTCCAGCTTTTGCAGACTGTACCGTAGTAGATTGGACAGCGAAACGATCAGGTCGCTGGTCTTCTCCGCCCCTTCCAGGATCGCCAGTTTGGAGAGCACATTTAAGGTATTGAATAAAAAGTGCGGGTTAATTTGATTTTGCAGAGCCAAAAGCTCTAGCTCCTTCACAAGCCGCCGCATTTCCAGACTCTGTTTATCTTTTTCGATAAGGATGCTCAAATCAGCAGACATTTGCGAAATGGCGTCCGCCAATACGCCTAGCTCGTCATCCCGTCGCGGTTGGGGTTGGGGCTCGATATTCAGATCACCTGTGGCGATTCGCTTCGCCAGTCTGACAAGTCTGCCGACAGGGCCAGTAATGCTGCGCGAGATCCAGATGGCAAGCAAAACACCCATCAGCGCGTTCATGCCGAACAACGCCATTCCCAATCCGTTCATTTGCTCATTCTTGTTCCGGATGTTCTCGATGATCGGTCGGTAATAAGCCAGTTCAGCATCGATCAGTCGCTGGCCCTCCTCATGAATATAGCTGACGGTTTTCTCCGCTTCAATATAATGTTCAAAAGCCGATTGAGGATCTTGTGCCTTTGCATCCAGAACTGCGGCTTGTTTCTGTTCAAGAAATGTGGCTAACAGATTCATGTAGTCCTCCTCGGCAAAAGAGGGATCGGTCGAGTCGGAGACTTCCTGGATTCTGCCTTTTAGCTGTTTCAATTGGTATTCTGTTAGGCCCTGCACATCCTTATCGTCTCTTGGATTGAGCAGATAGGCATATAGGAGATTTAAGTTGCCCTCCGCCGATTCGGAGGTTTGCTCGATGAGAAGAATGCGGCCAAGCATTTCATTGTAGCTCTGTTGTACAACCTTTCCACTTTGGAATACGAAATAAGCGATGATATTGGCAAACACAACTAGAAGAGGGATGAACAGAAGCAGCTTCTTTCTGATCGTCATCGCTTGTTATCTCCAGACATGTCATCGGGAGTGTCTGCATGCACTTCATAAACTCTGGTATATGTTAATTCCTGAGGATGACTCCCCTTTAGATAATCATTCAGCAATTTTATGGCCTTGGCCCCCATTTCCTCTGGCTGTTGCACAATGGTCAGTTCGATTTTGCGATCTTTAATAGCTTTCAACGTTTCGGCCATATCGTCAAAAGCAAAAATTTGCAAGTTCTGCGCTCCACGCCGTTCTGTAGCCTCCAGAATGCCAAGGCCGTCCAGCGCACTGAATCCGACCATGTAGCGAATCTGCGGATAATGGGTGAGCATGTTCTGAGCTTGCTGGGCTGCCTGAAGCCGTGAAATATTTGAGGAGCGAATCTCCACAATGCGGAGCTTGGGATAGCGGCTGATCACGGAACGAAATCCGGCAAGCCTGAGCCGCTGATTCTCGACGCGCTCGCTGCTGATCATCACTCCAATATCGCCACGCTCCCCAGAGGCCTTCGCCAACAGCATGCCCATCTGTTTTCCTGCTCCTTCGTTATCCGTTCCAACGTAAGCTAGTCTCCGGGAGTCCGGCTCATCCGTATCGATCGTGATGACAGGTATGCCAAGGCCGGCCGCTTTGTCGATTAATCGGCGATACTCCGGATCATTTATCCCTTGAACCAGAATCGCATCCGCCTTGGCGGCGATCGCTTTATCCAGCAGTTTGATCTGCTCGGACGGATTAATGCGGTCCGGTCCGATATAATCGAGCCGTATACCGTACTGCTCCGCTTCCTTTCGAGCTCCTTGTTCGATTGAGCGCCAGTAATAATTGTCCAGCTCTTGCGATATCAATACCACTTTTGTATCGGAACCCCTGTCGTTTGGTGAAACCGTCTTCAATTGTTCTGTAAATTGGTGAATTTGAAGAGAAGACAGAGTGAACTGAAAGAGCAGCCAGGCAAATAGCAGGAAGACGGGAATAAGGATAAACGTCCATTTACGGTTTGACATGTCTTGCTCCTTTGGGAATATTTAGAGACACAACTCATTAAAAAATAACATCGCTAAATCAGACTATGCTTTTTAAAGCTGTGAAACAGTCCATCTTCATCCACAGCATCCGTAATGTCATCTGCAATGGCTTTGAGGCCCGGTTTGGCATTTCCCATGGCAATTCCTAGCGCACAATATTCAATCATTTCAGCATCGTTCATCCCGTCTCCGATAGCAATGGTGTCTTCTTGGGATCTTCCCAGATGCTCAATAAGCTTTTCAATAGCTACGGCTTTATGAATACCGGGAACCATTAGCTCACCACTGTCTTGCCCGAAGGCAGATACAGTACATTGAATAACCTCAAATTTCCCTGCGAATTCCTTTTTGATTTGTTCGAAAGGAACATTTTTGTTTTCCAAAAAACATGCTTTGTTCACGTCACTACGGTATAGGTTGTCCTCGCCTATAGTTAGGCCGGTGATAAAAGGATGCGGGCGTTGTTCTTTTTTTTCTCTGGCTACGGGATCATTGTCCACATCTCCATAGATAAGCCGTTCTACATGGGGCAAAAAGTTTTTACTCGCAAACAACCCCCCGTTCGATTCCAAATAAAAGTCCAAATCATGCTCATCAAAGTAATCGACCATATGTCTAACATCTTCATCCGATACTTTGTGGTGATATAACATCTCACCTTCAATTTCTACAAAGCCACCGCCAGCTCCGATGATCCCGTCAAAACCGATCTCCATGATAAAATCATAAATCTCCGCTTTGGATCGGCCAGTGCATAAATAAATCAGATGTCCGTTTTTTCTCGCTTCGATACATGCTGTTTTTGCAGATTCGGGAATCATACCGTCATCATCCACTAGCGTTCCATCTATATCTAAAAAGATAATCTTTTTGTTCATCTTAGGGCTACTCCTTGCTCTCCAATATTTTCTTTTATGTTACTACATTTATCGCACTTAAAGTACATATTGAACTGAAGAAACATTACACAGAAAGAGAGAGAGACGGGATGGAACGAAGTGGAAAAGGGCAACCCTCTGCTAACGCGAAAGTTAGGATTTTAGACACTTAAGTGCGAAACTGGTCATGATTTTGATAACGCTTTCCGCAGGCATATTGCTACAATGGCGGTATATTACAATTCTAATTACCGGAGGTTGAATGCCGTGTCATTTAAAGTAGCTTTTATTGGAGCAGGAAGCATCGGTTTTACCCGTGGAATTTTGCGGGATCTGTTATCGGTACCGGAGTTTAACAATATTGAAGTGGCTTTTACGGACATCAGTCAGCACAATCTGGATATGGTTACTGAACTGTGTCAACGGGATATTCGTGAGAATGGTTTGTCCATACAAATACAGTCCTCTACGGATCGAAAGGTAGCTCTAAAGGATGCCAAATACGTCATTTGTACAATCCGTGTCGGCGGTCTCGAAGCTTTTGCGACCGATGTGGATATTCCGCTAAAATACGGTGTGGATCAATGCGTGGGCGATACATTATGTGCAGGAGGCATCATGTATGGTCAGCGTGGTATCGCTGAAATGCTGGAGATTTGCAAAGATATCCGCGAGTTAAGTGCACCGGATGTACTGCTGTTGAACTACTCGAACCCCATGGCAATGATGACCTGGGCGTGCAACAAGTACGGCGGCGTGCGTACGGTTGGTCTATGTCATGGCGTTCAGAATGGGCATCACCAAATTGCCGAGGCGTACGGTCTGGAGAAGCAGGATGTGGACATTGTATGCGCCGGAATCAATCACCAAACATGGTATATTCAGGCCTCACATAAGGGCAAGGATCTGACAGCCGGACTGCTGGAGGCATTTGAACAACATCCTGAATTTAGCCGCACCGAAAAGGTACGCATCGATATGCTTCGTCGTTTTGGCTATTACAGCACAGAGTCGAATGGTCATCTCAGTGAATATGTGCCTTGGTATCGGAAGCGTCCGAATGAAATTCTGGACTGGATTGACCTGGGCAACTGGATCAACGGAGAAACAGGCGGCTATCTGCGTGTATGTACGGAAGGACGCAACTGGTTTGAAACAGATTTCCCCAACTGGATGAAGGAAGAGCCACTGGAGTACAAGGCAGAGAGTCGCGGTGAAGAGCACGGCTCATACATTATCGAAGGTCTGGAAACAGGACGTGTATACCGGGGACATTTTAATGTTATTAATCATGGGGTAATTTCCAACCTGCCGGACGATGCGATTATTGAAGCCCCTGGATATGTGGATCGGAATGGCATTTCCATGCCGCATGTTGGAGAACTGCCGCTCGGTCCTGCTGCCGTGTGCAATGTTAGTATTTCCGTTCAGCGTTTGGCTGTCGAAGCGGCTGTACATGGAGACGATAAGCTGCTGCGCCAAGCGTTTATGATGGACCCGTTAGTGGGCGCGGTGTGTAATCCAAAAGAAATTTGGCAGATGGTCGATGAGATGCTGGTGGCACAGGAGGCATGGTTGCCGCAATATGGAGCAGCGATTGCCGAGGCGCGCCAACGTTTGGCTGCAGGCGATCTGATTCCGACCCGACCTTATGAGGGAGCAGCGCGGCTTAAGGTGAAGACGGTTGAAGAAATGCAGCTGGACCGGGATGCTGCCAATAAAAATGCAGGACAATCCGACAAAGGCAAGGATCGCGAAAAAGTGCAGAACAGCAAGGCGTAACAGCTACTTGGTACAATTGAAGTAACGCTCATTCTATGGCCTGTTAATAAACAGAGACGGATGGAACAGCAATAAAAGGGTGTTTTCATGACCATAGGTCTGGAACACCCTTTTTGCTGTCGATAGATTTAACGATTTGGCGTAGCTGATAACCTGAGGTTTATCATTGTCGATTTGGGCTGGCGGAAATTAAAGAATACAGTCTTGTTTTTTATGAATCCACTCTTTTACTGTCGACTCTGAATCTCCTGAGAGCTTGTCATAGCAGGGAAGTTCAACAAGTGATAGAACCGATCTTAGAAAAAGAGGCACCCTGCCGGACCGTCGTTGTGGCAATTCAAATACCTAATTAATAATTGTAGTCCTTAATTTATTCAATTTACAGCAGATTTCCAGCTCACTATAATCTAACATAGGAGGTGACAAAAAGGGGAAAATGTGAGCGCATGAACAAATAGAAAGCGCTTACCTTTCACAACTATGAACGCTACTTTTTCTAGGGAGAGAGTAGGCGTAACACACATTTAATCATATAACAATCAGGTGCCGACATAGGAAGATTCAATAAAATCTACGGAAAGATAGGTGAAGCAATTGAAAACAAAGCAAGTGCTTCGTAAAGGAATGAAGTATGCTTTTGCGCTATCACTCGTCGCAAGCAGCTTTCTACCAGGTGCAGGATTTACGGATAAAATACATGCAGAATCCCATGTCGATAATCCATACCAAGGAGCGACAAAATACGTTAACCCTGATTATGCGGCTAGTGTCGACACATCGATTGCCAAGGTTACGGATGCGAACCTGAAGGCAAAAATGCAAACGGTCAAAACGTTCCCGACAGCCGTATGGCTTGATCGTATTGCTGCTATTAACGGCGGTGGGGGCAAGCTTGGCTTGGAAGCACATTTGGACCAAGTATTGGCGCAAAAGAAAGGCAACACACCGATTACCGCGGAATTCATTGTGTATGATCTGCCCGGACGAGATTGTCATGCCTTGGCTTCCAATGGTGAATTGCCGTTGACCCAGGCAGGTCTGGAAACGTACAAAAAGGATTATATTGACAAAATCGCTTCTATTTTTGCGAATCCCAAATATAAGGATATTCGCATCGTAGCGATCATTGAACCGGACAGTTTGCCAAATCTGGTAACCAATCTGGATACTCCCCAATGTGGACAAGCCAAATCTACAGGAATTTATGAGGCTGGCGTTAAATACACAATGAATAAGCTGAACGAGATTCCGAATGTGTACAAATACGTGGATATCGGTCACTCTGGCTGGTTAGGTTGGGATAACAACCGTGCAGCAACGGTATCTCTGTTTACAACTATCTTCAAAGATACTAGCAAAGGTCTGGCCAGTGTGGATGGCTTTATCACGAATACAGCCAATACTTCACCGTTGACAGAACCGAATCTGCCTGATCCCAACCTGAATATTGGCGGGCAGCCGATCAAATCGTCCAAATTCTACGAATGGAATCCTAATTTCGATGAATCGGATTTCGCTGAGTCCTTGCATAGAGATTTTGTCAATGCAGGCTGGCCAAGCTCGCTCGGCATGTTAATTGATACCGGCCGTAATGGATGGGGAGGACCTAACCGTCCGACTTCCGCAGTCGGCAATGATATTAACTCCTATGTAAACTCAGGTCGTGTGGACAAACGTTCGCACCGTGGTAACTGGTGTAATAGCAGCGGAGCAGGGATGGGAACACCGCCACAAACGGCTCCAGCTGGCCATATCGATGCCTATGTCTGGGCGAAACCTCCGGGTGATTCCGATGGTTCCAGCTCACTCATTCCGAACGATGAGGGTAAAGGCTTTGACCGTATGTGTGATCCTACCTATACAACCAAGGATGGCACATTAACAGATGCTTTGCCGAATGCACCTATTTCAGGAGCATGGTTCCATGATCAGTTTGTGATGCTGGTACAAAATGCGTACCCTGCAATCGTGCCTTCCAGTGGTGGTGTGGACCCAGCGCCTACAGCTCCAGCTGTACCTTCAGGCTTAAAGGCTACTGTGGGTAATGCACAAGTAACGCTGACTTGGGATGCGTCTACGGGTGCCGACAGCTACACCGTAAAACGTGCCACTAGCGAAGCAGGTCCTTTTACAGCCGTGGCGCCTCTTGTAACAGCAAGAGAATACACGGATAAGGGACTGACGAACGGAACAACGTACTTCTATGTTGTAAGTGCTACGAATGCGAAAGGAACAAGTAAGGATTCAGCAACGGTAAGCGCTGAACCAAAAGGTACACCGACAGATCCAACCGACCCTACAGATCCAGCGGGTGATCTGGTGGTAATGTATCGTGCTGGGGACACGGATCCAGCGAATAACGCTGCCAAGCCTTTCTTTAACCTGAAAAATAAAGGTACAACACCCGTGAAGCTGAGCGAGCTGAAAATCCGCTATTACTTCACGAAAGATGGCAGCCAAGAGCTGCAATCTGCGGTAGACTGGGCGCAAGTAGGTAATGATAATGTGCTGCGCACCATTAAAGACAACTATATTGAAATTGGATTCAGTGCGGCTGCCGGGACGCTTGCTGCTGGAGCGCAAACAGGTGATATTCAGATCCGCATGAACAATAGCGACTGGTCTAATCTGAACGAATCCAATGACTACTCCTTCGATCC
Organism: Paenibacillus polymyxa M1; assembly: GCF_000237325.1. NCBI lineage: Bacteria > Bacillati > Bacillota > Bacilli > Caryophanales > Paenibacillaceae > Paenibacillus > Paenibacillus polymyxa. Next base: position 1,213,820 of record NC_017542.1, read on the forward strand.
AACCAAAACTTCTTATGCTGAATGGAACAAAGTAACGTTGTTCCACAACGATAAGCTGGTATGGGGAATCGAGCCTTAGGATTTGGCCAGAACATGTGCCCTTGAGTGATTAAAAAGTGGTAAAAGAAGGCTACGGCATAACTGTCGTAGCCTTTTTTTTAACGTCTTCAAATAAAGAATTCGATGACCAAGGGAATAAGCATTCAAATTGTGTATAATGAAAAAAAGAATGCTGTTCTACTGTGGAGGTCATCATGAGCAAAAAGTTAATCTTAGATGTAGATACGGGCATTGACGATGCGCTTGCTATTGCGTACGCGGTCCATTCGCCGGAATTGGAGCTACTTGGTATTACAACCACCTTTGGCAATATCTCAGTGGAGGAGGCAACACGTAACTCACTGATCCTGCTGGAAAAACTGGGGGTAGAGGCTCCGGTCGTGTCTGGGGCTCACAAGCCGTATGCCCGTGAGCTGTTCAAGCCATATTCCCGTCATATTCATGGTGAAGACGGCATTGGCAACCAGCTAAAAGGAGCGCCGTCCCGTCAGGCAGCGTCTGGAGATGCGGCTGATTTTATCATTGGACAGGCTCGTCGCTATGAAGGCAAGCTTACACTTGTAGCTGTGGGACCGCTCACCAATCTAGCGATTGCTCTGGATCGTTGTCCGGAATTGCCTCAATTACTTGACCGCCTCATTATCATGGGCGGCGCGGTCACGGTGAAAGGGAATGTAACTCCAACGGCAGAAGCCAATATCTATGCCGATCCAGAGGCAGCAGCCTATGTGCTGGAAGCAGGTTTTCCGCTTACGCTCGTTGGGCTGGACGTTACCATGCAAACCCTGCTTCCCCAGCAGGAAGTGGACAAGTGGCGTGAGCAAGGGACTGAGCTTGGTATGTTTATGGCGGATATGACCGACTTTTATATGGAAGCCTATCGCAATTTCAGACCTGGTATTGCAGGCTGTGCATTGCATGATCCACTAGCCGTAGGGTTAGCTATTGACTCCAGTTTTGTGGAGACGCGTCCAATGCACATTGCCGTTGAGGTAGGGGATTCCACCGAGGTTGGTCGCACCCGAGAGGTACAAAATGAGACTGGAGCTCAAACGCTGACTACGATTGATGTGGCACTTAAAGTAGACGCTGAGCGATTTTTGCGTCATTTTCTTAGCCGGGTGGTATAAAAAAATAATCTAAAGATTGCCGATGAACCTGCATCGGCAATCTTTTGTGCATACATGTTTTAATGGCTTTCATCTAGAGGAGGGCTCTCCTCAATAAAAATCCCATATCATGTTAGAATAGGTATAGTTAGAAAAACTGCCGGACCACAGAGGAGGAGATTCATTGTGTTTTCTGCTGCTCAACGACTGCCTTTGCTGGAACATATGTATAATCATGCCCCGACAGGAATCGTGATTTTGTCGAGGGAGGGGAAGTGTCTGTACGTCAATCCCGCCTTTTGCAAAATGGTCGGATATGAGCAGGAGGAATTACTGGATATCCGATATTACCATCTCTTGTATAATGAGGCTCAGGATCAGCAAGGGTTGAGGGAGGCCTATGCAGGCTGGCTAAAGGCTACGGATCAAGTCTACAAGACAGAGCTGCGTTTAAAGCATAAACGGGGAACAACTGTCTGGCTATCGCTGGAATTAACCATATTTGATGATGAGGCTACCGAACAATCTTATTTGATTGCGTATGCAATGGATGTCACGGAGAAAAAGGACATGGAGCAGGTGCTTTCGGACAATGAGGATTTGTACATGTTGATTACCGAAAATACGCCGGATGTCATCTCTTACAGCACGGCAGACGGCATACTTCAATATATTTCTCCTTCGGTGGAAAAACTCCTTGGCTATACGAAGCAGGAAATGCTCGGCAAAAAACGGCTTCAATTTTACCATATCGAAGATGCCGATTACATGCGTGTACATGGAATGTTCAAGGAAACAGGCATCATGAAGCGGCGTGTACGTCATAAGGACGGGCATTATTTGTGGCTGGAAGTATCGTACCGTATTATTCGGGATGAACAGGGCAAGATCAAGCGAGTTCTATCCATCGGACGAAATATCACAGAGCGCCAGAAGAGCGAGGAGAACCTGGCAAAAGCTCAACAGTTGGCGATGTTCGGCTCATGGGACTGGGATCTGGTCAACAATGTTATGCATTTTTCCAAGGAATTTCGCAGCATATTTGGCTATCGTGTCAAGCCGGTTGAAACAAGTATTGACGCTTTCATGAAGGCAGTTCATCCCGAAGATACTGAACGGATGAAGCAAATTATCAACAACGTGATCTTAAAGGGAATTCACGAAGAAACCTTTTACCGGATTGTATTGCCCAATGGGGAACAGAAGGTACTGCGTTCGATCTGGGAAGCTGAGATGGACGAGCATGCAGGCAAGCCTGTTCAAGTAGTCGGGATGATACAGGATGTTACAGAGCACCGGGAAATCGAGCAGCGTCTTCGTGAAAGTGAAAACCGTTATAAGTCACTATTTCAGCATAATCCACTCGGGATATGCGCCATGAATATGGAAGGTCATATTTTGAGCGTGAATCCGAGTTTGGAGAAGCTTACGGGTTATACGAGGGATGAGCTGCTTGGAACTGAAATACTTGTAATGGCTTCCTCTGAGGAACAGGACAAAATCAAACGACATATCGAAATGGCCAAACAGGGGGAGACACAAACCTATGAATCGGAATTCATACATAAGGAGGGGGAGCGTCTATTCATCAAGATGACTAATATCCCGATTTTCGTGCAAGAAGAAATTGTAGGCTGCTACGGGATTATAGAGAATGTTACCCCTCTTAAAAACTACATTGCTCAGATTGAAAAGCTCAGTAACGAGCATTCGCTTATTTTGAATGCAGTATCCGAAGGAATTGTGGGTTTGAATACCGAAGGACATGTCCGCTTTATGAACCCGGCAGCCGTTGAGATGTTCGGCATAGGATCAGCCAACCCGCTGAACGGTTCATGTATAGACGTGATTCGCCATGCTGACGAAATAGGCAGCCATTTTCCGGACGAGCAGGCTTCTATTCTCCAAGCGATTCGCAGCGGCGCTTCTTATCAGGCAGAGGAAGCTGTATTTTGGAAAAAAGACGGGTCCAGTTTTCTGGCTTCTTATCGAATCAGCCCTTTGATGGATAACGGCGAGCGAAAAGGAGCTGTGATGGTTTTTGTAGACAGGACGAATGAAAAGGAGATTATTCGGGCCAAGGAGTCTGCGGAACGCGCCGACCGGGCCAAGTCAGAATTCCTGTCTGTGATGAGTCATGAGCTCCGTACACCAATGAACGGCATTATAGGCATGGCCGGGTTACTGGCAGACACGGAATTAGATGAGGAACAACGTAGCTATATCGATATTATTACCAGCAGTAGCAACGCTTTAATGCAGATACTAAATGAGATACTGGATTTGAGCAAAATCGAAGCTGGCAAAATGTCGTTGCTGCATGAGTCTTTTGTACTGGAGGATGTGGTTGGCAGTGTAGCTGACCTATTTATGACACAGGCTATGGAAAAAGGCATCCAGCTAGAATGGCATGTAGATCAGGAAATGCCAGGGATGCTGGTCGGTGATCATGTGCGTATCCGACAGATATTGGTGAACTTGGTGAGCAATGCGATCAAATTTACGGAGCGAGGGCATGTAAATATTTTTGTGGAGAGAAAGGCTTACAGCCGCCGTAAAAAGAAATGCCTGATTGAGTTTAGTGTAACTGATACTGGAATCGGCATCCCGGCAGACCGTCAGCATTTGTTGTTTCAGCCTTTTTCCCAGCTTCATCCGGCATTGAACCGGAAATATGGAGGGACAGGCCTCGGCTTGTCCATCTGCAAAAACCTGGTCAAGCTAATGGGAGGTTCCATTGGTGTGGATAGCGACGAGGCCAGAGGAGCAACATTCCGGTTCCAGCTGGATCTTAAACTGCCGGAAGGGCAAACGCTTGCCAATATAAGCCGTGATCAGCCTTATGATTCAAAGGAAGGCTAAAAAGAAATAGCCGTGATGCATCCTGCATCACGGCTATTTTTGTAAGAAATGTTCAAAGAAAAGATTGACAATCTGTTCTAACTGTACTATTAATGATAGTACAGTTAGAACAGTTGAATATGCATAAATGAATTTGAGCCAGTGTTGAAAGGAGGAAGTCCATGTGTTCGAGCTGGATATCCGCAGCCGTAAGCCGATCTACGAACAGCTTATGGAGAAGGTCAAGGAAATGATCATGTACGGATCGCTTCAGCCGGATGAGCAATTGCCTTCTGTACGGGCATTGTCCGCTCAACTTACGGTGAATCCGAATACGATTCAGAAGGCGTATCGCGAGCTGGAACGCGAAGGATATATCTATTCCGTTCAGGGTAAAGGTAGCTTTGTCACGCCTACCCAGCAGCAACCGCAACAAATGAAACGGGATGAGATTCGGGCGGCATTGTTAAAACAGATGATCGAAGCTGTCCATTTCGGTTTTACACAGCAGGAAGTGGACGACATATACGTGGAAGCTATGCAAACAAAGGAAAGGGGGATGTCCCTTGATTGAATTAAGGGAAGTCACAAAGACATTTACAGAAGAAAAGGCTGTCGATCAGCTTGCCCTCACGGTAAAGAAGGGCTCCATTTTTGGACTGCTGGGCTCGAACGGGGCAGGGAAAACGACCTTGCTCAAAATCATTGCCGGGATTTACCGACCGGATACGGGCAAGGTGCTAATCGGTGGTCAGCCAGTGTATGAGCAGCCTGAAGTCAAGCAGCACATTCTGTTTTTACCGGATACCCCTTATTTTTTCCCGCAAGCGACAATTCGTCAGATGGCCCGGTTTTACCGCTCCATTTATCCAAGTTGGAGTGAGGAACGCTACACACAGCTTACGGATATTTTCAAGCTGGACCCGAAGCGCAAACTCCACCGTTTTTCCAAAGGGATGAAGCGCCAAGCCGCTTTTTTGCTTGCCTTGAGCTGCATGCCTGAGCTGCTGGTTTTGGATGAACCCATTGATGGTCTGGACCCGGTGATGCGTAGAATGATCAAAAATCTCTTGTTCCAAGAAACCGCTGCACGTGAGATGACCGTCGTGATCTCATCTCATAATTTGCGTGAGATTGAAGACATGTGTGATCATGTCGGCATTATGCACCAAGGTCGGATGCTATTGGAAAAAGAGGTCGATGACCTCAAATCCGATACGCATAAGGTGCAGGTTGCTTTTCGGGACAGCATGCATGAGGAAGCTGTCTGTAGCCAACTTTCGGTCGTACATAAGGAGCGGAGGGGCAGTGTTCTGCTGCTTATTATTCGGGGTGAGCGAGAGCGGATTGCGGAGACGATTGAAGTGTATGAGCCACATGTATTCGATTTGCTACCGCTGACGCTTGAAGAAATTTTCATTTATGAAATGGAGGACGCAGGTTATGACATCCAACCGATTCTTCTGTAGCGGCGGCGTAATTCGCCAATGCCTGAGACAGCATGGCTGGATCGGTCTACTGTACTTGGCGGGATTACTGTTTACAGTACCGCTGTCATTGTTTATGAGCATTGGTGATGAACAACCACGAGTGGTTTTAAAAAGCTTGTTCGATAGCACAAGCTCAGGTAATGAATTGCAAAAATTAATTCTAGTGACCGTACCGGTGCTGGCAGGAGTGATGCTGCTTCGTTTTGTTCAGCGACAGGGGCCATCCGATTTGTATCACAGCCTACCTTTGCGTAGAGAGCATCTATTAACGGCACATTTAATTAGCGGTCTTATTCTTTTACTTGTACCTGTATGGCTGACTGCGGGAGTAACTGCTTGGGTTAACACGTCAGTCGAACTGCCTTATATTTTTCAAATTAATGACGTTGGATCGTGGGCTTTGGTTGTGTCCGTCCTTACGATTTTCTTGTTTACTTTTACTGTGTTTGTAGGGATTTGTGTGGGACAATCGTTGCTACAGACCGTAGTAGTGTATGTTTTGCTGCTATTGCCTCAGTTTCTATTCATGATGATAGGGCGTTTTCTGGAACGCAATTTATACGGATATGTGCGGGTGCGAGAAACCGTTGTTCAATATATTAACGGCTCGGAGTTTCGCAGCAATAATAATGTTTGGGAAAACTTATCGCCGTTTGTACGCATTATGGACAACTTGCCACAGCGCGCCTTTTCTTACATGGAGCTACTTGCCTATCTAGGTATCTCTCTGCTGTTTGTCGCCTTGAGTTATGGTTTGTATCGTAAACGCTTGGTCGAAAAGGCGACTCAGGCCATAGCATTTCCTTTCTTACAGCCTTTGTTCAAGGCAGGAGTCATACTATGCGCCATGCTTATACTAGGCGATTATTTTAATAATGCAGGTACAAGAGGAGCAAACTGGTCGATTTTTGGGTATGCACTTGGAGCTATTTTAGGCTATATCGTTGTAGAGATGGTCATTCGCAAGACGTGGCAAATTATGCGTGTTCGTGCTTTAGTGGAAATGGTCGTGTACGGTGTGATCATGGGGCTGGTACTATATATCCCGGTTTCAGGTTGGTTGGGTTATGAGGGGCGGATTCCAACAGCACACTCCGTAGAAAAAGTTTATGTCGGGCGAGAGGAGCCTCTAGGGGGAGATGCAGAAAAAGAAGCTTATTACTCCCAAGACAGGGCCTATATCACCTCTGTGCTGAATTTACATCGTGAACTCGTACGCGCACATGCAGCTGGCGAGAAAATGTTGTCCAAAAACCTGGCCGTCGAATCGGCATTCATAGTCTACCGTTTGGATGATGGTTCCACTATGACTAGGCGTTATACATTCCCGGAAAAGCCTTTCAGGACAGAACTGACTAAGGTGATGGAAGCAGAGCCTTATAAAACGGTAAGATACGAGCTGGATAAGCTGCAAGGAAAAGCAGAGACGATTAATATCCAATCCGTAGATGATAGTGAAAGACGAGTGGTTTTAACCAATCCAAAAGAAACTCGTGAATTTGAAGATATACTCAGAGAAGAAGTATTAAATATGAGTTATAGCGAAATGCAGTCACATCGATATCCCCTAGGGAGTGTTTCTATTACAAATAAAGAGTCATCCTCTACCAATAACGAACCGAGCTGGCATCGTGAATTTTCATTTGAATGGCCGGCTTCCTATCACAAGCTTACAGGTTGGCTAGAGCAAAAGGGGTATGCGGATAAGGTGATCATTGATTCCAAGGATATTTTTTCGATACGGGCTGTTCCTATTATTGCTGAAGAGCTTGAACCTTATCAATCCAATCAGTATATTGAAGACTATAAGCTATTTAAAAGCATCCAACAGAAGCATAAAGCAATAACGATTGAAGATCCGAAGCTCTGGAGCACTGTACTGGAAAAGCGCAGACCCTATAGCTATACTCCAAATATGGCGAAAGACACTTACCTGGTTCAGTTCAAGATCAAACCTTTATTTAGTTCAGACCCCCATACACGCTATTGCTATTTAACTCCAAGCGACATGACACCGGAGCTTGCAAAGGCTTTACCGGCAGTTCCTTAAGCTCTAACGAGGGAGAGCGTCTGGTTTAGATGGCAAATGGACGGAGGTAGATGAATATGGGATGGTTGGGACACGACATATAACAACCTGATCGACGGGCAAGAGCTCCTCCACATTAGAACTGATATAAATAGAGACCAAAGCGTGTACAGTTCAATAGTGGAGGAGCAAAAAATATGAAGTATACAGAAGATCGTGAATTTCTACAGTTGTTGGAGCATCATAAACAGTCGTTTTCCGGATGGGATTTTTCATTCATCTCGGATACGGGACGAGTGGCGAGCGAGCCTTTGGACTGGTCTTATGCCAGCAAGGCTTTGGCGTTGATCCATTCCACCAAGGCGATGCTGGATATGGGAACAGGCGGGGGAGAGCTCTTGTCGCAGTTTCGCCCTTTTCCAGAGATCATATGTGCGACAGAGGCATATGCACCGAACATACCTATTGCCAAGCAAAGATTGGAGCCGCTGGGTGTGCACGTGATGGCTATACATGATGACGATTCCCTTCCGTTTGGCGATGCCGGGTTCGATCTTGTGCTGAACAAGCATGAGTCATTTTCGCCAGCGGAAGTGCGCCGTATTTTGCGTCCTGGAGGTACGTTTTTGACTCAACAGGCGGGAGGCCTGGATTGTGCAGGCCTTAACGCTCGCTTGGGAGCACCTGAATACGAGTATGCGGACTGGACCCTTTCTCAAGCACTTGCAGGTTTGAAAAGCAATGGCTTCGAAATTTTAGAGCAGCAGGAACAGTTTCCGATCCAGCGCTTTTACGATATTGGAGCGATTGTCTATTACTTAAAAGTCATTGAATGGCAGATTGCAGACTTCCAGCCAGAGAAATATATAGAACAGCTGTATGGTCTGTATTTGGACATTAAACGTGATGGGTATTGGGACGTGAAGCAGCATCGTTTTTTGATCCATGCCAGAGCGATATAGAGAAGATTCGATACCAAAGAGGCCTTTCCTGTAGGGGAGGCCTTTTTGCCATGTTTACCATCCTTTCGTATACTAATCTTTACCATAATTGTACAATGAAGAAGCAATGGCTTACAGTCTCATTTCATTCATTAGTTATAGGGGGATGTACATGTCTGATCCAAAGGGAGTTATAACCAAGCCGGAAAAGGATGAGTCTGTTCGGACAGCATGGTTTTGGCCATGGTTGGGCGGTACGTTTATGTTTGGATTGTTTTCAGTCATGTTTAATATTATTTGGAGTATGGTTGTAGCACCTCAAGTGCAGTATTTGCTGAGGCATGAAGGTGTGACGGATACAACCGTGATTGTAATATTGCTTCTATATGCATGGATTATCGGTCTCATCTTTGCAGCTTATGGTGCCTTGAGTGCGCGTATGTCCAACATGGGCAAGCTTCCGTTGATGCTGACAGGGCTATTATCATTATTATGTGGGCTGTGGTTGTGGATTGTAGGACTACGAGGATCTGGCGGCCAACTTGCCGAAGTGTCTGGAGGAGCGTGGGAGCTTTTTTCACTCTATCACGCTTGGGCGGAACCTGTACTGGAGGTATTGGGGTTATATACACAGCTCAGTGGAATCTGTTTTCTGCTGACCGCACTGCTGCCCATAATTGGCATGGTAGTCGGTGTTGGGGTAGATCGTTATCCAGCGGTGACAGACCAGAACGGAAAGGTGGACCATAGATGGCAATGGGTTGTAGCCGCGATATCTGCTGCGCTCATCATTGTACTGACGATTACGCTCATGCTTCCTCAACGTCCGTACATTGCGGAAAGGGATTTCCCGGTAGTAGATGGAGCTACAGCGGCCATTCCATTCGCGCAGGATATGCTGCATGAATTGACCGGAATGAGCAAGGTTCGTGCGGCTCACGAACTGAGATTCAACACAACACATCAGGCTTATGTCAATCTGATTGAGAAGAAGGCGGATCTGATACTGGTGGCGGGTCCATCCGATGAGGAATTGCGCCTGGCAAAAAGTCGGGGAATTCAAATGAAGCTTACACCCATTGGGTGGGATGCTTTTATTTTTCTCGTTCATAAAGGCAATCCGGTTAACGGACTTTCTTCGGAGCAGGTACGCAGCATATATGAAGGATCTATTCGTAACTGGAGTGAAGTAGGGGGAAAGAATCAGCCGATCGTTGCTTATCAGCGGGAGGAAAATTCAGGAAGTCAAACCTATATGCAGAAGAAAGTGATGAAAGGTCATGACATGGCTGAACCACCTCGGGAACTCCGAATTGGTATAATGGGTGAAATGATTAATGCAGTTGCTGATTTTAACAAGGATCACAATGCGCTCGGTTATTCATTTTATTATTTCGCAAATGTGATGCATAATCGTCAAGAGGTCAAATTTTTATCTATTGATGGAGTGGAGCCCGACAAAGAGCACATTCGTTCGAAACAATATCCATTCACAGCCCAACTGTTTGTAGTTACACGCGAAGGTGAGAAACCACGTGCTTCGATGCAACGATTACTTGAATGGCTGCAAAGCGAAGTAGGAACTCGGGCTATTGAAAAAGGCGGCTTTGTTCCTGTAAACTCGTAATTCTATAACGATTCGCATACAGGATTCGCATGCAGTCAGTATCGTATATTCACCGCAAGAGTAAAACCAATACAGCAGAGTAATACATAGAATATGCTTTGCTGTGAGTACCATACCCGCGCAGCAAGTATATCAACAACATAAGGGGATGAACAAAATGAAGAAAAAAACATCGGTTTGGGTGCTTTTGCTCGCCGTAGCCCTAGTAGCAGCGGGGTGTGAATCAAATTCACAAACAGGACAAACGGCTCAGAACAAACCAAAGGATTCTGCAGCGTCACAAGTCAATGGTTCGGGAGCCACTGTGGATACACCGGAACAGCAGACTACTTCTGACGGTAAAAATAGCACATCTCCGTCCAGCACTGGCAAAGCAGTGGAGACAGGAGGGCAAGCAACGACAGATGCTAGTATAGCGAAGGTCCGCATGGACAATATTACCGCGCTGCGATTAATCGACGGCCAATCCGGCTGGATCGGCGGTAATGGATGGATTGCCCGAACAGATGCGGCTCCATCCGGTTCAGTCGGTTCAGCTTGGAATGTGCAGTATCAAGGCAAAGGTACGGTTCAACAGATTTTTGCCTTGAATGGACAGCAGGCCTGGGCTGTTATGGAAGATAGCGGTTCACTGCTGGCAACTCTCGATGGCGGCAAGCGTTGGGAAGCTGTCGGGACTGTGCCTGAGCAAGGACAAGCGGGCTTTTTACACTTTGTATCATCCAAGGAAGGATTCAGTGGCAATCAATATACCAAAGATGGTGGACAAAGCTGGTCTCCGCTCCCCGTACCTAGCCACATAGTAGGACAGCCATATTATCATGATCGGCAAAACGGCTGGGCGGTAACTCAGAGCACAGAACGCTCATTCCAGATTTTACACACCATTAACGGGGGCCAAAATTGGACCCCTGTCATGTCACGGACAACCGAGGGGCCTCTGAACGGAGTAACTATTCGTTCGGTAGAACGGGGCAACGCATGGATTGAGCTGGTTGGAGACACGGGGATGAATCAGACGTCGTATTCGCTTTGGCATACGGCTGATAGTGGACAAAGCTGGCGCACTGTACTGGCAAATTCCACCGCTGGTGGCGGTCCGGCACCGGGTATTGGCCAGCAAGACAATCAGGTTCCCAAAAATGAAGGGACGGCACCAGGCATGCTCTATGCAGTTAACAGCAGTACCGCATTGATGGGAGGCTATTGTGCACCGTGCGACAAGCCTAATACGATTGGTTGGACAACTGACGGTGGCAAGACGTGGAACAATGGCAAGCAAGGCTTTGAGGGGTATGGCAATCAGCAAATCGGGATGGCCAATGCCAAGGAAGGCTGGGCTATTTTCTCGGATTCAGAGCAGGCCCCGATCCTATATACCACCTCGGATGGCGGTCAGCACTGGACGCAGAGTCATGTATTTGACAAGCCTGTGACACCTGGCTCCTAAGGGGGGAATGTAGTTGAGTCAACATAAGAAAAGTGCGATTACATGGACGGACGGTCGTGAAGTACCACTCATCGGGCAGGGGACGTGGAATATGGGCGAAAAAGCCTCACTTCGGCAGGAGGAGGTGCGTGCGCTTCAACTTGGCTTCGAGCTGGGTATGACGCTGGTGGACACGGCTGAAATGTATGCGGAGGGCGGCGCAGAAGAGATCGTCGGGGAAGCCATTCGGGGCCGCCGGGATAATGTGTATCTCGTCAGCAAAGCCTACCCTCATCATGCGGACCGTCAAGGATTGGCTCAAGCCTGCGAAGCGAGCCTAACCCGAATGGGAACCGAATACGTGGATATGTATCTGCTGCATTGGCGCGGAAATATTCCACTGCAAGAAACAATACAAGGCATGGAAAAACTGCGTGAGCAAGGCAAAATCCGTAGCTGGGGCGTGTCCAATCTGGACAAGTCCGATATGGAGGAGCTATGGAGCCTGAGTAATGGCGAAGCCTGTGCTGTCAACCAAGTGCTGTATCACGCGGCTTCACGAGGTATCGAATATGATCTGCTTCCTTGGAGCCGTACGCATGGTGTACCTGTAATGGTCTATTGCCCGATTGCTCAAGGGGGACGCCTGCGTCGAGGACTGCTGGACCATCCTGTTATGGTAGACATTGCTGCCAGCCACGGAGTAACTCCATCGCAAATCGCACTCGCATGGGTCATACGGGACGGTGATGTATGGGCAATTCCCAAGGCGGTACAAGAATCGCATGTACGAGAAAATGCAGCGGCGGCGAGCATTCAGCTCACCCCTGAACAACTTCAACAAATAGACGAAGCTTTTCCTCCACCAACGAGGAAGCAGCCGCTGGATATGGTTTGAGGAAGGAGGGGCCCGATGACAGAACCAGAGACAGAACTACACGAGGTAGATGATCATCTCGACTATGGATTATCCGTTGTATTTATCGGCTTTAATCCCAGCTTGAAATCAGGCGAGGTAGGACATCATTACGCTAATCCGCGCAACCGCTTTTGGCGCATACTGGAGGGGGCCGGCTTGACGCCTCGCTTATACGATCCATCGGAAGATCGAGAGCTGCTAAAGCTAGGCTACGGTTTTACCAACATTGTCTCTCGTCCCACTAGGGGAGTGGAGGACATCACACGAGAGGAGTACGCCGAAGGACGTCTGAAGCTGCATGCGAAGCTAATGGAGTACCGCCCGAAGGTCGCTTGCTTTGTCGGCAAAGGCGTGTACACCGAATATAGTAAAAAATCCAAAGCAGATTGGGGATTCCAGCCTGAACCGCTAATCCCCGAAATGCATGAATTTGTGGCACCTTCGTCTAGTGGACTGGTGCGCATGTCGTTGGAAGAAATCACGGATATTTATCGCCGTCTCCAAATGTTCCTTTCGTCAGAAGCCGTCTAAATGCGGTTAAATATGTTAGATGTAGTTAGCATACAAAGAACCATACACTTCAATCCCTACTGGGAAAAGTGTATGGTTCTTTGTGCTGCTTTTTTCTATTGTAAGGTTTTGGTCTGCCATGCCTGTTCCACAGGAACATAAGGATACCCCAGATCACGGGCGACTGCTTCGTAGGTGATATGTCCATTCAGGACATTGGCACCGCTAAGCAGCGGCTTGCTTCTGCGAAGCGCCTCTTGCACACCAAGATCTGCAAGTTGGAGAGCAAAGGGGAGCGTTGCGTTGGTCAGAGCGAGCGTAGAGGTTTGCGGTACCGCGCCTGGCATGTTCGCCACTGCATAGTGAATGACGCCATGCTTTACATAGGTTGGCTGATCATGTGTCGTGATGTGGTCAATCGTCTCAACAATGCCACCTTGGTCAATGGCGACATCGACGATGACTGAACCGGGTTGCATCGTCTGCACCATGGCCTCTGTGACAAGCCGCGGGGCTTTGGCACCGGTAATCAGGACAGCACCGATCAGCAAATCACTTTGCGCCACGGCTTCAGCAATGTTGGAGGGGGTGGACACCAGCGTATGGAGCTGATTGCCAAAAATATCGTCCAGTTGGCGCAATCTTGGCAGGCTCAGATCGATTAGTGTCACATCTGCCCCGAGACCGATAGCGACCTTGGCAGCATTGGTGCCGACCACCCCTCCCCCAATAATAGTCACTTTACCGCGTTTGACCCCCGGCACACCTGCCAGTAGGATGCCTTTACCGCCTTTTGGTTTTTCCAACAGCTGTGCTCCGATTTGTACAGCCATTCGGCCTGCAACCTCGCTCATGGGGGTAAGTAGCGGTAAGCTTCCTTCCACATCTAGCGTCTCATAGGAAATGGCGGCTACGCCGTTGTCTGTTAAAGCCCGGGCCAGTGCGGGCTCGGCAGCCAGATGCAGATAGGTGAACAAAATCAAACCTGGCCGAAAATACCCGTATTCAGAGGGGAGCGGCTCTTTTACTTTGATAATCAGATCCGCCTGGGACCACACATCTGCGGCTTGCTGCACCAGGGTAGCACCCGCAGTGGCATAATCTCCGTCTGTAAAGCCGCTTTCAACCCCTGCATGGCTTTCTACAAACACTTGATGTCCGTGTTGAATCATTTGAGCAGCACCCGCAGGTGTCAGAGCGACACGATTTTCATTGTTTTTAATCTCTTTCGGAACCCCAATTCTCATTCGTCTCACCTCTCCTAAAAATAATTGTTATCCAACGGCAAATGATTGTTTTTAGGGCAGCTACGCTGCAGAATCAATGTTTGTTGATCGTGTTATCCAACAGCCAAGCATTGTTCTAGGGCAGCTATGTCTGCTATGTTTTAGTGTTGGATACGACCAAACGAGTGCAGAAAATGGCACTATCATTTGTGCAGTCTGCTGATTAGTTACATGGACTCAAGCCGATAAATGCAATTCGTGTTAGATTAGGTACAGTTTACAAGGGGAGCGACTCCTTCGCATCATACATTTTGTCGGATTATCTGACTTAAAGGCTCGACTTTTTGATGAATATATGTCATATAAAATGACATAGAAACATACACATAAGGAGAATGCCGATGAAAGGTAAAAAAACATTTACCATTGCGGATGTGCTGGAACGTCCTGTTTTCCGGCGGGCGAAGCTGGCAGCGGGGGAACAGGGCGTAAATCGCCGTGTGGGTTGGGTTCATGTGCTAGAAATCACAAATGTATCCCCCTTTGTGAGCCGTCATGACCTGATTTTGACGACCGGCCTGTGGTTAATCCGGAAGGGGGAAGAGCGCGCCGAGTATATGGAGCAGCTGATCCGCTCGGAAGCCGCGGGATTGTGTGTGGAGCTGGGCACGAGCATCTATGAGATCCCCCCTGAAATACTGGAGTTGGCGGAACAGCATCACTTCCCGGTCATCGTATTTGAGCAGCCGGTGCGTTTTGTTGAAATTACACAAGATATTCACTCTCTACTTATTAACCGACATCATGAACTATTAAAAGATCTGGAGCGATTTTCACGTCAGCTTCAGCAGGAAACCCTACGCAGCACCGATATGAACGCCCTCTTGCGTGTGCTTCATGACTATGCTGCCCGGCAGGTCATCTACATGTCCTCCATTGATACCAATCGATTTGTACCCTCCGTCCAGCCGGATGTGGCAGACCATATTGCAGATTTTTATGCCCATGAAGTGGAAACAAGTATGACTGCCGATCGTGAAGGGCACCTGCTGTTTCACCTGAATGAATCCACTGCTGTCTTGTTTCAGCCTGTTGTATGCTTCGGTCAGGTGTTTTCCGCTGTAGGTGTAGTACTGCATAATGAAATGCCGACGGAAGAAATGTCGCTGCTCATTGATTACACAGCCAAGGCAGCTGCTACATTGGTACTGAGAACACAGTTTCTTGAAGACCGATTGCTACGTAATCAAAATGAACTGATTCAGGATGTATTGAACGGCCAGCTTCCCAATGAAGAACAGGCCCAGACCCGGATGGGACTGCGATTGTTAACGAAGGGGCGGTATTTATTTTGGGCAGGAGTCATCGAGGTAGAGCATCAGGACAAGGACGCAAGTCAGGTGCGCAAGGAATCCATCAATCAGGATGTATTAGTGCTGCTTCGTTCTCTGTTGAAAAAAGAAGCGTTGCACAATCTGTTGATGATGAAGGGAAGTCAATGCTACATCCTTTGTGCAAAGGAGGAATTAACGCTGCGTTCCATAGCGCAGATGAAAAAAGTGCTGGCCCATACGGTTCAATATATTCAGAACTATGCCGCAGGACAGCTTGATAAAGTGCGCATTCATGCAGGCTTTGGTAAGGTAAGGCACCGCATGACAGGGACGGACCGCAGTTTTGAAGAGGCATATCAGGTCATTGAAGTCGCGCGAAGCGTCCCGGTCATGAAGGATCGGCTATTTTACGACAGCATCGGAATCTATCAATTGTTGAAGGCGGTGCCTCGAATTCCTTTTCTACAAGAATTTGTACAGGACCATTTGGGTGAGTTGATTGCGCATGATCGTGAGCATCATATGCAGCTTCTGGATACCCTGGATGCCTACTTTCAATGCCATGGCTCCAAGCGTGATACCGCCGGAATTTTGTATATTCATAGGCAGACTCTTTATAATCGGCTGGATAAAATTAATGAAATCGTAGAAGGGAATTTGGCAGACTCTGACAAACGTCGCTGTCTGGAAATGGCACTTCTGGCTTACCGGATGCTTCAGGCTGAAAATTGATCCTAAATAACTAGCTCTATTTTCCATTCTACTCATTTACAATGCGTATCAACACTGAGATAATAGAAGAGATAACGGAAATATCTTGAAAGGGGATTAATATGAATATAAAAAAATGGATTGCCGTCCCTCTTATTCTGTTAATGGTAGCTTTGACAGGTTGCCAGGCAGTAGGCGGATTTGATGTAAGTAAAAATTTATTGGGAACACTTGATGTGAAATCCCAGCAGTCAACGGAGAAAATTTCTCTTAAGTTGACTCCAAAAGAAGGTATCACGCAAGGAGATCAACAAATCATAGATTTGATTAATTCGATTTCGGTGACTGTAGATGAAGCCAAGGTACAATCGGAGGAAGTTGCTTCCGCCAAGGGTACTTTGCATATTGATAAGTATAATTTGCCATTTGAGCTTGCTTTGGATCGCCAAGGTATGGCTATTCATCTGGAAGGTGCCAAAAAACCTTATTACATATCTTTGAACTCGCAAGAGAGTTTGAGTGGTCTGCCTGCCGGGTTTGATCCGTATGTATATTCCAAAGACGTGAGAGATCTGACCAAAACAGCCGCTGCACTTATGCTCAAGCATGCCCCTAACCCTTCGACCATTTCTGCAACGTCTGTAACCGAAGAAGTATACGGTGAAAAAGACAAGGTGAAACTGACTCGTCTCCATACAGAACTGCGCGGTGATGAACTGGTTGCATTGGTAAAACCATTCCTGGCGAATCTGGCCAAGGATGAAGCTGGCTTAAAAGAATTGATCGGTCAAGCTATTGATATGACTAAAACTATCGCTTCCAGCATAGCAATTGAGGGTAGTGATAAAGTAACAACAGAACTGAATGAAAACAAAGAAAAGCTGGTCAACGAGGCTTACACTGAGGTTAAAAAGTATTTGGACTTGGCTGTGGCACAGTATGATGTAGGAGTCAGCACTATGTATGCAGAGGCACCTGAAATCAAAACAGTTCTGAGTGCAAACACTGTGCTGAAAAGCGACATGTATTTTGATGAAAAAGGAAATGTTCGCAAAGCGCTGACAGACCTGACAGTTGCATTGCCAGATGTAGACGATCTTCCGGTGAAGTCCTTTACCGTTCTGACCGAGACCCAATCATGGAACGTCAATGGTAGTGTAACGGCCGATAAAGTAGATCTTTCTAACGGCGTTATTGACTTGAATGCACAAGCTGAATTAACACCGGGAGCGACACTGCGCAATTTTGAAGCGAATTCTCCGATCTACAACATTTTAAAAAATGATTTGGAAATTACAAAAGTAGAAACAATTTTCGATCCTAAAGACGATTACTACGTATTGGAGAATCGTGGAGGTACGGCTTTCATCCCATTGCGTGAACTGACAGGCGAATTGAGCTCAGAATTAAAATGGGATGCGGCTGCCAAACAAACAACTGTAATTGATGATATTACTGGTAAGACGATTAAGCTAAAAAGTGGCTCCAAGCAGGCTGTACTGGAAGGAAGCACATTGACGTTGCCGCAAGCTCCATATACGGATGAATATGGCACATTGTATGTTCCTTTCAAATCTGTTGCAGAGGCACTTGGCGCTACTGTAACTCGTAACAATGCTGGAGAATATGTGCTGAAACGCGATTAAAAAAGAAATCCAGAACACCATTCTTCTTCTTAACGGTTAGTGTATGGAATGAATCAGGTGTAAATACAGGAACCAGCCCGGATTAGGGGCTGGTTCTTTTTTAGTTATATTGGTAAAATGCTCATAAAAGCGATTAAAATAAGCGCTTACAGATTAAAATTGTGCCATACTTTTACACACGGAAAATTGAGATAATTAAAGCATCATTCTGCGTGGAAACAGACATACAAGTAGGGGGATATACGATGAAAGATATGGAGCTATTGAATTCTAGCGAGGGACAGATTGTTCTCGCACGGATGTACGGCCAACAACAAATTTCCGAGCAAACCTCTCGATATCAATCACTTATACAGGCGTATCAGGAGCATTTTGGTGTAGGGGATATTGAATTGTTTAGTGCTCCGGGGCGCTGCGAAATTGGAGGGAATCATACAGACCACAACCACGGGAAGGTGCTGGCAGGCAGTATTACACTTGATACGATCGCTGTAGCTGCTAAAGTAGAGGAATCCGTTATAACATTCTTTTCTGAAGGCTACAAAACGAAATACGTCATTGATTTAAACGACTTGGCGCCAAAACCGGAGGATGACGGTACGATGTTGCTGATCCGTGGTATTGCAGCTGGTTTGCTTGAATTCGGGTATCGTATCGGAGGCTTCCAAGCTTATATATCAAGTAATGTATTCTCTGCTTCAGGATTAAGCTCTTCCGCTTCGTTTGAAATGTTGATATGCACGATATTAAATCATTTTTATAACGAGGGAGCGTTAGATACTGTTGCTAAATCCAAAATTGGTCAGTATGCGGAAAACGTCTATTGGAACAAGCCTTCAGGGCTGCTCGATCAGATGGCTTGCGCATATGGCGGTTTGATTTCCATTGATTTTGAAAATCCCAAGGAACCGATCATCAATCCAGTCCATTGGAATTTTGAACAAAATGGCTACTCCCTGGTTATTGTAAATACAGGTGGAAATCATGCTGATTTAACCGATGATTACGCAGCGGTGCCGAACGAAATGCGTGCAGTGGCTCAGTCTTTGGGCGCTTCGGTTTGCCGTGACTTATCGCCTGAGAATCTGTATGACAATCTCAAGATGGTCAGGGAAAAAGCTGGGGATCGGGCAGTGCTTCGTGCTTTGCATTTTTTTGAAGAAAATAAGCGTGTGGATGAGCAGGTGAAATCGCTGGAGGAAGGGCGCTTTTCTGATTTCTTAAAGCTCATCACCGAATCCGGTAATTCTTCATGGAAATGGCTACAGAATGTATATAGAAGTGGGATTGATCGGGAACAAGACGTATCGGTTGCCCTGGCTTTAACGGAAATGTATTTAAAATCAATTGATAATAGCGCATGCAGGGTACATGGTGGTGGCTTTGCTGGTGTGATTTTGACGATTCTTCCCAATGATCATGTGGATGATTACAAGGAGTGGATTAGCGGAATGCTGGGAACTCCAGTACTCGTAGTCAACGTCCGTGAGGATGGTGCTGTTAATGTAAGTGAATTGATCAATGCTGAACGGACTCGTAGCGAGAATACTAACTAGTCAGTCAAAGACTTTAACCTATGGGTTAAAGTCTTTTGTCGTTTTTATGACCGATACAGCTTAGGCATGCGTTATAATAAAGAGATGGAAGTTCTAATGAAGGAGGGCCTGTCATGGCAATATATCCGTCCTGGTCCTATTCACAATCGAGGGCCCAAACGTTCGACGAATGCTTACGCAAATACTATTATCATTATTACGGCTCGCATAATGGCTGGAATTCGGCACAGGGCACTGAAGAACAAGTTACGTTGTATCGGCTTAAGCAACTGAGCAACTTATATATTTTATTCGGGAATATTACACACCAAATGTGTGAATCGGTCATACGCGGGTGGATGGAAAAAGGGGCTGTCCCGCGTACAGCATTTCTGGAGACCGCTATGAAGAACATGTTGAATGACAGCTACAAGGAATCGTTGCACCGTGAGCTATGGCTGCAAGATCCCAAAAATCGGGTCATGCTGGCAGAGATTTATTATGATGATGAAGTGCTTCCGGAACGGATTGCCCGGATTAAGGAGCGGCAGCACGCGGTGGTACACAATTTGTACCGTACCGCGGTTTGGCGTGAGCTGCAACAGGGCCAAGCCCGAATTGTTGAGGTGGAAAAATGGGATACGATGCTCCTACATGAGACAAAAGTATATGTCAAAATGGATTTGCTCTATCGTAGAGACAACGGAGACATGGTTATTGTAGATTGGAAAACAGGTAAGGAAGGCGACTTCTCCGACCAGTTATTTTTGTATGCTTCCTATGTGCAGGAGCATTATCAGCTTCCTTTGGAGAAGATTGAGGTACGGGTAGAGTATTTGATGACAGGAGAGCATGAAGTATATCGCCCCACACCAGAGGATATCGAAAAGGTAGTTGGCAATGTAGGACGTTACATCGAGGAAATGAAGTCCTGCCTTGATGACGATTACTATAATCGACCCAAGCCCGAGTCTTTCTTCACACCGATGCCTTCTCGCAGAGTATGCGGGGGCTGCAATTTTCGCGAGGTGTGTAAGTACCGAGCGGTCTGAAATCGAAAAATCAACATAAAAACGGAGTAGGTGGAATGGTGCTGTACAAGCAATGGAAAGCACCATTCCACCTGAGTAGTAGCTATAACTCTCCCAATTCCTGAAACCGCTTTCCAATTCGGAAAATACGAGGTATGATAAGGGTATTATTGGAAATTACGAGGAGGACAATCGAAAATGTCGAGTACAGGACACACACGTATTCTTTTTCAAGGAGATTCCATTACAGACGGAGGAAGGGGACGGAATGAGGACGCGAACCATTGGCTGGGTCAGAGCTATGTGTATCTGATCGCTGGGGCACTTGGGAGTCGACTGGCTGATACACAGCCGGAATTTGTCAACCGGGGAGTTTCGGGGGATCGGGTTTCGGATTTGTATGCACGTTGGAATGAAGACACGTTTAGTCTACAGCCGAACTTGCTGAGTATTCTAATCGGAGTGAACGATGCCTGGCGGATTGTGGAGCAGGAGCCGTCCGGGGTGACGGACCGATTTGAACGAGCCTATTGCCACCTGCTGGAGGAGACACGTGAAGTGATGCCTGATACCGGGCTGGTGCTGTGTGAGCCGTTTATTTTGAAAACGGGAGCTACCGAGGCGCGCTGGGACATTTGGCAAGAAAAAATAACGGGCTACCAGCGTATTGTACGTCAACTTGCCGACAAATATGGGGCCGTATTTGTGCCGCTCCAGAGCATGTTGAACGAAGCTGCTACCAAAGCGGACGCCTCCTATTGGCTGCATGACGGGGTTCATCCGACAGCGGTTGGGCATCAGTTGATAGCTGATCAATGGATAGATATTGTGCAAAAGAGTCCACTGGCGATTCGTCAACCAAGTCGTACATAGTCTACATCCTTGTCATTTTTGGGTAATACACGATTATGGACATCATTACTCTTGTTATGATTCCATCCAAAAATGAATGTCAAAGGGGGTGCTTCTTGCTTCGTCATCAACGGAGTAAGAGAGGGCTATGGAAACGATAAATATCATTCTAGTTATTTTACTTATCACCTTAACTGCTTTTTTTGTGGCCTCAGAGTATTCCATTATTCGTGTGCGGGTATCTCGTATCAATCAATTGGCCTCAGAGGGTAATAAAAACGCGAAAGCCGTTAAAAATATTCTGTCTCGGCTTGATGAGTACTTATCCGCTTGTCAGCTTGGTACAACACTAACTTCAATGGCGCTAGGCTGGTTAGGGGAATCTACAGTTGAGAAGCTGCTACATCCCCTGTTTGTGTTGGCGCATATTCCGGCTGGACTAACGGGAGTACTCTCCTTTTTGCTGGCTTTTCTGATTTTGACCTATTTCGAGGTGGTCGTCGGGGAACTGGTACCCAAAACCTTTGCCATACAAATTGCCGAACCGATGGCATTGTTTTTTGCCCGTCCGATTACGGTATTCTATAAAATAACGTATCCCCTGAACTGGGTGCTCAGTCGTTCTTCACGTGTCATTACGGGGCTTTTTGGGCTGAAAAAGGTATCTGAAGAAGATGCAGCACTCAGTGAAGCTGAGCTTCGACTAGCGTTATCTGAAGGCTTTCGTAGTGGTGAAATTACACCGACAGAATATCGATACCTGAATAATGTATTTGATTTTGATGACCGTGCGGCGCAGGAAATTATGGTACCACGCATCCACATCCGTTCCATCTCTCATCAGGCAACAGTAGCCGAGTTTATGGAGCTGATCGAGGACAAGGTCTACAATTTTCTGCCTGTAGCTGAACATGGGGACCGGGATCGTATTATCGGGATGATTCGCGTTAAGGAAGCTCTGCATGATTTGGCCCGTGGGCATAGCACAGGAAATACAACGATGGCTTCTTACATTCATCCGGTACTTCAGGTGATTGAGACGGTGCAGGCTCGGGATCTGCTGATTCAGATGCAAAAACGACGTATTCCAGTAGCGGTGCTGGTGGATGAATATGGTGGAACGTCGGGGCTTGTCACCCTAGAGGACATTATGGAAGAGATTGTTGGAGACATTCCTTCCTATACGGATACCGAAACCCCCGCAGCGCTAACACCACTCATTACAAAAACAGATGATCATCGTTACATACTCAAATCACAGGCGCTTATCCATGAGGTCAATCGGCGCTTGGAGACAGATATTGAGGCCGGGGACGTATATACGATTGGCGGTTGGATGCTTTCAGAACGTTTTGATATCCAGCAAGGAGACAAGCTGACCAGCGGATCATGGGAGTTTACTGTACTGGAAAAAAACAGTCACCAAATAGACACAATTGAAGCGGTTAAAAAGGCAGTTGTTAAACAAAAGGATGACAGTTATTCTCAATGATGGAAAATGAGATTACAAAGAAATAGATCGATTTAGATGTGACGAATGGCCTGAACGTAAGCGGCAGCGCGATTCGTCCACTTTTTTTGACGCAGTTTGCTGCCTGAATAGCATGTTGTTTTTGTAGTTAGGTCAGGGGACTTAAGGCTCTGCATCTTTATGCTTATAAATATAGGTGTCTGTGAAAAATACTACTAGAAATGTAGCAATTTTATGGTAAAATGGAATCAAATTTGAGTTTTTTGGGGTGGGCTACAGTACATGAAGATGTCACTAGGTACGAAAATGGTTACTGCATTTGTCTCAATTTCAGCAATAACCTATGGAACAAGCGCTTTTTTTATTTTTGTACTCAAGGACTGGCTTGCTCATGGTACACAGGAATGGGTATACACCTCGATCATTTTGTTATTGGGTGTCCTGTGGAGTGGCATTTTGGGCTGGTTGATCTCAAAATTACTTACACGGCCAATTGTTAGATTGGCCAAGGCGGCAGAGGAAGCTTCGTCGGGCAACCTGTCTGTCGTAATTCCAGAGCGCCGTTCAGATGATGAAATCAAAGTGTTGTACGATGCATTTCGGCATCTGATGCTGAACATTAAAGATATGTTCAATGAGATCTCGTATAGCACCAGAACAACTTCGCAAAGTGCAGAAAATCTGAGCTTGGCTATTGTACAAGCTACGGCGCAAATCGAGTCCATGTCTACGGTGGTAGAAGATATTTTGGATGGCGTGGAGCAGCAAAAGCAAGCATCTGCCCAATCAATTAAAACAGCGGATCGAATGCTGGGCGATTTTAAAATGATGCGTAGCAAATCGGGACATATGCTGGAATTGTCAGGCCATATGGAGCATTCAGTGGATTCGACGCAGACTGTATTTTCATCCCTGATGGATGGAATGGGAGAGCTGACAGCTTCACATAGTCGTTCCCAGCAGGTGATTGCACGACTGGAAAAAGAAGCTTCACAAATTGAAGCGATTACAAGCACCGTGAAGGATATTGCCGAACAGACCCATCTGTTGGCGCTGAATGCTTCCATAGAAGCGGCACGTGCGGGAGAAGAAGGGAACGGCTTTGCTGTAGTAGCACACCAAATTCGCGCACTTGCCGCCCAAAGTACGGAGTCTGTACAGCAAATTAATGCTATCGTTAGCCGTGTACAGTCACAAATCGTAGAGACTGTGGAGTTGATGCATCAGCAAACGTCTTTGGTCAGTGCTGAGGCGGAACGGACAAGCTCTGTCGATCAGACGCTGAACCGTTTGAACGCTATTGTACGTGAATTTGTCGAAAGCATTCGTACTATGGAAGAAGCTGTAACAGAGCAGACGAATCGGGTGGATCAAACCTTTGAGCAGATTCATCGTATTCAGCAAATGTCAGGGGCGTTCTCTGAAGGTGCTCACAAAATTTATACGGCTGCTCATGAGGAGACGGCTATTATGCAGGAAATTTCATCCTCTTCCGAGGACTTGAAAGTGCTTACGAATAAACTCATGATGAAAACACGTGGAATCAACTATAACTAAAACCGTCATGTGAGACATGATGCATACCCATAAAACTTAGCCGCTACACACCGGAAAACGAAGCAAACGGGTTCTCCGGTGCGTGGTGGCTATTTTCTAATTTCAAAAAACTCACATTGTTTTCTGGGATGGTAAGCCAGATCACTGACGCTAGACTGCACAACGATGGTTTGATCGTCAAAACGGATTATAGTCCCGCCTGAGCCAATCAATTGGTCATCTTGAAATACCCGGATACGAAGATGACGTTCCAGTGCCTCGCTGAAATCCTGATCTGTAATTAGTCGGCGATTAATCGGCATGAGTGTTCTCCTTTGAATATAATATCTTTTATCATAAAGGTTAAGGTATTGAACAAGCAAGAAAGATGGCTAGAACATATTCGACTATTTGGTATAAAATAGAAGGTGCGAAAAAAGAAAGAGATCGAAGGGGGCATTCTATGGACTGGCTATGGTCAGGGTCTTGGTTCGATGCGTACGCGCCGGAAGGGTTCGAGGCTTTTACTCCGTCACATGGTTTGGCTATACTGGGACTCATTGTATGCGCTGTGTTGCTGTGGCTAACGCGGGGCTGGATTCGGTCGAATAAGCCTGTAAGTAAGGGAATTCGCTGGCTATTAATTACGGTCCTCGTTCTCTCAGAGGTGACTTTGAATATATGGTATGTGGCACAGCATATTTGGGATGTCCAGACATCATTGCCCTTAGAGCTGTGCAGTGTGACACTGCTGTTGTCCATCCTCATGCTTATTTTCCGCAGCCGCTGGTTATACCCGGTGGTCCTTTTTGCCGGAATTGGAGGAGCGCTTCAAGCCGTACTCACGCCTAATTTGGCTTATGCCTTTCCTCACTATCGTTTTATCCATTTTTTCGTAGCTCATAGTGCTATTATTTTGGCTGCCCTATATATGACCTGGATCGCAGGGCTCCGACCGACGTGGAAGGGTGTAAGGAAAGTTATGCTATTTCTCAATGGCTTGGCGTTGATGGTGTGGATTGTAGACCGTGCTCTCGGTGCCAACTACATGTTTCTGACCGGAAAGCCGTCGACACCATCGATACTGGATGTTTTGGGACCATACCCTGTTTATATTTTGGCAGAAGAGGCCATTGCACTGCTGTTCTTTTCTCTTCTGATGTTGTTGTTTGAGGTGCTGCCAGGAGGGAGATTGTATGTCCGCCTTCGCAAAGGAGCTGTGCATGGTGCTGACAGGGCGCTATAGAATTGTTGTGAAACGATGCACAAGTCATGCAAAAGCAGCCTTTTCCACTAGTAATGACTTGGGATAAGGCTGCTAGGAATGCCTAAACAGTAGTTTATATGGGGACAACGATCCCCTTTATGCTTAGCGCAGCAGCGA